>JAACFO010000161.1 GCA_009937425.1 Gammaproteobacteria bacterium
CCCCAATAAGACAATAAGGCAACACCGGTACCTATGACGCTGACTTGTTGTCGTCTTCTTCCTCCAGGCCGTCCAGATTGCCGATGCGTTTGGCCAGCATTTGGCGGATGTCGTGTACTTCGCGGTACAGACTGTCTGTTGCGCCGAGCTTTCCCTCGAGCTCTTTTCGGGCCTGTTGCAGCTCGGCTTTTTGCCGTGTGATCTTGTTCGCGAGCCGCACCAGGCGTTGGTAGTGCCGTCGGAGAGACAGCTCCTTGGCCTCGAACTTGCTCTGATAGATCAGGCGGATCTCTTCTGCTTTGCGGTGCAGCTCTTTTGTCGCGGCCACCTCCACTTGTGCCGTGCGCGTGCGGAGCTGTTCTTCGTAACGCAGTCGCTGAGCGGACGCGAACGCGCTGACGCAGCGACGAAGCTTGAGCAACATCTCCCGCGTTATCTGTGACATCTCCTCTTCAGGGATGCTCAGCTCGAAATCTCTGATGTCCGGGATTTCCTGCGCCAACTCCGCAACGGGTTGCACGGGTTCGACTGGCGCCTCTTTCTGTTCTTGTTCCTCTGGCTCCTCCGGCGGTGGGGCGGGCGCTTCCTCGTCGAGGCCCGCAATATCCAAGGCCTCCTCATCGAGGGTGTCACCCTCCTTTTGACCGCCGGTTCCCTCCAATTCCTGGAAATGGTCGTTTATCTCTTCGACGAGATCGGCGAGGCGCGCTCCGGTTACAGTATCCGCGTACGCGTCTCGCGGCGCCGGTACAGAGGGACCGAAGCTGTTCTCCAGATCGATAATGGGGCTTTCTTCGTCGGGCTCGTTGCTGTCTTCCATACTTTTCTCAATCAGGCTTTTCTCGGATTCATCTTCGTCGGGGATTTCATCGGGTGTCGGTGGAAACGGTACAACGGTTTCGCTGTTGGCCCGTTCACTGATGGCTTGCGCCGGCTGAACCGGGGCCTCTTCCGAGGCGAACAATTTGCTCAGTGGCTCGCCCAGGTGACTGACATCGTATCCCCGTTCGGCGAGAAGAAATGCCGCAGCCGCGCTACCACCAGGATCCTCGCCGCAGACAATGTATTTACGCCCTTTTACCAGCTTTCGGCACTCGACCCGTATCATGCCCCTGGGAATATTCCGTGCGTTGCGAAATGCTCCCTTGGCAAATTGATCACGGTGGCGAATGTCGATCCACACGGCGCCTTCGTCGATCATGCGATGGGCTTCTTGATAAGAGACTTTGTTTATCAGCGGATTACGGATCAGCTCGACGAAAGATTCTTTGTCGAGACGCATCAGCACACCGTCGGAGCGCATGGTCACGGATGCATTACGGGGAGTGTCCGAAACCAGGGCTTCCTCGCCGAAACCGTCCCCGGGTCCCAGCTCTGCCAAATGTACCTCGCGCCCGCCGCCGGTGGGCTCACGACTGACATCGCAGTAACCTTCCTCGATGACGTAGTAGTAACCGCCTGGATCACCCTGGCGGATGATCAATTCGTTCGCCGTCGCATCCACACGTTCCATGCGCTCGAAGACACGCTGAATGTTCTGAGGTGGCAGGTTTGCAAAGCGCTGCGACTGCAGCATACGGATCATCCAGTTCGACGGCTGCTCTCTGGCGATATCAGTATCTTCCAGGTCCGACGTTCCGGGATCGAGATCCGCCAGGCGCAATTTTCGTTCGAGGTCCGTTCGCTCTATCCGCAGTACCAACGACCAGGTTCTCGCTCTGACCGTGTAACGTTTTGCACCGGGGCCGTCCAAAGCGCGTTTAATCGCTGATTGCTCGGCGTCGAGGTGTCGAACGAAGCGTCCGTTCCACAGAAATTCGACGCTGCCCTCGAGCAGATAGTTGGCGTAATTGTCCTCACGCCCCTGTGCGTAGACGATCTCGCCCGCGGAGAAAGTCAGGAACATGCCTTGCGACAGTACCGCCTCCTGGTCTGTCAACGACAGCCTGGAGATCGGCGCAAGCGTACGTATCCTCGCTTCCTGGCCGGACGTATGTGACAAGTTACTGCTCCCCGCTCCTTCCCGGCGGTTGCCGCCCCACGGCGGACGACGGTCGCGCCCAGCGCAACTCGTACGAGAATCAACGCCGCATTCCGCTCCCGCTGCGGACTACGAACACCTTATGTGGCAATGCGGCTCGCGGTGAGTCCGTACGTCAGGCCACCGGTCATCCATGACGGCCTGCGTGTCAGGCGGCGTTATACTCATGCCCACGGCGCGCCGCCGATTTGTTGTTATCCAGAGGAGATACGTGGCTCCTCATTGCGTCCCAGAAGTAAACGATTGTAATGGTTCGTGACCAGGTCCCGGTATACCACGACCAAATTGTTGATAGAACCACCTTTTGTTCCCACTCGGCCAGTATCCTCCAGTTTATTAAGTACTTGAATCGACTCGTTTAATTCCCTTTCGGCATAAACGCCGGCCCACAGGCGCGATCGAGGAGTGATCCGTGGGACCAAAGGAAGCAGTAAGACCGGGCGAATAGCCCGCCGTCAGGGGGAGGTCTTGAGCGCGAGCAGGCTATCCCAGGCCTTTTTGGCGGACTCGGAAACTACCGTGTCCCGGCCTGGTATGGGGAGTTTTGTAATCTCGCTGATGTGCATGACACCCTCCGGTTTGCCCTTCGGGAAAGTGCTGTCACGGCCAAAGAGAATGATTCCGCTGATCGCTGCTTCCGGCAGATGGCTCCTGAGCGCCGCCATGGCAGTTTCGATTTCGTGCAGCGGATTCGGAAACTTGTAGCTTCCACCGTCGGTGACCTGTGCCCACATATCCATGTTCTCCGCCGCGAAGATGGCGCCGGAGTAACGTCTCACGGATACCACCAGCACCTTGCTCGCCGTCAACACCAGATGCTCGATGAACACGTGACCATCCATGCCATCGGATATGACGACGTTGCTCATGGATGCAGTGCCCAACCGCTTGATGGCCCTGCCGACACGAAATCGATCGAAAAGATTTCGAAGCGGTTTGCTGAGCAGGACTACCAGCAATAGTAAAATCACCGCGACGGCGGCGATGATAACAGCGGTCATGTTTTCACCGAAGTTCATCGGGAATCTTCCACAATCATGTCGGCAGCCTTCTCCCCAATCATTACGCAGCTCGCATTCGTATTTCCCGACACAACCGTCGGCATGACCGATGCATCTGCAACTCTCAGAGCTTCCACTCCGCGCACGCGAAGGCGTTCATCGACCACGGCCATGTCATCCTGTCCCATCCGGCAGGTGCTGGTCGGATGAAATATCGTCGAACCGTATTCCCGAATGTATTCGAGCATCTCTTCGTCGCTGTTCACATCCGGGCCTGGCAAGACTTCCCGGCGTACATAGGACTTCATAGCAGGTATTGCGATAATTTTCCGTGCAAGCTGCATGCCCGCGACCATGGTGTCCCTGTCGCCGGTCGTGTCCAGATAATTGGGCTGAATGGCTGGTGGCTCTCTTGCGTCCGCCGAGCGGATGTGGATGCTGCCGCGGCTCTCGGGTCGCAGATGACACACGGACACCGTGAAACCCGAATAATCGTGTAGTTTGCCGCCAGCCTCGTCGGCGCTGAAGCGAATGAAATGGAATTGCACGTCCGGTGTTTCCAGCTCCGGGCGCGTGCGGGCGAACAGACCCACGTGTCCCGCTCCGATGGCCAGGGGACCGGTGCGAAACAGTGCCCAGCGAAGTGCGGCGGCAACTTTGTGCAGCGGGCTGCGCACTTCATCGTTGACGCTGAGCGGCCGCGTGCACTCATAAATATTGCGGGCCTGATAGTGGTCCTGGAGACTGCTGCCGACACCGGCGATGTCGGCGACGACCTCAATGCCGTGGCTTTGCAGCAAGGCACCGGGACCAATCCCCGAAAGCTGCAGCAATTGAGGCGAGTTGATGGCGCCGCCCGAAAGCACCAGCTCCCTCCTGACACTGGCGGTACGGGTTTCACCGTTGTGCAAATAGCTGATCCCCGTAGCCCGCCGGCCTTCGAATAAAATTCTTGTCGCCAGCGCACCGGTTACCACGTGCAGATTGGGACGCTTTCGAGCCGGCTTCAAATAGGACACCGCGGTACTGCTTCGCCGACCCCGGCGCGTCGTCAACTGAAAGTAGCCAACACCTTCCTGGCGGGCACCGTTGAAGTCGTCGTTGTAAGGGATCCCGGCCTGCCGGGCCGCCTCGATGTAAGCATCGCAAAGTTCGTTGCGATGCACGTCCGATACACCCAGCGGCCCATCGGCGCCGTGGAACGCGTCGGCGCCGCGATCGCGGCCTTCGGAACGTATGAAATACGGCTTTACGCTATCCCAATCCCAACCGCTGTTACCCAGCTGGCGCCAGTGGTCGAAATCCTGGGCCTGTCCACGGATGTAAATCAATCCGTTGATGGAACTCGATCCGCCCAACACCTTGCCCCGTGGCCAGGAAATGCGGCGGTTGTGAGTTCCCGGCACGGGATCGGTTTCGTAACCCCAGCCGATGGCGGGATTGACGATCCCCTTGTAGTAACCGACAGGAATATGGATCCAGGGGCTGCTATCCCTGGGACCCGCCTCGAGCAGCAGCACTTGCACGGATGGATCCGCGGAAAGGCGGTTGGCCAGCACGCAACCCGCCGAGCCGGCACCGACGACGATAAAGTCGTAGCTCGCGGACTCCATTCAGCCGGACACCGAGAACCCGCCATCCACGGGCATGGCAACACCGGTGATGAAATTCGACGCGGCGCTGGCAAAAAAGACCGCCAGCCCCTCGAGATCCTCGATGTCACCCCAGCGCCCCGCAGGGGTGCGGGCCAGCACCCGATCGTGAAGCCCGTCCACTTCGCTGCGGGCGTTGCGGGTGAGCTCGGTATCGATCCAACCCGGCAGAAAACAGTTGACCTGAATATTGTCCGCCGCCCACGCGGTTGCCAGCGACTTCGTGAGTTGCACCATGCCGCCCTTGCTGGCGGCGTAAGCCGGCCCCCAGGGGGTGCCGAAAATGGATAGCATGGAACCGTTATTGAGGATCTTGCCGCCCCCCGCGCGCTTGAGCACCGGGTAGCACGCGCGGCTGCACAGAAAAGCGCTCGTCAGGTTCGTGTTCAGTACCTGCTGCCACTCATCGGGACTCAGGTCTTCCGGTCGCTTGCGAATGTTTATGCCGGCGTTGTTGACGAGGATATCGACGCCACCAAAGGACTCGACCACGGCATCGACCATGCCGGCGACCGCCTCCGGGTCCGTGACGTCCGCCTGAAAGGCGCGCGCCTGGAAATCCAGACTATGCAGTTCCTGCACGGCCTGTGCCGATTTTTCCGCGTTGCGCCCCACGACGGCAATGCTCGCGCCGGCACGCGCAAGGCCCCTTGCCATGCCGAAGCCAATGCCGCCGTTGCCGCCGGTGACGATGGCGACTTTTCCCGTTAAATCGAACATATTCATGAACTAACTGCGCAGCTTTTTTCAGGAAATTTCTTTCAACATATTACGGGCAATGACCAGTTGCTGTATCTGGGTGGTTCCCTCGTAAATACGGAACAGGCGCACATCGCGATAAAAGCGCTCGATCCCGTAGTCCGTCATGTATCCGGCACCGCCATGGATTTGTACTGCACGGTCGGCGACCCGCCCTACCATCTCAGATGCATACATCTTGCAGCAGCTTGCCTCGATAGTGACGTTTTCTCCAGCATCCCGGCGCCGCGCCGTCTCCTCCACCATGCAGCGCGTCGCGTAGGCCTCGGCTTTACTGTCGGCCAGCATTGCCTGCACCAGCTGAAACTCGGCGATGGGCCGGCCGAACTGCTGGCGCTGCGCGGCGTAATGCAGGCTGTCACGAATCAAACGCTCGGCCACGGCGACGCACACGGCGGCTATGTGAATGCGGCCGCGGTCCAGGACTTTCATCGCCGTTTTAAAACCAATCCCCTCCCGGGCCCCCAACAAGGCTTCCACCGGCACCTGGCAGTCGTCGAAGATCACGTCACTGGTATGCGCACCCTGTTGGCCCATCTTGCGATCCGGTTGTCCCAACGAGAGCCCCGGCGCACCGGCCTCGACGAGAAAGGCAGAGATACCGTCGGCGCCCGGCTTGTCCGCATCGGTTCTGGCGAACACGGTGAACAACCCGGCCTGGGGCGCATTGGTGATAAAGCGCTTGGTGCCGTTGAGCACATAGCCGTCGCCTTTGCGCCGCGCCGATGTGCGCAGTGATGCAGCATCGGATCCGGAACCCGGTTCTGTTAACGCAAAGCAGCCGATGATCTCACCGCGGGCCAACCGCGGCAGATAGCGCTGCTTCTGCTCCTCGGTTCCATCCATGATCAAGCCATGGGAACCGATACCGTTGTTGGTGCCGATGAGGGATCGGAACGCGGGGGATGTTTGACCGAGCTGAAAGGCGACTTGGACCTCCTCGCTCATGCTGAGACCGAGGCCACCATACGCTTGCGGTATGGACAGGCCGAACAGACCCAAAGCAGCCATCTCGTCGACGACATCCCGGGGGACCGCGTCTTCACTGGCCACCTGATCTTCCAACGGGACCAGGCGCTCGCGCACGAAGCGCGCCACACTGTCCACCAGTTGCTTCAGGGTTTCCTGGTCGACCGCCAAGACCGCTGCTCCTTTGATATCGCTCTGCGCCAGCCTATCATGTCCCCCGCCTGTCTCCCACGGTCGCCACCCAGGAACGGGGGCGGGTCGAAAATATGCTGGAATTGTCCGCCACAACGAGAACAATTGTCCCATGAGCTCCGGGTCGGCGAAGCGTGGCGATTTAACGGCGCTGTTAAAACCGCAATCCGTCGCCATCATCGGTGCATCGAATGATCCAGGCCGCATCGGTGGACGGCCATTGCGTTACCTCATCGATGTGGGCTACGCCGGGGGCATCTACCCGGTCAATCCCGGGCGGGAGACTGTTCAAGGCCTGCCGAGCTTTGCCAGTGTCAGTGCGATTCCGGGTCCCGTTGATTTGGCTGTCATCGCAATTCCGGCGGACAAGACGATTGCCACCCTGGAGGAATGCGCCGCCAAAGGCGTTAACGCGGCAGTCATCTTCACCGCGGGCTTTGCCGAGACGGGAGACGCAGGACGCACGCTGCAGACTCGCCTGAGCGAAATTGCGCAGGCCAGCGGCATGCGCATCCTCGGCCCCAATTGCCTCGGTATTTACAACTCGGCTATCGGGTTTTTCGCGACCTTTACCGCGACGCTGGAGAACGGATTGCCGAAGCCGGTTGGTGCCGGCATTGTCAGTCAAAGCGGCGCCTACGGAAGCCATGTGTCGCTGCTCGCGATACGACGCGGCATCGGTGTTCGTTATTGGATCACCACCGGCAACGAGTGCGATGTGGAACTCGGCGAGTGCATCGCGTATCTGGCTGCCGATCCGGACATCCGTGTCATCGTGGCCTATGCCGAAGGGGTCCGGGACGGAGACGCGTTGCTGAATTCCCTATGCCTGGCCCGCGCCAAGCGAAAACCGGTGGTGTTCATGAAAGTCGGTCAAACAGCCATCGGCGCGCAGGCGGCAGCCTCGCATACGGCTGCCCTGGCCGGATCCGATGCGGTCTATGATTCGGTGCTCCGGCAATTTGGCGCCTACCGCGCCGGCGACACCGAAGAGCTACTCGACGTCACCTATGCCTGCGGCCTGGGCGTGCTGCCCAAGGGTCCGCGCATCGGCTTTCTCACCGTTTCCGGTGGCGTGGGCATTCAGATGGCCGATGCCGCCGTGGCCGCCGGGCTCGACGTCGCACCCATGCCCGAGCCCGCCCAAGCACAACTCAAAGCGCTGTTACCCTATGCCGCGACCCGCAATCCCGTCGATGCCACGGCACAGGTTTTCAACAATCCCGATCTCATCGATGCCTACCTGGACATCATGCTCGAGTCGGGAAAGTACGACGCCATCGTTGCCTTTTTGACATTCGTAGCGGCCGCCGAGTCCATGGTGGTGCCGGTGCGCCGCGCTATCGAAAACGCCCACGCGAAGTATCCCGATCGTCTGGTCGTGCTGGTTATCGTTGCGCCGGATGAAATCATCCGTCGCTATGAAGATGCCGGCTGCCTGGTGTTCGAAGATCCCACCCGCGCGGTGCGCGCCGTGGCCGCGTTGCATCGAATTCGGCAGGCGCTCGACACACCGTCTTCGCCGGGATTGGAAATCGTCGGCATCGCTGCGGACCCACTCCCCGACGCTCCCATCAGCGAACAAGCGTCCAAGCGCCTGCTTGCCCGCGCCGGCTTGACAGTTATCGAAGACCGACTCGCGACAACCGCCGACGAAGCCGGCAACGCGGCCAGAGAGCTCGGTTTTCCGGTAGTGCTGAAAATCGCTTCGGCGGATATCACCCACAAGACGGAGGTCGATGGTGTCCGGCTGGGAATCGACTCCGCCGAAAACGCTGGCAAAGTCTTCGACGCGTTGATGGAAAGTGTAAACCGACAACGGCTCGAGGCGCGACTCGACGGTGTTCTCGTTTCACCGATGATCGGCGACGGGGTCGAAACTATTCTCGGCATACACCGGGACCCGGTCTTCGGTCCGGTGGTCATGTTCGGTCTTGGCGGAGTGTTGGTGGAGGTGCTGGACGACGTCAGTTTCCGGGTCGCACCCTTCGACGAACAAGAAGCACAGCGTATGGTTTTCGAATTAAAGGGTCACGCAATTCTGGAAGGTACCCGCGGAAGGGGACCTTACGATCTACCGGCACTGTTCACGGCCCTGGCCCGGTTATC
>JAACFO010000162.1 GCA_009937425.1 Gammaproteobacteria bacterium
CTCTTAAACGAAGGTCCCCCCCTCCCTCGATGGGAGGGGGGACAGGGGGGCGGGTGAAAAAAGGAGCGCCAGGGCGAAGCCGTAGTAAGCGGCTCTTTCTAGTGCGAGCTACTCAAACTATGGGTGTCGCCATCCACGGAGATTGCCTGGCCGGTGATCTGCCGGCCCATGGGGCTGCACAGAAACAGCACTTTATGGGCGATGGATTCCGGTTGGATGAATTCCCTGAGGGAATTCTGATTGAGGTAGCTCTGTCGCACGGTCTCCAGGGGCAGGCCTCTGGCTTCGGCGTCGGCGGCGATGACCCGGTCGATGCGCGGTCCGGCGACGGCCCCGGGGCAGATGGCGTTGGCGCGGATGCCGAACTCGCCGAGTTCCATGGACAGGGATTTCGTGAACCCGACAACGGCCCACTTGGAGGCCGCATAGGGGGTGCGAAGGGGGAAGCCCATGGTGCCGGCGGTGGAGGACAGGTTGACGATAGAACCGCCGCCGGCCGCCTTCAACAGCGGCACGGCCCGGCGGGTACAGTAGAACTGGCCGCTGATATTGATGCCCAGGGATCGGTCCCAGTCTTGCGGATCGATGTCTTCTACCATGCTTGTAGGTCCGGCGATGCCGGCGTTGTTGATCAGCGCGTCGAGGCCACCCAGCCAGGCGTGCGCTGCGTCGAAGAATGCGTCCACGTCAGCCAGGGAGGCGACGTCGGCACGGGTGGTCCGCGCTTCGGGGCACCCTTTCGCGAATTCTTCGAGGGCCCGCTCGTCCACATCACAGATGTGTACTCTGGCGCCACCGTCGACGAATGCCTTGGCGATAGCGAGGCCGATCCCCGCGGCGCCCGCCGTGACCATGACCCGCAGGCCTTCCACCGATACGTGCATGCCAACTCCCTCCAGGTGTGAGGCGATGTGTGCGCCCGCGCTTCGCCGATGGTAAGCGCCGGACCGGGTCAGTAGCCAGTGTCTGTTGATTTCTGCAAACTCCCCTGCGCCGGACTTGCCAGCACTGCCCGGTCGAGCGCAAAGTCGAAGCCGGCGCGAGAAGGAGCCAGGCCATGAATTTCGAAGTCTTTATCAGCTGTGCCGTTACCGGTGCCGGCGACACCGCGGGTAAGCATCCCGATCTTCCGGTGACACCAAAACAGATCGCCGATGCAGCTCTGGAGGCGGCCCGGGCGGGCGCCGCTATCGCCCATTGCCATGTCCGGGATCCCGAGACCGGCATCGGTTCCAGGGACCCGGCCCTTTACCGGGAGGTGGTGGAGCGCATCCGAGATTCCGATACCGACGTGATCATCAATCTCACCTCCGGCATGGGCGGGGATCTCGCCCTCGGGCACGCAGAGTCGCCCATGGACTTCGGCAACGATACGGATCTCGTGGGACCCATGACGCGACTCGTCCACGTGGAGGAGCTTCTGCCGGATATATGTTCCCTGGACTGTGGCACGCTCAATTTCGGCGATGGCAATGGGATCTACGTGTCGACCCCTGACATGCTCCGCGCCGGCGCAAAACGTATCCAGTCCCTGGGGGTCAAACCGGAGCTCGAATGCTTCGACACCGGCCACCTGTGGTTCGCGAAACAGATGGTCAAAGAGAGCTTGATCGACTCACCGCCCATGTTCCAGCTGTGCCACGGTATTCCCTGGGGCGCGCCGGCGGATACCGCCACCATGAAGACCATGGTGGACAGCCTGCCCGAGCAAGCGGTGTGGGCGGGATTCGGCATCGGGCGCATGCAGATGCCCATGGTGGCTCAGGCGGTGCTGCTCGGTGGCCACGTGCGCGTCGGCCTCGAGGACAATCTGTATCTGGAGAGAGGGGTTTACGCGAGCAACGCCGATCTCGTGGAACGCGCAGCCACCATCGTCACTCTGATGGGCGCAAATGTAGTGGGCCCCGACGAGGCCCGGGAAAAGCTCGGGCTGAAGAAGCGCGCGTCGTAATTAACTGCCTGGGTGACAATGGAAAAGCGGTATGCGTGATGTTCGCTGCTTTGGTGTAGTCGGCACGGGTGTCATCGGCGCCGGCTGGGCGGCTCGCGCCCTCTCCCGTGGCCTGGACGTGGTCGCATGGGATCCGGCAACCGGGGCCGAGGACAGACTGCGCGCCCAAATCGACAACGCCTGGCCGGCGTTGACCAAGCTCGGCCTCAGCCCCGGCGCCGACCGCCAAGGCCTTGCCTTCACAAGGGACCTGGAATCACTCTGCGCCCGCGCCGATTTTATCCAGGAGAACGCGCCGGAGAATGAAGATCTCAAGCGCGATCTGCACGCGCGGCTATCGGCGGCCGCGCCCGCGGACGTCATCGTCGCGTCCAGCTCATCGGGATTGTTGCCGACCCGCATTCAAAGCGGCAGCCAGCGCCCCGGGCGCATGCTCATCGGCCACCCATTTAATCCCGTCTACATTCTGCCCCTGGTGGAGGTGCTGGGCGGCGAGCTCACGGAGCCCAACTGTATCGAGGATGCGAAGAAATTTTACCGCAGCCTCGGCATGTACCCACTGCATGTAAGAACGGAGATCGACGGGTACATCTCCGACCGTCTGCAAGAAGCGCTCTGGCGTGAAGCGCTGCATATGCTGGCGGACGGTGTTGCCACCACCGGCGAGATCGATGAGGCGATTATCTACGGACCGGGATTGCGCTGGGCATTCATGGGAACCTGCCTGACCTTTCATCTTGCCGGAGGCGAGGCCGGCATGCGGCACATGCTCGAGCAATTCGGGCCGGCGCTGAAGCTGCCATGGACCAAGCTCGAGGCGCCGGAACTCAGCGATGCGCTCATCGACAGCTTAGTGGAGGGAACCCGCGCCCAGGCCGGTGATCACAGCATCGCGGAGCTGGAGCGTGTGCGTGACGAATGCCTCATCAACATCATGCGCACGTTGAGGCCCTTCGGAATCGGGGCAGGTAAGACCATTGCCGAGGACGAACAACGCCGATTCACCAGTGGCGAGTATCCCCGTTGGAGGAAAACGGACACCGTTGACGCCCCCCTGTCGTTGTACCGCTGTACGGTAGAAGCCGATTGGGTCGACTACAACGGTCACATGGGCGAGAGTTTTTACCTTTATGCGTTCGGCTGGGCATCGGATGCGCTGTTTCGCTATATCGGCATCGACGAGGATTACCGTGCTTGCGGGCACTCCTTTTATACCGTCGAATCACACATTAACTATTACCGCGAGGTGAGCATCGGCGAACCGTTGCGTTTCACCACCCAGATCCTTGCTGTGGATGAGAAGCGGCTGCACTTCTTTCACACCATGTATCATGGCGACAGCGATGAGCTTCTGTGCACCACCGAGCAGATGCTTTTGCACGTGGACATGAATGCATCCGCCGCTTCACCCATCAGGCCCGATGTCCGCGCCGCCCTCGACGCCATCCTGGCAGCTCACGGCGATCTGCGGCATCCGGAGCAGGTTGGCAGGCAGATGGCGATTCGGAAAAGTACCACGGCCTGATCCATGGACTTCAGTTTAAACTCCGAGCAGATGCTGATTGTCGAGACCGTTCGAGCCTTCGTCGAACGCGAACTCTATCCTCACGAGCTAGAAGTGGAACGCAGCGACAAGGTGGCGCCGGAGTTGGCGGCGAGCATCAAGCGTAAAGCCATGGAGGCGGGGTTGTTCGCCGCCAACATGCCCGAAGATCTCGGCGGCGCAGGCCTCGATGCTGTCAGTATGGCGCTCATGGAACGCGAACTCGGGCGCGCCAGCATGGCATTGCAAATGCTGGTGGCACGGCCCAGTAACATTCTGCAGGCGTGCCGGGGCGACCAAGTGGAGGAATATTTGCTGCCTACGGTGCGCGGCGAGCGGTTGGAATGTCTTGCCATGACCGAACCGGGCGCGGGTTCTGACTTGCGCTCCATGTCGACCCGCGCGCAACGCAGCGGCAATGACTACATCATCAACGGCAGCAAGCACTTCATCAGCCATGCAGACATCGCCGATTATGTGGTGCTGTTCGCCGCCACCGGCGAAGAGCAGACGGAGCGCGGGCTGAAGAAAAAGATCACCGCTTTCCTCATCGACAACGGCACGAAAGGATTTACCGTTCGTGACGGTTATCGAAGCGTCTCCCACAGGGGTTATCACAACAGCATCCTGGATTTCGATGATTGCCGCGTACCGGCATCCAAGATGCTCGGCGAGGAGCATTGTGGTTTCGATGTGGCCAATGAGTGGCTGTCGGCGACCCGGTTGCAGATCGCCGCGGCTTGTGTTGGCCGAGGGCAACGGGCATTGGATCTGTGCACCGAATGGGCGGCGAGTCGCCGTCAGTTCGGCCAGACTATCGGCAAGTTTCAAGGCACCTCATTCAAGCTCGCCGACATGGCCATGGAGTTGAAGGCAGCGGAACTGTTGATGCTGGAGACAGCGTGGCGGCTCGACCAGGGAACCATGCGCGACCAGGACGCCGCCACGGCAAAGCTTTATGCCACCGAGATGCTGGCCCGCCTTACCGACAATGCGGTGCAGATTTTCGGCGGCATGGGTCTCATGGACGAGTTGCCCCTGGAACGACTGTGGCGCGATGCACGGGTCGAACGGATCTGGGAAGGCACCAGCGAGATCCAGCGCCACATCATTTCCCGATCGCTTCTGCGACCCCATGAGAGTTAATGACCGCGCCAGGTCCAAGCGCCGGTCTCGCGCGTCTTCTTCGGCCCCGGCATATCGCCGTTTTCGGCGGCCGCTTTGCCGCCGAGGTCATTCGCCAATCTGAGCGTATCGGTTTCGCCGGCGACATCTGGCCGGTGAACCCCGGGCGTGGGGAAATCGGTGGGCGCCGGTGCTTCCCCGATGTGGCGGCATTGCCGCAAGCACCCGACGCAAGTTTCATCGCCGTTCCAAGGGAAGCCACCATCGAAATTGTCAGAACGCTGGCGGCGCGCGGTGCCGGGGGTGCCGTCTGTTACGCCTCTGGTTTCGCCGAAGCCGGTGAGGAAGGCGGGGCTTTGCAGCAGGCGCTGGTCGAGGCCGCCGGTGATCTTGCCGTGGTCGGACCCAACTGCTACGGCATTCTCAACTATATGGATGGCGCAACCCTGTGGCCCGATGTGCACGGTGGTACGCGCACCGGCGAGGGCGTTGCCATCGTCACCCAGAGCGGCAACATCGGAATCAGCCTCACGATGCAGCAGCGATCATTGCCGCTGGCTTACATGATCTCGGTGGGCAATCAGGCTGTGCTCACCGTCGCCGACTACATCGAAGCACTGATTGCAGACCCGCGCATCAAGGCAATCGGGATGCATATGGAAAGCGTCGACGACGTGGAACGTTTCTCCCAGGTTGCCGTTGCGGCACATGGCCGGCGGGTGCCGTTGGTGGCGCTCAAAGTGGGGCATTCGGAGCTTGGCGCCAAGACGGCGCTCAGTCACACCAGCTCACTGGTAGGCGACGATACGCGTTACGATGCGTTGTTCCATCGATTGCACATCGCGCGCGTGCAAAGCCTTCCCGAGCTCCTGGAGAGCCTCAAGCTGCTTGCTGTCAGCGGTCCACTTTCGGGGCGGCGCATTGCTTCCATCAGTTGCTCCGGAGGCGAAGCAGCCCTCGTCGCCGATGCGGCGCATTCTCTGGGAATGGACATGCCGGAATTCGATGCGCGTCAGGAGCAGCAGTTGCGCACCATTCTCGGGCCAATGGTAAATGTCGCCAATCCCCTGGACTACCACACCTTCATATGGGGAAAGCCCGACGCCCAGCGGGAGTGCTTCTCCGCGGTGCTGGCTGGAGAGCAGGACGTGACTGTCAAGGTGCTCGACTACCTGAGCCCGGAACTCAGCGATAGCCGGGACTGGGATCGCACCGTTGAGGTTCTTATCGAGGCGGCGCGCACCGCTGCCGGGCGCACGGTTGTTATCAGCACCTTGCCTGAGAACCTTCCTGTGCAGGTGCGCACAAAGTTGCTTGTAAGCGGTGTCGCGCCGCTACAAGGCTTGCAGGAAGGTATGGTTGCATTGAAGGCCGCCATGGATATTGGCGACTGGTTCGCCGGCGCCACGGCGCCGCTTCCTGTCAGGGTAGTGGATGCGGTCGACGGCAATGTCGTGATTGTCGATGAGTGGCGGGCCAAGGTGGATTTGTCGCGCTTCGGACTGATGACACCCGCTGGGCAGCTCGTCGACGCAGACTCGGTACTCGCGGGCGCCGACGCTGTCGGCTATCCGGTAGTTCTGAAAGCAGTGGTGCCCGAGCTTGCTCACAAGACAGAGGCCGGCGGCGTGGTGATGGATATTCGCGATGCCGGCGAGTTACAGCACGTGGCTTCGGCCATGGGCTCACTCGGGAGCTGCTACCTCGTCGAGGCCATGGCGCCGCCGCCGGTGGTCGAGCTTCTTGTGGGCGTGACCCGGGATGCGCAATTCGGTCTGTCGTTGACCATCGGAGCAGGGGGATCCCTGGTGGAGTTGCTTGCGGACTCGCGTACGCTGTTGTTTCCAATAACGCAAACAGCCGTAGGCGAAGCGCTCGATGCGCTTAAGCTCGCAACACTAATCGCCGGCTACAGAGGCGGGCCGCGCGGCGACCGGCGCGCCGCAATAGACGCCATAATGGCCATCGCTGCCTACGCCGAGGCGCATGCTGCGCGCCTCGAAGAGTTGGACGTAAACCCACTGCTGGTCTTACCCGAAGGTCAGGGTGCGGTGGCCGTGGACGCACTGATTAGATTGAGACAGGAGAGCGAAGAATGAATGATGCGGTGAAGGTGCATAAGCGTGGAGCCGTTCTGGAAGTCACCCTGGATCGTCCCAAGGCCAATGCCATCGATGTGCGCACCAGTATTGCAATGGGCGAGACATTCATCGAATTCCGCGATGATCCGAGTCTGCGTGTCGCGATACTCACCGGTGGCGGTGAAAAATTTTTCTGCGCGGGCTGGGATCTCAAGGCGGCGGCGGAGGGCGAATCCTACGACGCCGACTACGGCCCCGGGGGATTCGGCGGTATCACCGAACTGCACGATCTGAACAAGCCAATCATCGCCGCGGTCAACGGGCTTGCTTTCGGCGGTGGCTTCGAGTTAGCACTTTCCTGTGATCTCGTCGTTGCCGCCGGGCATGCCGAGTTCTGTTTGCCTGAGATCAAAGTCGGTGTGCTCGCCGACGCTGCTACGTTCCGCTTGCCAAAACGTATGCCGCGCAACATCGCTATGGAGTTGCTCATGACCGGGCGGCGCATGGGCGCTGAGGAAGCCGCCCGCTGGGGCCTCGTAAATTCGGTCGCCCCATCCGCAATGGAACGCGCCAGGGAACTTGCGGCACTGCTCGCCGGCGGTCCGCCTGTTGCACTGGCAGCGATTAAGGCCGTTGTGCGCGAAACCGAGACGCTCAGCAATGAGGAGTGCTACACACTCATGCGAAGCGGCAATCTGTCAGCCTTCGAGGCCATGCTCGCGTCTGAAGACGCCAAAGAAGGGCCCCGCGCTTTCGCCGAGAAACGCGAGCCGATCTGGCAGGGCAAGTAGCGATCGTGTCGGGCTTGCCCGATTCCCATGGCGGTACGCCGACAGACCATCGGCGCGCGCAATTCGCCGGCGCCGCGTGGATGCTGGTCGGTGCGTCGTGCATCGCCATCGTCGACGGCATCGCAAAATACGTCGCACCCACCATCAATGGTGTGCAGGTCGTATGGGGATATGTGGGCGCATCATTGATCGTCCTGATCGCCGTTCTGCTCGCCAAGGGCGAGTCTCCCGTCTCCCTTGCGCGCACGCGCCGGCCCTGGCTCCAGGTCGCGCGCGCCGCGTCATTGGTGTGTTCGCTGTCGGCGCTGTTCGTCAGCCTGCGTTATCTTCCATTGGCCGCTGCGACCACGGTGTCTTTCACGGCGCCACTCATCATCGTCGCACTTTCGGGTCCCATCCTCGGCGAGCGGGTGGGCATGGGACGATGGGTGGCGGTGTTCGTCGGGATGATCGGGGCATTGTTGGTAGTTCGGCCCGGGACCGACGTATTTCATTGGGCGACACTGTTGACGCTGCTCGGAGCATTCTTTTTCGCTCTGTTCAATATCGCCACGCGAGTACTGGGCGGCTTCGACAGACCGCTGACTACCGTGCTCTACACATTCACCGTCAGCACGGCGCTCGTGAGTCTCGCCATGCCGGCGGTATGGGTAACACCGACCACGCTCCAATGGTTGTTGTTCGCAGCGAGTGGTTTACTTGGATTCGCCGCACATTTCTCCATGGCACGGTCCCTCGTGCTCGCCGACGCTTCAGCCGTCGCACCATTGCACTATGTGCGGCTAATATGGGCGATTGGTATCGGTCTGGTGGTATTCGATCATATGCCGGACGCGTGGACCCTTGCCGGCGGCGCGTTGATTGTTGCGTCGGGGATTTATGTGGTGGGATTCGGCCCGCGCACCGCCGCCTCATAACCTGCCGATGTTTTCGTCCCATTCAGCGCGCTTCGCCAAGTTCTCCGATCCCGTCAAAGCGGCGCTTCTCATCGTCTTCGCGGGACTGCTGTTCTCGTCCATGAATGCGATGATCCGGCACGCTGCCAGCGAGTTGCACCCGCTGGAAATCGTATTCTTTCGCAGCCTGTTCGGCTTCGTAGCCATGTTGCCGTGGCTATCGCGCCAGGGTCTCGGCGTTCTTCGCTCCCGCCGGCCAGGTCTCATCGGGCTGCGTACCCTGTTCGGTTTTATCTCCATGGCAACGTGGTTCAG
>JAACFO010000051.1 GCA_009937425.1 Gammaproteobacteria bacterium
GGCCTTGCGCTCGGCCTCCGCGGCAGCCGCTTTCCGTTCCGCCGCCCGTGCAGCAGCCGCTGCCGCAGCCGCGGCAGCCGCTTTCTCGGCAGCGGCCTTCTCCGCGGCCGCCTTCTCCGCGGCCGCTTGTTCGGCATCGCGCTGGGATTCTTCGATCAGTTTGCCGAATACAAAACCGCTCTTGCCGTCGTCGGTTTCGATACGATACCAATCGCTGTCGCTGACCTTGCCGGTGACAATTACCCTGGCGTCTGCTTTGAGTGTGCCGAGATTCTTGCTCGCCGCATCGGGTTGCTCGCGAAGTCTGGCGTTTTTGAGAACTTTGAACTCCGCGTCCATATCCTCGATGTTCGGGCCGGAAGTGGCGCGCTGTTGTTTTGCCTGCTGCTCACGCAAGCTCCTGGCGCGGGACTTCGCCAGCGGCGCGAACCGCCCCTGTGGATAAGCTTCCAGATAGGCATCGTAATCAGCGGCGTTATCGCTGTCTTTGATGGAATCCCAAAAGATGAGCTCGAAGCGCTCCGGGCTTTCCTTTGGCACAATACCGGCGGACGCCGTACCGGAATACGAGACAGTGCTGGTGATCAGCACGATCGCCAGTACCGCCAGAATTATTGCGCGAATAGTCACAGTAGTCTGCAGGAAACCCGGCAAGGGGAAAGACATCGCACTCCCCCCATGCAATGCTTGGCTCGAACATGAGCGCGTAAAGGCCTGATTATAGCCCCTTTCGGTTGCCCCGCAACGCAACGGCGTCGGCTCGGAATCGCTCACGGATGGCTCGAAGAATGCAACCCGGGCAGCTTCCGCGCTTGCCGGGCGGCAGTTTCTGAGTATGCTAGGGTCTCGCGAGAGCGGCATCAAAAGACTAGGGAGTGGAGGGGGACATGAATAAATACATCATGGTCGCGGCCATGCTGGCGGCATTAGTGCCCGGTTTGGCGGTCGCCGGAGATTCGCCCGCGCCGGACAATGGCAGGGCTTACTTCATCTGGCCGAGGGACGGAGCAACCATCAAGGGTGGCAAGTTCTGGATTCGTTTCGGACTGCGCAACATGGGCGTCGCACCGGCAGGAGTAAAAAAGAAGTTCACCGGTCATCACCATCTGATCATCGACGGACAGCTTCCTCCTTTCGACGAGGAGATCCCGGCGGATAAGAACCACGTGCACTACGGCAAGGGCTATTCCGAGGGCCGCGTGGCGCTAGCGCCCGGCAAGCATACGCTGCAGCTCTTGTTTGCGGATCATGACCACATTCCACACAACCCGCCCGTCTTCTCCAAGAAGATTACCGTCTACGTCCCCGCCAATTAATGGGAACGGCTAAGCGAGGAAGAAAAGGATGAAAACACTAACAGCTTCAATCGCGTTCGCCGCCTTGATAATCGGCGGTACCGCCGTGGCGGGCGATTCACCGGCGCCGAAGAATGCCTACTTGTACATCGGCTGGCCAAATGACGGCGAGATGGTTCGCAAAAGTAATTTTCGCGTCTGGTTCGGACTGCGCAATATGGGCGTGGCGCCCGCCAGTGTCAAGAAGTCCAAGACTGGACATCATCACTTGATCATCGACGCGCCGCTGCCACCCATGGACGAAGAAATTCCGTCCGACAAACACCACCTTCACTTCGGGAAAGGTCAAACGGAGACAAGAGTTACGCTGACACCCGGCACACACACGCTTCAGCTGTTGCTGGGGGACCACAATCATGTACCGCACAACCCGCCGGTCATGTCGAGGAAAATAACCATCACCGTGAAGTGACCCGGCGCGCTCGAGTTCGGGCTCAAGTTCGACGTTTCTCGCCGTTGGATGCACCCTTGAGCACGATGTCGAGCCATCGCGTCGAAAGCACACGGCGCAGGAAGCCCAGCGCGTGGGTCGGGACAGTCACATAGTAGCGCGGCTTGGGGCGCCTGCTCTCGAGGGCGTGCACGACTTTTTTCAGCACGGCGTCGCCGGATAATGTGAAATGCGCATTCTTGTCCTCGGTGGCAAGCCTTGCCTCTACTCTCCGATAGGCATTCCGGTGTGGGCTGTTCTCGATGTCGATGTTTGATTTGAACGCCTCGTAGGCATTCTCCCGAAAGCGACTCTCTATGGGGCCCGGCTCGATCAAGGACACGTGGATACCGGAGCCCGAGAGTTCCATGCGCAACGTATCCGTCAGACCTTCGATGGCATACTTACTCGCGTTGTAAGCGCCCCGCCATTTCAGCGCCACGAAGCCGAGGACAGAGCTGTTCTGAATAATGCGTCCGTGGCCCTGTCGGCGCATGATCGGCAGCACGCGGCATGTCAGCTCGTGCCAACCGAAAAAATTCGTCTCGAATTGGGCTCGAAGCGTATCGGTGTCCAAGTCTTCAACCGCGCCCGGCTGGCCGTAAGCGCCGTTGTTGAACAAACCATAGAGCTTGCCGCCTGTACGGGTCAGCAGCGTATCCAATGCTGCCTTTATGGATTCGGCATCGCGCAGGTCCAGCTTGATTGCTTCGAATCCCTCGTCTGCGAGACGCATCACATCGGCGTCCTTGCGCGCGCTGGCAAATACCCGGTAGCCGCGCGCCTTGAGACCAGCGGCCACGGATTCACCAATACCGCTCGAGCACCCGGTAATGAGCACTGCTTTGTCTGAGTTGTCGCCTGCCATCGCTTACTCGCCCAGGACCGTAATCGTGAGACGGCGGCGAAACGGCGACTGTCGATGCTCCCACACGTAAACACCTTGCCAGATGCCGAGCGCGCAGCGCCCGTCCACCACCGGAATGCTCAACATGGAATGGGTAAGCACCGAGCGCACGTGTGCCGACATATCATCGGGTCCTTCGGCCGTGTGGGTGAACATCGGATCACCGTCGGGTACCGCGTGCGTCATGAACGTTTCGAGATCGTGACGCACAGCCGGGTCGGCGTTCTCACACAGCATCAACGACGCGCTGGTGTGATGAATAAAAACGTTACAGAGGCCCCGCTCGACACCGCCACGGGCCACTGCACGCTGCACATGGTCCGTGACATCGTAGGTCCCCCGCCCGGAAGTGGCGACCTCAAAGCTGTGCTGGTGGAGCATTTCCAGAATCTATCCAGTTGCTGACTCAGCGCGCTAGCCTGCATCCTTCACCATGCCTTGGCAAGGGCCGGTCGTGGAAAGCCTGTGATCGTCACCGTCAGCGCATAGAATAAGCATGCCAGGGAATATGACACCGCAACGCCACCAAAAACTCCTGCGGGTGCTCGACAGTCGCCAGCCCGACCTCACGGTGCTCCTCGACAACGTGCACAAGCCGCACAATTTCTCCGCAATCTTGCGAAGCTGCGATGCTGTTGGCGTGTTCGAAGCCCATGCGGTATGGGGAGATCCAACGCTGCGCCCGAATCACCTCACCTCAGGCGGCGCCGGAAAATGGGTAGCCATCCGCACGCACCCCGACATCGTCTCCGCGGTAACGGAATTGCGTAGCCGCGGGTTTCAACTCGTGGCAGCGCACCCGGAGGGAGATGCAACGGATTATCGCGAAATCGACTATACCCGCCCGACGGCGCTCATGCTGGGCGCGGAACTCCAGGGACTCGGTAAGCAAGCCCTGGAATGCGCCGATGCTCGGGTATGCGTGCCCATGATGGGCATGGTGGAGTCACTCAACGTCTCGGTAGCCGCCGCCACCATCTTGTTCGAAGCCCAACGCCAGCGCGCCAATGCGGATTTCTATTCCACCTGCCGCCTCGATCGAGCCATTTACGACAAGACGCTTTTCGAGTGGGCGCACCCGGCCGTCGCCAGGTACTGCCGGCGGCACAAACTCTCGTATCCGGATTTGAATGACGACGGGGAAATTGCCGGACCGTTACCCAAGCCTGGCCAAGCACCCTGAGAGGCGTCGTCACTTTACGTCAGTTCGTCGGCCAGACGCGCGAGTTCGGCGTCACGCTCCTCCTTCGCCAGACTGGAGAGCGCTTCGACGGCCTCGTGAAACTTCGTCATGTCGCCCCGTTGCTCTGCAAGAAGACGCTGGAAGGCTGGCACGTATACGTTATAGGTGGCGAGCAATGCGAGCTTCGCGTTATTGAGATCCACTGCGAACCAGTTGTCGTAACCAGCATAGCCGTCCCAGGTCACCTTCAGTCGCGCATATCCGGAACGCAGCGCGTCGAAGAGTTGCACTTTCTCGCGTTCTTTCTCGGCATCATCCATGGATGACGCGTAGAGTGTCGTGAGCTTCTCTCGGGTCGCCAGCACCAACTCCAGAAAGTCTTCGCGCCGAGCACGCTCCTTATCGTAGGCCCGTTGCATCCCCGGGGTTGAATTGCTCGCGAGCCAGCGACGCACGCCCTCTCGTTCGACGGCGACGGCGTAGGACTCGTTGAAAGACGAATCGCCGGCGATGAACACACGCTCGTGGGCGAGCTCGTGAAAAAGCGTACCGGCAAAGCGGTATTCCGCGTCGAACAGAATCGTGTTGAGAATCGGATCATCGAACCAACCCAGCGTCGAGTAGGCACGCGCTCCGGCGACGACAACGTCCATATTCTCACCTGCAAGCTCGTCGCCGTAAGAACGCGCGTCCGATTCATCGAAGTAACCGCGGTAGGCGACGCAACCGACTACAGGGAAGCACCAGGTCTTGGGCTTGAGGGATAGTGCCGGTGTAGCGACGACGTTCCAGGTGACATAGGGTTTTCCCACGTCCACATAACTTCGATAACTGCCGTTGTCGGGCAATGCCAACTCCGCTGTCGCGAATTCGCGGATGGCTTTGGCGCGTTCCAGTTTTTCCTTGAGCGCCGGCGGTGTCGATGCGTCTTCCACCAAGGTGCCGACGTCCTGGCGTTTGGCCATGAGGTCCAGATGGCCACCGATGGACTGGGCGTAGTACCCCGCGCTCGCGCACCCGACGAGGACCAGCAGAACGGTGACGTGCGCGGAGATTCTCAGAGCAACGGTTGCAAATGCGGCCACACGTTATCCAACATGGTCGGTTGTGCCTCGGCCCGCGGGTGAATGCTGTCGTCCTGCATCATCTCATCCACACCGCCCACACCGTCGAGCAGGAATGGCACCCGTCCTACCTGGTATTGATTCGCGAGCTGTTCATAGATAGCGTGGAAGGCATCGTTATACGCCGGTCCGTAATTCGGCGGCAGCCGCATTCCGAGCAGTAAGACCCGCGCACCCGCTGTCTGCGAATCGACGATAATGCGCTCCAGGTTCGCGCGGGTCACGGTTAAAGGTAATCCGCGCAGGCCATCGTTACCGCCAAGTTCGATCACAACCACGTCCGGCGCGTGTTTTTCCAGCGCCGAAGGAAGTCGCGCCGCGCCGCCGTTGGTGGTATCGCCGCTGATGCTGGCGTTCACCACGCGGTAGGCGGCGTTCTGTTTGTCGAGCCGATTTTGCAGAAGTTGCACCCAACCGGCCTTTACATCGAGGCCGTAGGCACTGCTCAAGCTATCGCCCAGCACCAGAATCACACCGCCCTGGGCCTGTGCCGGCGCTATTTGCACGATGACCAGCAGCAGAAATTGGAGCAAATAGCCGCGAAGCAACCAAAGCTCCCGGAACCCGCGCGACGCCGAATTATTCACCAGATGCGATAGGCCGGCGGAAAAGCTCACCGAAGCCCGGCACCTCGTCGTCGTACCCCGCAAGCCGCAGACAATGCCAGGCGGTGGCGATATTGCTGGAGATTACGGGCTTTTTGATGATGCGCTCCAACTCGCCGGCGGATTCCGCCAAACGTATGCTGGTGCACGAGACGAACACGGCATCCACGTCGTTACCGCTCGCGAGTTCCACCGCGGTTTTGCAAGTAGTCTCGCTGGTGATGCGCGCAACGTCGGCGTCGTTGGAAAGATTCCACGACCCCATGACCGGCACCTGGAAACCGAGCCCCAGGATGTAATCGCGCATGCTGCGGTTGATCTCGTCCACATAAGGAGCGATCAGGCACACGCGTTTTGCACCCAGGGCGCGCAACGCGGCAGCCGCTGCCTCCATGGGCGAGGTGCAGGCAATTCCGGGACGCGCTTCGTGGATACGCGCGTGCACATTCTCCGGACCGATGACCATGGCGCCGGAGGTGCAGCCGTAAGCGACCACGTCCAGGGAAGCGCCCGGCAGGATGACCCCCGCGGACTCGGCGATCCGCCCTTCCATCGCCGCCAGCGACTCAGGCGTGATCTCGGCATCGTTGTAGATACGGCTTTGGTAGACCGCAACACCGGGAATGTCGAGCATCTTGCGAAACTCGTACTCGATGGTGTAATCCGAGGCGAGCACGATAAGACCAATGCGGCAACGGTAACCGATCTCGTCGGCAAGGTCGTAGGGCATCTTCTGCCGATCGACCACAAGCGGTGACTTGATTTCCTTTGCAGCGACAGTTTGCGTACTCATGGGAATACCTCCCGGGTATGGCGCTCAACTGTAGCGCATTCCCTCCAGATCGACTCCGGGCTCACGGCCCGCAATCAGGTCGGCCGTGACCTTGGCCGAGCCACAGGACATGGTCCACCCGATGTGGCCATGACCCGTATTCAGGTACAGATTACGGTACCGGGCGGGTCCCAGGAAAGGGGTACCTTCCGGCGTCATGGGACGCAGCCCGGCCCAGTAGTCGGGCTGGTCGTAATCGCCGACATCGGGAAACAGCTCCCGACCGAGGCGCAGCATGGCGCGGAAGTCCCGCGGACGATAGCTGAGATCGTAGCCGCTGAACTCCGCGGTCGAGGTCAATCGCAGCCGCTTGCCCATGGGACAGTAGGCGATCAGGTTGTCGTCATCGACCCCCCCCATGATCGGCGCCGCGTTGCTCGCGGTCATGGGCACGGTGACCGAATACCCCTTGACCGGGTAAATCGGTAAGCGCAATCCGATTTTGCGCCCGGCCATCGCACTGTCGCAGCCCAGCGCCATGACGTAGCGGTCCGCTTCGAAACGGCCCGCGTCGGTGAGCACAGCCCCGACACGGTCGCCGGCGGTGTCGATGCCCTGGATGGACGTATCGAACTTCAATGTCACCGACAGCTTCTCGACGCAGAAAGCAGCAAGCGCGCGGGTAAACATGCACGCGTCGCCGCTGGCATCGCCCGGCGTGAACACCGCCCCCGCGATGCTGCTCTTGTGGGGCGCGAGCGCCGGTTCCACATCCGCCACCCGATCCCGGTCGAGCACCTGCATCTCGAGTCCCTGTTCACGCAAGATCCCCGTATGCTCGACGCCCTTCTCAAAACTCTCCGGGGTACGGTAGAAGTACAAGTTTCCACCGTTCAAACCGTCGTACTCGACACCGGAATCCCTCACCACTTCCCGCAGCGCCTCGACAGAGTACACGCACAACCCGAGCTTGCGAACGGTATTCAGGCGCGCACGCTCCGAGGTGCACTGTTTGAGAAACAACCACGCCCACGACCACAAGCGTGGGTCCGCGCTCAGCTTCAAGCGCAACGCCTGGTCGTCGTTGAAAAGTGATTTGAACATCATGCCGGGTGCTTTCGGCGACGCCCAGGCGTAGGCGTGACCCGGCGCCAGCAAACCGGCGTTAGCGTAGCTGGTCTCGGCCGCCGCCTCGGTCTGGCGGTCGATTACCGTCACTTCGTGACCGTCCCTGGCCAGAAAGTAGGCGGTGGTGACGCCGATCACGCCACCACCGAGAACCAGGATCTTCATCCCACCGCGGCCGTCACCATAATCTCGACGGTAAATTGCGGCGCCGCCAGACGCGATTCGACGCAGGCGCGGACCGGCGGATTCGCGGGATCGATCCACGCATCCCAGACCTCGTTCATTTCGCCGAAGCTATCCATATCCGTAAGCCAGATTGTGGCGGCCAGTGCCTTCGACTTGTCGCTACCGGCCTCTTCCAGGTACTGGTCGATACGTTGCAGAATATCGCGGGTCTGGTCCCCCACCGATGCCCCCGGTGCCTCCTGCGCCACCTGCCCGGCCAGGTACACGGTGTCCCCGTGTACGACGATCTGGCTCATGCGCGGCCCACTATGTTTACGCGTCACACTCATTGCGGATCCTCCTCCTGTTGTCGTGAAACTCTATCAGCGAGCTTGCCCGCGAATCTCGATGCAATATCAGGCCGCCTCCGGCGGCGCCTGCCCAGCGCTCAGGGCCTGCAATAACTCCGTTTCCTTTTCCCGCGCCGCTGCGACATGGGCGCGCTTGACGTGGCCGTAACCGCGGATCCCCTCGGGTATGGAAGCAATCTCCACGGCGAGCGCATGGTTCTCAGCGCTCAACTTGCCAATGAGTTCCTCCATGCGGGATTCGTAAGCCCGCAGGAGTTGGCGTTCCAGGCGCCGATCGTCAGCGTACCCGAAGGGATCGAAAGGCGTACCGCGCAGGCCCCGCAGACATGCGAGGAGCTTGAAGCCATGCAAGATCCACTGACCGAAGCGCCGCTTGCGTGGTCTGCCGCTGTCCCGGTCCCGTCGGGCGAGCCACGGTGGCGCCAGATGGAACGCCAACCGGTAGTCGCCGGTGAACTGATTTTCCAGCGCCGCAGTGAAGCGTGGATCGGTGTAAAGTCTCGCGACTTCGTACTCATCTTTGTAGGCGAGGAGTTTGTAGTAGTAACGCGCTACCGCCTCGGCAAGTCCGGAGCAGCCCTTGGCCCGCTCGCGCTCCACCTCCCGCACCCGCCTGACGAGCGAAGTGTAGCGCTGCGCATAGGCGGCGTTCTGATACGCGACAAGATCCGCCGTGCGCTGGGCAATCAGATGCTCGAGGGTCTCCGGGCTTTTAACCGCGACAACTCCTGCCGCATGTACACCGGACGCTTGCGCCGCACGCTCCGGCCAGGCCGCCGTGCGGCGGCCCCACAGGAATGCCTGCTTGTTCATCTCGACGGCCACGCCATTGAGCTCGATGGCCCGTTCGATGGCCCGGGCGCCGACGGGCACCAAGCCGCGCTGATAGGCGAAGCCGAGCATGAGAAGATTGCTGCCCAAGCTGTCTCCGAGCAGGGTCGTCGCCAATTCCGACGCATTGACGAACTTCGCACCCTCATCGCCGACAGCCGACGTGATGGCGTGACGCAGGGACGCCGCGGGAAAAGCCAGATCACTCTCGCGGGTGAATTCGCCGGGCATGGCCTCATGGGTGTTGATGATCGCATTGGTCGCGCCCATGCGGGCAGTAGCCAGCGCATCGCTGCTCCCCGCCACCACGATGTCGCAGCCGAGCAGCAAATTCGCACCGCCCGGGGCAATGCGAATCGCCGTAATGTCTTCCGATTGCGCCGCGATCCGCAGATGGGTCATCACCGCACCACCCTTCTGGGCAAGTCCGAGCATATCGAGAATCGCACACCCCTTGCCTTCCAGATGCGCCGCCATACCAAGCAGCGCACCCACGGTGACGACACCGGTACCGCCAACCCCGGTAACGACAATGCCATAGGCGCTGTCCAGGGCTGGGAATTCAGGCTCGGGCAAATCATCGAAGGCGCTATCGTGGGCCGCCCCGGCGACCACACGGCGGCGCAACTGCCCTCCGTAGACGCTCACGAAGCTCGGGCAAAAGCCTTCCACGCAGGAGTAGTCTTTATTGCAAGCGGACTGATCGATGGCGCGCTTGCGACCCAACGGCGTATCCCGGGGCACGATAGCGACGCAATTCGACACAATGCCGCAATCCCCGCAGCCTTCACAAACCGCTTCATTGATAAAGACGCGCCGATCCGGATCCGGATAGGTGCCGCGCTTGCGGCGCCGGCGTTTTTCCGCAGCACAGGTTTGGTCGTACACGAGTACCGTGGTCCCGGGAATTTCGCGAAGCTCGCGCTGCACGGCATCGAGCTGGTCACGGTGATGCACCGTAACACCCGGCGCGAATCCCGCATCGGATCCGTATTTCTCAGGTTCGTCGCTGACCACGACTACGCGCTTCACTCCCTCGGCGTGCACCTGTTGGGTGATCATGGGAACCGTCAACGGGCCGTCCATGGGCTGACCACCGGTCATGGCGACGGCGTCGTTAAATAGAATCTTGAAAGTGATATCCGTACCCGCCGCTACGGCGGCGCGAATCGGCAACAGCCCGGAATGAAAGTAAGTCCCGTCGCCGATATTCTGGAATACGTGCTTGCGCGTACTGAAAGGCGCCTGTCCGATCCAGCTCGCCCCCTCCGCGCCCATCTGCGTGTAGCGGGCAGTTTCGCGATCCATCCACTGAGCCATGTAGTGGCAACCGATGCCGGCAAGCGCACGGCTGCCCGCGGGAATTCTGGTGGATGTATTGTGGGGGCAACCCGGACAGAAATAAGGCAGTCGCTGCATTGTCGTTGCCGCATTCGACACCCTCTCGTTGAACGCGCGCAACGCGGCAACCCGCGCCGCGACAGATGCATCCGCATGCTGTGCCAAAAGCTGCTCGCCGATGACGACGGCGACCTGATTGCTGTCCAGTCGCCCGGCGGACGGGAGCTGCAACCGCCCGTCGCTATCGTGCTTACCGATGATCGCCGGCGCATTTGCGCGCCCATACATGAGATCCTTGACCTGGGTCTCCAGCAGCGGACGTTTCTCTTCCACCACGATGACCACGTCGAGACCATCGCAGAAACGAATCAAGCCCTCGGGCTCCAGCGGCCACGGCATGGCGACCTTATAAAGACGCAAACCCGAGCGCTCGGCGATCTGCCCATCGATACCGAGGTCGACGAGCGCCTGGCGAACGTCCAGGTAAGATTTTCCGGTGGTAACAACGCCGACCCGTGCCCCCGGACTCTCGAACACCATGCGATCGAGCTTGTTCGCCCGACAGAAAGCCCGCGCCGCCTCCATCTTGTCGTTGTGCAGCCGCGCCTCCTGTTCGAGCGGCGTGTCCGGCCAACGAATATTGAGGCCGCCTTCCGGCAGGGTATGGTCCGACGGCCGTTGAGGCTGAACGCGCTCCGGATCCACGACAACCGAAGCCGTCGACTCGACGGTATCGTGCACGCACTTGAGCGCCACCCAGCAGCCCGCATAGCGCGACATGGCGATTCCGTACAGACCGTAATCGAGAATTTCCTGCACACCCGCCGGATTGAGGATCGGAATCATCGCATCCATCATGGCGAACTCACTCTGGTGCGCCGTCGTGGATGATTCGCAGGTGTGATCGTCGCCGAGCAACGCCAGCACACCGCCCAGGGGTGCGGTGCCGGCCAGATTCGAATGCCGCAGGGCATCACCGGAGCGGTCCACCCCCGGGCCCTTCGCATACCACATGCCGAAGACCCCGTCGTAGGAGCCCTCCCTGTCCAGATGCGCCTGTTGAGTCCCCCAAAGGGCGGTGGCCGCCAGGTCCTCGTTAACGCCGGGATTGAAGCGCACGTGGTGGGTATCCAGATACGACGATGCGCGCAGCAACTGCTGATCGAAGGCCCCCAGAGGAGAGCCGCGATAGCCCGATATGTATCCGGCCGTCCTGTGCCCGGCCGCCAGATCCCGACGCCGCTGCTCCATGGGCAGGCGTACAAGCGCTTGAATACCTGTAAGAAATACCCGCCCGGATTCGAGCGTGTATTTATCGTCGAGATGTACGTCGGCTAACGGCATGGTGTGCAGGAGCGAGCTTGCTTGCGAAGCGAATAATGTCACTCACCCGGCGATTGGGCCACCCCCGCAAGATTGCGGGTCACTCGAGGTCCGCGGCTTTGAGATAACCCGGGTTGCTGATTCGTAAGCGGGCGCGCACTTGATCCATGAGTAGTGCTTGCACGCCCTGGGCGCAGGCGCCGTCGAAGATTCCGTCGCGGATGTCTCGTGCGAAGCGCTTGTTCGTCTTCGCGATGCGTTCGTGCAGATTGGCGCCCGCGGCCTGCACTTCGTCTTCACCGTAAAGCTCGCTTAGAAGACGCAGCTCTTCGACGAGATCCACGTCCGCCGTTTCTGCTTCTCTGGCAGCAATGGCGAGAGCGTTCGCAGCCATGCGCATGGCGTAGCGCCGCTCTTCCGGCAACAGTTCCAGCAACTCGTTCAGCAGCGTCTGGCGCGCGATGTGCAGGAGACCAGCAGCGTCGGGATTATGGCGCATGGTCGAAAGCCTTCTCTTTGACGGTTTCGATCTGCATCAATATGTCGAGCTCCATTTCCGGAACCATGCGGCCCGTCAGGGCAAGCTCCAGTGACGTCTCCTCGCCGGATGTGTGCCGGTGGCCCTGTTGCAGGGCGATGATCGCCCAGCGCACTGTAGCCATGACTTCCCAATAGGGGATCAGCTCCCTGTTGATCGTCTTTCCGGAAATGCGTTCGTAACCTTTATAGAATGCTTCGCGGCTGCCCATGCCGCCGGCTTCCTGGTGCCACTGGCCAAAACGCCAGCAACGGGCGCAGAACCAGGCGATATCTTCCAGGGGATCACTCCACGAAGCGAACTCCCAATCGAGAATGCCGCTGAGCTCGCCTTGTTCGACCAGGTAGTTGCCGGTACGGTAATCGCAGTGACAAAGCACGACCTCATCGCTGGTGGGCGCCTTGCGCTCCAGCCAGCGCAGTCCCCATTCGAGAGTCGGTTGCGGGTCCGGCAGCTTGTCCAGGTAGCCGCGGTACTCTTGAATGCGGGAGTACGCGGGTGACAAGGGAGGCTGCGGAAGTCCTTCGAGCTCAGGATGAGGCGGCTCGATGGCATGCAGGCGTGCGAGCTCTTCGCCCAGATGTTCCACTAACGACTCACGAACAGCGTCCAGGTCTGGATCCCGTACCAGTTTGTGACCCCTTGCATCACCGGGCAGGCGGCGCATGACATAGAACGCGCGTCCGATGAGCGTGTCGTCGGCGCAGGCCCACAGGGGTTCGGGAACTTTGAGGCCGGCTTCCCAGGCAACTTTTAGAACCGCGAACTCATCGGCCCGAGAGCGACTGGCCGCGACCCCCGACGGCGCATCGGTGCGCAGCACGAGTTCCTGGCGGCCCGCCATGCTGCCGCCGCTGAAGTGCGCGTCCAGCGCGTAGTTCTCCTGCACGGCGCCGCCGCTCAACCTTTCCAGCGCAATGATTTCCAGGGAATCACAGTCGCTGACTTCGGACAGGAACGCACCGACCCCGTGACTCAGTTCTTCACCGAGGGGCACGTCGCCGTTGCCGCCGTTCATCCCCAAGACCAGAACTCCGGTCCGAGGGCGAAAAGATTTTTCGACAGCACCATCTTGTGCACTTCCGATGCGCCGTCCACGAGACGTGCCTGGCGCGCATAGCGGTATATCCACTCCAACGGCGTGTCCTTGGAATAACCCTTGGCGCCGCACAGCTGGATAGCAGTATCGACGGCCTTGTGCAGCGTGTCCGCAACCGCAACCTTCGCCATGGACACTTCTTTGCGCGCGAAATCACCCTGCTCGAGCTTCCAGGCGGCGTGCATGGTGAGAAGACGCCCGACCTGAATGTCCATGGCGGCTTCGCCCAGCAGCCATTGCACGCTTTCGCGATCCGATAGCTTCGTGCCGAAGGCTTCGCGCTCGCTCACATACTCTGTGGCCACTTCCAGTGCGCGCTTGGCGAGCCCCAGCCAGCGCATGCAGTGGGTCAGGCGCGCGATGCCGAGTCGGATCTGGGCGAACTTGAGGCCTTCGCCGACTTCCATGAGCCGGTTCTCGTCGGGGATTTCGAGACCGTCGAAGCGCAACTCACAATGCCCGCCGTGTTCCTCGGGGCCCATGATGCCGACACGGCGCGTAAGCTCCCAGCCGGGATCGTCGCGGTCGAAAATAAAAGCCGTCAGGCCGCGGCGCGGGTCGTCGGAGGTGCGCGCGATGACCATGATGGTCTGGGCGACGCCGGCACCGGTGCTGAACCACTTGTGTCCGTCGATGATCCATTTGTCGCCCTTGCGGGTGGCGGTGGTTTGCATCATGCCGGCGGGATCGGAACCGGCGCCGGGATGGGGCTCGGTCATGGCCAGTGCGGAACGCACCTCGCCGTCGACGATGGGCTGCAGCCAACGTGCTTTTTGATCGTCCCTGGCAACCTTCTCCAGGACCATCATATTGCCGTCGTCCGGGGGCGCGCAGTTGAATACCGCCGGCCCGAAGAGGCATCGGCTCATTTCCTCGTAACAGGCAGCCATGCCGACGGCGCCGAATCCTTGCCCGCCCCGCTCGCGGGGCATTTGTGGGCACCATAAACCCGCGTCGCGGGCTTTGGTGCGCAGCGGTTTCAGCACTTCGTCGCGGATGTTCTCGCCTTCATTCCAGGTATCGGGATCGGACTCCAGGGGTAGAACGTACTCGGCGACGAAATCCCTGACGCGCAGCCGGAAATCGTCGACATCGGGAGCAAGGGTGAAATCCATGATTAGTGCAAAACTCCGGTTGAGACGGCCGTTACCAGAACGGATATCTTACACCGGGGCGTCGCCGGCAATAAGAAGCAAGCGCCTACTATCGCGGAGCTGGCTGCGGTCTTGGGTCTAATCGGCCCAATGGAGTTGCACGTCGTAGGCCGCCAGTTGACGATCCGCGCTCAGTATGGGGAGGCCTTCCACCTGTGCCTGGGCAATCAGTAACCGGTCAAAGGGATCCTGGTGATGCCACGGCAGTGTCGCCACCTGTAAAGCGTGGCTGTGCTGCAGCGGCAGGGCGTCGACGCCGCTGCTTTTCATGCGGCTGGGTACGTATTCCGCCGGCGCTATGGGCAGGGTCAGCCGCCCCAGAGAGTACTTGCTGGAAATTTCCCAGGCGCTCACCGGGGACAGCAGCAGTACGCTGTCTGGATCGTCCAGCATGTCCCTTGCCTGGGGTGAGAACCGTTCCGGCGAGGCCTGCATCCACAACCAGCACTGGGTATCGAGCAGCAGCTTCACGGCTCCTCCACGTCCTGGGGTAGTGGCGTATCGAAATCATCGTGGAGCGCGACAACACCTTTGTCCCGGCCCAGATCCCGGCGGGTGCGTGAGTGAATGGGCACCAACCTGGCCAGGGGCGTGCCGCCTTTGGCGATGACGATGACCTCACCAGCCGCTACCCGCCGCAGCAGACGGGACAGATGGGTCTTGGCTTCGTGGATGCCGACTTGGGCCATAGTTGATATACTAGACTAAGTCCGCGACTAAGTCTTTCTATCAAAATGATGAGGCGGGGATTCCACGGGGTCGTGTCGACGGTCTGGATCATTCGCCTGCCCCCTCCCGGAAACCGGCACCATCGGGCCGTCCCGCGGTCTATAACACTCTTTGATAGTTGCGTCGCCGCCGGAGACGCATACCATACGCGCCTCCTCCGAGAACCGGATCGACTATGAGCAAGCAGGAACAGCTCCCCTATTTATCCACCACGTCCCTGGGCAAGCGCGTACCCAGCCCGGAAGGAGAATTGATCATTCTCGACGACATCAACCTGAGCGTCGCGCCAGGCGAAAGCCTGGCCATCGTGGGAGCTTCCGGATCCGGGAAGTCCACCTTGCTCGGCCTGATGGCGGGACTCGATACGGCCAGTCACGGCAGCGTGTTTCTCGATGGCCAGGATCTCGGGACCCTGGATGAGGACGGCCGCGCGGCCCTGCGGGCGAGCCGTGTGGGCTTCGTGTTTCAATCCTTTCAACTGTTACCCAGCTTGACGGCCCTGGAGAACGTGATGCTGCCCCTGGAACTCGGGGGCCGGTCGGATCCACGCCATGGGGCGGAGATCATTCTCGATCGCGTGGGCCTGGCGGACCGCGTACAACACTATCCAAAGCAACTTTCCGGCGGTGAGCAGCAACGGGTCGCGATTGCCCGGGCCTACGCGGGAGAGCCGAGGATCCTGTTCGCCGACGAGCCAACCGGGAATCTGGATCGCAAGACCGGTGAGCGAATCGGCGAGTTGTTGTTCACCCTGAATCACGAACACGGCACGACCCTGGTTCTCGTCACCCACGATGTGCGCCTCGCCGAGCGCTGCGATCGGGTCGTCGAGCTCGATGGCGGAAAGATCGTCAATGGCGTGTCCAGCTGATGGTTGAACAGAGCCCTCAACGATTCACCGACACGGCGCGCCTTGCCTATCGGTTGCTAAAGCGCGAGTGGCGCGCCGGTGAGCTGCGTGTGCTGCTGGCGGCTCTCATTGTTACGGTGGCCAGCATCACCGCGGTAAGCCTGTTCACCGATCGCATGGAACGCGCCATGGAGACCGGCGCCAACGAGCTGTTGGCCGCGGATTTGTTGCTGGTGTCCACACTACCCATCGACAGGGAATTGGAAGAGCAAGCGACGGGTCGCGGCCTGGCAACGGCAAGCACCCTCAGCTTTCGCAGTGTTGCAGTGGCGGGAGATCGCTTTCAGCTCGCCGCAGTCAAGGCGGTTGACGAAGGTTATCCGTTGCGCGGCGCGCTGCGGGTGAGCGACGCGCCCTTTGCCAAAGACAGGCCGGCGTCGGGCATTCCTGAACCCGGTAATATCTGGGTGGACGGGCGCCTGATCGGCATTCTCGGCATCCAGGTGGGCGATGCGTTGGAGCTCGGCGCATCACGCTTTCGCGTATCCCGGGTACTGAGCTATGAGCCGGATCGCGGCGGTGATTTGTTCAGTATCGCGCCACGTCTGCTGATGAATCTCGCCGATGTGCCGGCCACCGAACTTGTCCAGCGGGGCAGCCGCGTCAAACATCGTCTGTTGTTTGCCGGCCCACCGCAAAACATTGGACTGTTTCGCAAATGGTTGTCCGAGCGCTTGAAAACACAGGAGCGTATCCAGGGGGTGCGCGATGCACGCCCGGAGCTGCGCAGCGCACTGGAGCGGGCCAACCAGTTTCTGGGTCTTGCGGCGCTCGTAAGCGTGTTGCTGGCGGGCATCGCCATCGCGGTCGCCGCGCGCCGTCACGCCGAACGGCATCTGGACGGCGCGGCGCTGCTGCGTTGCATGGGTGCAAGCCAGGCAACGGTCATGCGCGTTTACACCTTGGAAGTACTCGGCCTGGGCATCGCCGGCAGCGCCATCGGCTGTCTGCTCGGTTACGCAGCCCAGGCGCTGATCGTCCATGTGCTCGGCAACATGATTCTCGCCGAGCTGCCGGCGGCATCGTGGCTGCCACTGGCGACAGGCAGCGCCACCGGACTCGCCGTGCTGTCGGCCTTCGCCCTGCCGCCGATCTTGAGATTGCGCAAAGTGTCGCCGGCGAGGGTGCTGCGCCGGGATCTGGGTCCGATGCCCGCCTCCACGATGGGCACCTACGCCATTGCCGTGCTGCTGTGTGTAGGATTGATCGCGTGGCATGCCAAGGATGCGCGCCTGGCGGCTTACGTTATTGGCGCCGGCACGGTTACGGTCGCGGCACTTTGCGCGCTTGCCTTTTTGCTCATCCGTTTTCTCAACCGCTTTCGCCAACGGGTCGGTACCGCGTGGCGCTTCGGCCTCGCCAATATCACCCGGCGGGCGCGGGGCAGTGTCATGCAAATGGTGGCCTTCGGCCTCGGCATCATGATGTTGCTGCTGATAAGTCTGGTGCGTGGCGATCTACTGACGGAGTGGCGGGATCAATTGCCGCCGGATGCGCCCAATTATTTCCTGGTTAACGTACAACCCACCGAGATGACGGCGGTGAAGGTGATGCTCGCGGAGCACGGACTCACCTCGGCCGCCTTCTACCCGATGGTGCGCGGGCGCCTGGTGGCCATTAACGACAAACCCGTACACCCCGACGACTACCCCGACAGCCGCGGACAGCGATTGGCGGCCCGGGATTTCAATCTTTCCTGGAGCGCGCTGCCTGGCAGCGACAACCGCATCGTCGAAGGCCGTTGGTGGTCACGGGACGAACACGGAGCGCCTCTGCTTTCGGTGGAACGCGGCATCGGACAAGTGCTCGGCTTCGGCGTCGGCGATGCCCTCACCTTTCAAATAGGCGGCGAGTCGGTCACGGCCACCGTGCAGAGCGTGCGCACCGTCGATTGGGACTCTTTCAGGGTCAATTTCTTCGTGGTGGCGCCACCGGGATTGCTGCAGGACTACCCGGCTACGTACATCACCAGCTTTCATCTACCAGATGATCAGCGCGGGCTACTCCTGGAGCTTCTGCGGCGCTTCCCCAGCGTGACCGTCATCGACGTGGATGCCTTACTCAGTAAAGTGCGCGAGATCATGCAGCGCGCCGACCAGGGCATGCGCTACGTATTTCTGTTCACCCTGCTGGCCGGATTCACGGTGTTGCTGGCTGCCATTCAGTCGACCCTCGACGAGCGCCGCCACGAGGGCGCCATCCTGCGAACCCTGGGCGCCGATCGCAAGGACGTGCGCCGGGGCCTGCTGGCGGAATTTCTCACCCTGGGCGCCCTGGCGGGTGGACTCGCGGCATTCGCGGCGACGCTGTTGAGTGCCTGGCTGGCGGCCGAGGTGTTTCACTTTTCCTACCACGGCAATCCCTGGGTATGGCTCGGCGGGGTTGTGGGTGGCAGCCTCGGGATCGGCTTCGCGGGTCTGCTCGGCACCCGAATGGTGCTGCGTCACCCGCCCATGGAGAGTCTCCGGCGCCTGTAATCGCCAGACCTATTCGTCAAATTATTGACGAAACGACAAGCCTCTGGCGTCAATTTTCTGACAAACGGCCAGACTGGGCGACATCGGGGCGCTTATGACCCCTGCAGCGCCCTCCGCCGGTTACACGGCCGCTGGAATAATTACAATAGATTCAATGTAGTACGGATTTTCCTAAAGCGGCCAGGGCGGCTGCGGCGGAAGTTGGCACGGGTCCTGCACTATACAAAGCAACCCCCCTCCTCCTCCCTGTTGCAGGGCGCGCAAAGCGCCCTTTTTTTTGCCCGGCGTTTCTACACGACCTGCCTTTGCCTGCGCTGAGCCAGAGCGCTTATAGTCCCAGGCACATGTTCTCCCTGGCTCCGATTAAGCGCTTGATAATGGCCACCGTCGTGCTGGCCATGGCAAGCTGCGCGAGCCAGGAGTCCCCCGAGAAGCTCTTTATCCAGACCCAGCACGATAGCGACGTGGACTTCAGCGCCTATCGCACCTACGCCTGGGTCCCCGGCGACGCGGACTGGGCCAATCCGGTATTTTTGAAAAACCCCGAACTCCCCGGGATGATCAGTGCCGCCGTCGACGCACAGCTCGCCGCCAAGGGTTTCGAGAAGACGGCTGCCGGCACAGCGCACTTTCTCGTGGCCATGAGCGCCAGCGTCCAGGATGTCACTGTAATCTCCAAGCACCGTTACCAGGGGTGGTCCCACGGCTACAACCGCTCGGCCCTCGGCAACGTCAGCGGCGCAACGCAGCTGGATAAGATGTCAGAGGGCACGCTGATCGTGGAAGTCATCGACCGGGCCAGCGAGGGCGTCGTGTGGCAATCCCATGCTGCCGGTGTGATTACCCGGCGCGATGATATAGAGAAGGCGGTGGATTCTGCGGTCGCCCGCATGCTGAAGACCTTCCCACCTGACACCTGAACGTCAAGCGCTTTCGCGTTAGAATACTGCCCTTTTTCGAGGAGCCTCCATGCAATCGGCAGCGAACAGTGACGTCGAGGGCCGGCCACGGGATATTTCCCTTGGCATCGACGGCTTCAGCTACGGGGATCTGTTCCGCGCGGAGCGCCTGGAGGAACTGCTGGCTGCCTTCGATGCGTCACTGCGCAGCGCCGACGGGGAATTGTTCCAGGCCTATGCCGGCTATCGGGAAAACCAAGGCGCGGATCTCGACGATATTGCGATCTCGGAACTGCTGGTGGAGCTCGCCCCCCACATGGGCGCCTTCACCGCCAAGCTGTTCGGTGTCGAGAACGAGCGCAGGTCGACCATGGAGCGTACCCGTCACGACTATGCGGCGCTTTTCACTTATAAGCGCACCGTCGTCGACAAGGTAGGGGCGAAATTCAAAACCCAGAATCCCTCTGATTGGGATCTCGACAAACTCGATAGCGACCTGGCGCTGCTCAAGCGCACGACCTCCCCGGAAATTGTCGCGGACAGGGACGACGAGTGCGCAACCAGCGTAGTGGCGGCGCGGCTTGCCAATCTTGCCGGCCACTATCAGAAGCTCGCCAAGGGCAAACCCGGTGACATGGAGGACGCGGACGCACAGGTGGAGGAGCTGCGCGAGCACCTGCGAGTCAATCCACAGGCGGCAAGAACATTTTCACAGGCGAGAACCATCGAGGACCCTCTAGAATTTGTCAGTCATCTGCTCGGCTACGTGGAACGTTGGACCTTCGCCGCCATGAAGGACCCGGCACTGGCAACCCGTGTCGAAGGTTGGGTGGTATTCCGCGTTCTGCCGCGCATGAACTTTTCACAACTCGTGCATTTCGATACACGTACCAACGGATCCGTCAATTCGCTCACGACCAGTGAGCAAGAACGCCGGCGGCGCGACGGCTTCGCCCTCACCGACGACCGCTACAATGAGCGCGAGGTCTGGTATGAGGTCGATCATTGCATTTTCTGCCACGACCGGGATCGGGACTCGTGCTCCAAGGGAATGCGCCACAAGAGCGGCGAGCTGCACGTCAACCCACTGGGTGTGACGCTGACCGGCTGCCCATTGGAAGAAAAGATCTCCGAAGCGCACATGCTCAAACGTGATGGCGACAATGTGGGCGCGCTGGCGTTGATCATGATCGACAACCCGTTGTGCCCGGGCACCGGACACCGCATCTGCAACGACTGCATGAAGGGTTGTATCTACCAGAAGGTCGCTCCGGTGGATATTCCACAGATCGAGACCAACATACTGACCGATGTGTTGCACATGCCATTCGGTCTGGAGATATACCTCCTGCTGACGCGCTGGAATCCATTGAATGTGAAACGCCCTGTGGAGCTCGCGTACAACGGCAAGAAAGTACTGGTAGTGGGCATGGGTCCGGCGGGCTACACCCTGTCACACTATTTGTTGAATGAGGGCTTTGCGGTGGTCGGCATCGATGCGCTCAAAATCGAGCCCCTGCCCGCCGAGCTCACTGGAAATACGGAACTCCTGCCCGACGCAGTGCGCGACTTCACCACCATATACGAGGATCTGGACAAGCGCGTCATGGCCGGATTCGGCGGCGTCGCGGAGTACGGCATCACCGTTCGCTGGGACAAGAACTTCCTCAAAGTCATTTATCTATCCCTGGCGCGCCGGCGGAACTTCAAACTTTACGGTGGCGTGCGTTTCGGCGGAACGCTGACTGTCGAAGATGCCTGGCACCTCGGTTTCGACCACGTGGCCATCGCCTCCGGTGCCGGTAAGCCGACGATCATCAGCCTGAAGAACAATCTCATTCGCGGGATTCGCAAGGCATCGGATTTTCTCATGGCGCTGCAGCTTACCGGCGCCGCCAAGAAATCTTCCATGGCCAACCTGCAGGTGCGCCTGCCGGCCGGCGTCATCGGTGGTGGTTTAACCGCCATCGATACTGCCACCGAGCTGGTTGCCTACTATCCGATGCAGGTGGAGAAGATTCTCGATCGCTATGAGGTCCTGGTGACTCTCCACGGCGTCGATGGCGTGCGGGCGCGCTACGATGACGAGGAGTCGGAAATTCTCGATGAGTACCTCGAGCACGGCCTCGCAATCCGCGCCGAACGCAATGATGCCCGCAGCGAAGGACGCGAACCGGATTTTCTACCACTGGTGGAATCCTGGGGCGGGGTCACCCAATTCTATCGTAAGGATCTCAGCGACTCGCCGGCCTATCGGCAGAATCATGAAGAGGTGCAAAAAGCACTGGAAGAAGGCATTCGCTACGCGCCGTGCATGAATCCCGTCGAAGCGCTGGCCGACGATCAGGGGCATTTGCGCGCCGTCATGTTCGAACGCCAGGTTCAAGACGACGGCAGATGGCGGGCCGACGGTGCGCCGGTGGAAGTACCCATGCGCAGCCTCATGGTGGCGGCAGGCACTTCGCCCAATGTCATCTATGAAACCGAGCATGAAGGCACCTTCGCCATGGACGGGAAATTTTTCCGCCGCTTCGAGCCCCACTGGAACGGCGTTCGCCCGACGCTCGAGACTGTCGACGACGGTACGATTCCGAAGACTTCATCCCCGGCGCCCTTTACCTCCTACGAGCAGGACGGCAAGTACATCAGCTTCTTCGGCGACAACCACCCTGTCTATGCCGGTAACGTCGTCAAGGCCATGGCGAGTGCCAAGGATGGGTACCCGTATATCGCGCGTTTGTTCGAAGAGGAGTTGCGTGATCAGCACGGGGCGGACCAGGCGGAGCGCGACGCGGAGCTGGCCAAGTTGATCGACACTCTCGATGACGAACTGATGGCCACGGTGGAAGAAGTACACCGGCTGACACCGGCGATCGTCGAAGTGGTCGCCCGCGCACCCATGGCGGCGCGCAAGTTTCACCCCGGACAGTTTTATCGCATTCAAAATCTCGAAAGCGGCGCTCCGGTGGTACAAGACACGTCACTCGCGGCCGAAGCATTGGCGCTTACGGGGGCCTGGGTAGATCGGGACAAGGGACTCATCTCTCTCATTACCCTGGAAATGGGTACGTCGTCGAAGCTTTGTGCACTGTGGGAGCCGGGCCAGAAAATAGTGGTCATGGGCCCCACGGGAACGCCGACGGAGATCCCGAGGAACGAGACCGTGCTGCTCGCCGGTGGCGGACTCGGCAACGCGGTGCTGTTCTCCATTGGCAAGGCCATGCGCGAGGCCGGTAATCACGTCGTCTATTTCGCCGGTTATAAGAACATCGAGGGTGTTTTCAAAGTCGAAGAGATCGAGGCTGCCTCTGATATCGTCATATGGGCAGTGGATCCGCTTCCCGGCGCCAAAGCCATCCCGACCACCCGCCCCCAGGACAAAAGCTTCATCGGAAACATCGTCGAGGCCATGCGTGCCTACGCCGAGGGTGAACTCGGGGATGCTCCCATTGCACTGTCCGACGTCGATCGCATCATCGCCATCGGCTCCGACGGCATGATGGCGGCAGTCAAGTCAGCGCGTTACGGCGTACTCAAACCCCACCTGAAAGCCCGGCACACGGCCATCGGCTCTATAAATTCTTCCATGCAGTGCATGATGAAGGGTGTGTGCGCTCAATGCCTTTGCCGTCACGAGGATCCGCAGACCGGCGAGGAGAGCTTCGTCTACTCCTGCAATAATCAGGATCAGATACTGGATGAGGTGGATTTTTCCAATCTCCGCCAGCGTCTGCGGCAGAACTCCGTGCAGGAAAAACTGTCCGATTTGTGGCTCGACCATTTGCTGGATGAATACCGACAACATTAGAAAAAGGAATCACGATGAACACGATGAAACCCCGCACCGCAACGCCGGATCTGGAATTCGAAATCGTTGGCGGCGGCACCTGGCGCCTGGCCGATCAGAAGCCGGAAAACTTCACCATGATCGTCGTCTATCGTGGCCTGCACTGTCCGATCTGCAAGAATTATCTACGCGACCTGGATCGCATGCACGAGGATTTTCAAAATCGCGGTGTCGAGTTGGTTGTCGTCAGCAGCGACACGCAGGAGCGCGCCGAGGAGGCAAAACGGGACTGGGAACTCGAAAACCTGATCGTGGGATACGGTATGAGTATCGACAAGGCACGGGAGTGGGGTCTGTTCATCTCCACCGGCCGCGGCAAAACCTCGGCGGGCATCGAAGAGCCGCCTGTTTTCAACGAGCCCGGCCTGTTCCTGGTGCGGCCCGATAAGACTCTGTACGCGTCCAACATCGTGACCATGCCCTTCACCCGGCCACGCTTCAAGGATGTGCTGGGAGCCTTGGACGTCATTATCGAGCGCGACTATCCGGCCCGCGGCGAAGCATGACCCACTAACCGGCAGATTGGCGCCGTGTCCATCGATACCGAAGTCAAGTTACTCGCCCGGCGGCGCACGAAGATCGTGGCGACCCTGGGGCCCGCTTCGAATGATACCGATACCATTACCCGCCTGATTCAGGCGGGTGTCAGCGTGTTCCGTCTCAACATGTCCCACGGAGAGCACGCCGGTCATCGGGAGACATTTCAGCTTGTCCGCCGTCTGGCCGCGGAAGCTGACCGCCACATCGCTATACTCGCGGATCTTGCCGGCCCGAAGATCCGTGTCGGCAGGTTCGCCGGTGGCTCCATCGTGCTCGAGCTCGGCAACAAGGTGACCGTGACGACCCGCGATGTCCCCGGTGAAGCGGGGCTTATCCCCTCCCAGTACGAAAATCTCGCCGACGACCTGAGCCCCGGCGATCGCATACTGCTTGCCGATGGTGTCATGGAGCTGGAGGTGGAAGGCATCGATGGCACCGAGATCCGCTGCGTCGTTACCCAGGGTGGCGTACTCGAGGATCGCAAGGGCATGAACCTGCCCCGGGTCGACGTTTCCGCTCCCTGTCTCACGGACAAGGACAAGTCCGATGCGCGTTTCCTGCTCGAACTGGGCGTGGACTATCTCGGGCTTTCCTTCGTGCGCCGCGCAAGCGATGTGGGCGAGTTGCAGTCCCTGATAGCCGATTCTGGTGGCCACGCGGGCATCGTCGCGAAGATCGAACGCCCCGAGGCGCTGGAGGATGCGGACGCTATCGTCGAGGCCGCCGACGCCATCATGGTGGCCCGCGGTGATCTGGGCGTGGAGTTGCCGCCGGAGCAAGTTCCCATCGCGCAACGCAAACTCGTGGACGCGGCCCGCGCCAGGAATAAGCCGGTGATCGTCGCGACTCAGATGCTGGAATCCATGATCGAACATGCCCGCCCGACCCGTGCGGAAGTCTCCGATGTATCCCACACGGTGTTGAGCGGCGCCGACGCCATCATGTTGTCGGGGGAAACGGCCACCGGCAATCATCCGGTGCTGGCGGTGGAGATGATGAATCGTATCGCCAGGCAGTCGGAGGCCTATTTGTGGGAGCAAGGCGCCTTCGGCGATTTCGACCTGCGGGATCGCCGTGAGCCGCCCATTCCCTTCGGCGATGCCGTGGCCCGTTCGAGCGCACAGCTGTCCCGTGATCTTCGGGTGCGCGGCATCCTGGTCATCTCCCACAGCGGCATGTCCGCCGCGACCATGAGCTCCGCCCGCCCGGCGGCACCGGTGGTCTCGATCTCCAGCAGCGACGCAAGCTGCCGCAGGATGGCCCTCATGTGGGGCGTCGTGCCGCACCTGGTGGAGGACGAGGGCCTGGACGATGGCATCGCCATGGCCCGGGAGCGTGCGCGAAATCTGGGGCTCGCCGAAGCCGGAGAGTTCGTGCTCCTGGTGCGCGGTTTCCACGCGGACCCGGTAAAGAACACACCGTCGATTACGCTGTTGCGCGTATGACGGTGCTCGAGCTACTCACTCCTATCATCTGAGCGCAGCAGCTCATGGAACTCCGCGGCCGAGTTGCTGCGCGGGAAAGGTGCATCCGGAACGGGCTGACCGAGGAATCGGCACAATTTGTCCCAGCCGTCACCGAGCTCGTGGACATAAAGGCGATCGTCGTCGAACGCCCCGCGCACGTCGGCGATGTTCTGCTCGTAGACGGCAATTGCGTGGGCGCGGTCATCGAGACGGCCGTTGAATACACGCTCGGCGATCAATGTTACGCCAATCGAATCCAGATCGGTGCTCGCTCTGAGCGTCGGGAAGATCGTCTTCTCCATGCTTGCATACCAGCTGTCGGCGTCGCGCAGCGTCAACAACATTTTCGCGTCAGGGTAAAACGCACTCAGCTCGCGCCAGAAGAAAGCCGAAGGCCAATCGGTGGCGGATTGGTAACCGGCGAATGCTTCGTTCCAATCGGCAGCGTCGCCCCGCGCTATGGACCGCCACAGGGTGCGCTGGGCGGGGTTCGCGATAACCTCCCGCATGTGATGACAGGGACCGAGACCGAGAATTTCCAGGGCTATTTTCATGGACTCCGTCCCGGTACGCCCGAAGCCAGCTCCGATTACCGACAAAGCCATGCAAAGTCCTCCTCAACCGCCACCATCGTTATCGCCACCATCATCGGTGATTTCATGCCGAATTGCCGGCAGGGTCATTATGTAATCCGCGATGGCTTGCAGGTCTTCCTGAGTCAGGTAGGCAAGGCCATCGTCGATGACGTCCGTCATGAGACCACCTGCGTAGTCTCCGTCGGGCAGCAAGCCTTCGGATAAATATTCTACGATTTCCGCGCGGCTCCAGTCGCCGATGCCGGTCTTTTTGTCCGATGTGATGTTCGGGACGCTTTCTCCTTCCGGGCCGTTCTTCGCGCCCGCATAGGCCAGATCATTGTCCAGATTGCCCAATGAGGTGCGCGGCGTGTGGCACTCGCCGCAATTGGCCATGGCGTTCGAGAGATAGGCGCCGCGATTCCATGACTTCGAGCGCTTCTGGTCGGGTTGAAAGACGCCGGGCTCGAAGAACAGCAGCTTCCATATTCGATTAGCAATGCGAAAGTTCATGTACCAGACGAGTTCGTGGGGTGTGTTCTCCCGGGCGCTGGTGGGGACCGAGGCCAGATATGCCCACAGGGCGAACATGTCCTCGCGGCGCATGTGCGTGTAGGAGGTGTAGGGAAAAACCGGATAGTAACTGCTGCCGTTGGGCGCGACACCATGGCGCAGCGCCCGGAAAAAATCCTGTGCCTGCCAGGCGCCGATACCGTGCTCGCGGTCGAAGGTGATATTGGGACTGTAGAAAGTGCCGAATGGTGTCTTCAGGGCGCGGCCGCCGGCGAGCTGCTGCCCCTTGTTCTCCTCATCCGTGTGACAGGTAACGCAACCGGAAGCACGCAGCACGTAGGCGCCGCGCTGGCGCAATTGCGCGAGGTCAGCGCTAACATCCGCCGCTGCCGGCGTCGATGCCCACCCGAAAAGTAAGACGGCGAGCCAAGCTCGCCGCCGGGGTGTGAACGCGCTCAGGATTTCTTGGCGCGGTATTTTTTGTGACAACCCTTGCATGAATCGCCGACGGCGCCCAGCTTGGCGCCCGCGGCCGCGGGCCCACCGGACTTGGCGGCGGCGAGAAAATCAGCCGTCGCTTTCTTGAAGTCCTCAATCTTTTGACTGAAATCGCCGGCATCTTCCCAGATATTCGGCTTCGCGCGGGTCTTTCCGCCGCTGGTTTTATGCTTGAATGCGTTCGCGGCCGCGTTCGCCATAGCGTCGAGGCCCGCAGCATGGGCTACCAAATCGACCTTATAGGG
>JAACFO010000163.1 GCA_009937425.1 Gammaproteobacteria bacterium
GGGGGTTGATACTCGACCGACCCCCGGCGCCGAGGGAGATCAGTAGAGCGCGACGGGATTACCCGGCGATCCGGTGGCGCCCTTCATCTTCAGCGGAGACCACACGAATAGGAACTCGTAGGCCTTGTCGGCCACGAGCTGGGTTAAGTCCAGGTTCTCGATATTCCAGATGCCACGCTTGGTCATCATCTTGATGTGGCACTCGAACGGCTGAGTCCCCTCTGATGGCACGGCCTCGGTGGCCCAGGTGTCTCCGCCCCACAAGATGATCTTGCGCGACGCGAGGTACTCGCAGGCCGAGATGCCGAACCCGGGCTCGCCGGCGTTGGTTGCGGCCACACGCCTGGCTTGCTCCTGGGGGGAGTAGGAATCCCACTCGGTGGGGTGCCAGAGGTTGCCGTGGCCCGTGTGAAGGAACACGCAGTCGCCTTCACCTATCGGATCGATGCCCTGACGCTTGACCATCTCGTTGACGTCTTCGTCGGTGATGATCCCGGGGTCACCCCGTTTGCTCTCCTTTGGCACAGGCACCCGATCGACGCCGCGTAGCGCCGCCGCGTCGAGCAGCACGCCTCGGCATACGAAGCCGATCTCGGCCACGTGCTCGACCCCCAGAGACCCCATGCCATAAGCGTTGATGTCACCGTCTTCCAGGAACCGTCCGTTATAGAAGTAGTGTCCCTTCGAGGTGATCACCCCGATGTGGCCGGGACCGTCGAACTGGGTGCCAATCTGTCCGATTTCCGTGGCGAGGTACTCGTCGTTGTACACGAGCTCCTGCTCCCCGAACGGACCGCCGGTGGGCAGACCGGGAATGGTCATCCTCCAGCCCCGGGTGCCGAACGCCGGGATGCCGGTCTGGTAGACCTTGCCGAGGGTGGCGACCTTACCCTGCTTGACCAGCCGGGTCGCCTTCAAGACCATTTCGGGTGTGGTGCGGTTCACCGAACCCGCTTTGTCGTCTGCACCCCACTCGCTGGGTGCCCAGCCCTCGGCGAGCGGCTCGTCGTTCACCGCCCACGCGGGCGTCATCGTCAGCGCGCTCGCACAGATCGCGCCCGCTAAAAGAATCTTTGTTGAGTGAATTGTTCTGGCCATGTCACTCCCCCTGCTATTTTTTTCGATTTGGACAGATTACCGTTTCTTCGTCCAATGAAATGTAAACGACGTCGCGACTACCCCACGAGAAGGGCGGACATCCAGCCGTTGTCGTCCCTCGATTCACAACACGGACATTGCCATATTTCTCTTCCAACGACCACTTAGGGTCGCAAGTCGCCGTTGGGCAGCCACGGGTGAATTCCATCGCCTGAACGGCGGGAGACGGCCAAGCTCAGACCTTCGCGCCGGTGAATCGAACGCCCTGAAAGCGCACAGTCGGTGATGACAGGCGGAGTATCGCCATATTTAGATAAAGCTACCGACGACAAAGGTTGGCAAGGATCGCACGCCCATAGCGGAACATGGGCGGTTCACTGCATGCTCAGAGTTTCTTGATCAGAACCTTGGAGCCGCGCTCGTAGTTGTAGAGTTCCCGGCGCTGGATCGGCAACTCGCCGATGTTCGCGTCCTCGAAGCCGCGTTCCTTGAACCAATGGGTGGCCTGAGTGGTGAGCACGAACAGCCGCTCGATGCCGCCGGCGCGCGCCTCCTTTTGCGCCTCGCCGAGTAGAAAGTCGCCGCGTCCGCCCATTCGGTAGGTGTCGTCCACCGCCAGACAGGCAAGCTCCGCGACACCGTCATCCGGGAAGGGGTGTATCGCGGTGCAGGCGATGATTGCGCCGTCGCGCTCCAGCACCAGAAAATCCTGGATGGCGGTTTCGATCTTGTCCCTTGAGCGCCGTACCAGTGCGCCTCGTTCTTCCAATGGTTCGATCAGCTCGAGGATGCCGCCGATATCCTCGACGGTGGCGCGTCGTGTCGTATCGTATGCTTCGGCGCTCACCATCGTGCCGACACCATCGCGGGTGAAGAGCTCCAGCAACAGGACGCCGTCCACGCGGTAATCGAGAAGATGGGTGCGTGCGACGCCGTTGACACAGGCGCGCACCGCGTGGACGAGGAATTCACGGACATTGTCGTCGCCATTGTGCGAGGGCGGCCTTTGGCCGAGTGCCTGGCGGGCGTCGGACAGTGTTAACTGCCGGGCGAGGGCGCCACTGGTGCTTTCGATCCACTCCCCGGTGCGCAGCATCAGTAGCTTCTGGGCCTTGAGTTCTACGGCGATTTCAGTGGCCACGTCCTCGGCGCGCATGTTGAAGACTTCTCCGGAGGGCGAATAACCCAACGCAGACACGAGCACGATGCTGCCATCGCCTAAACGGCGTTCGATGGCCTCGGTATCGACCCGCCGCACCTCGCCGGTGAATGCGAAATCTACGCCGTCACGGATACCCATGGGACGCGCCGTGACGAAGTTTCCCGATGCCACGCGCACACCGGCGCCGTGCATGGGTGAATTGGCGAGTCCCATGGACAGCAAAGCCTCGACTTCGGTGCGCACGCTACCCGCGGCGTCGACGACAGCGTCCAGAGCATCGGCGCCGGTAACCCGTACGCCGTCGACGAATCGCGACTCCAGGCCGCGCAGCTTGAGGCGATCTTCTATCTGCGGACGGAAGCCATGAACGATGACCAGCTTCACTCCCAGACTGTGAAGCAACGCCATGTCGTGCACCAAGGCAGAGAATTGCGCCTCGAGGAGCGCGTCGCCGTCGAACTGAACGACAAACACACGCCCGCGGTGAGTGTGTATGTAGGGCGCGGAGCCGCGAAAGCCGCGTACAAATGTCGCTCGATCGTTCACTGGATCTCAGGAGATGCCGAGATCCCGAGCTGTCAGGTCGATGGCCAGGGTGGCCTTCTCCATGATCTCGTCGATCTCGGTTTTTGAAATTATCAATGGCGGCGACAAAATCATGGAATCGCCAACGGCCCGCATGACCAAATCATTGTCCATGCAGTGGTCTTTGCACAGGTTGCCCGCCTCGCCCGGGGAATCGAACGGACGGCGCGAGCGCTTGTCCTTGGCGAACTGCACGGCGCCGAGCATGCCTGCACCACGCACTTCGCCCACCAGAGGGTGGCTCTCGAACTCGCGGATGCGGGCTTGTAAATAAGGCACGGTTTGCTCCTCTGCACGTTCGATAATGCGTTCATCGCGCAGGATGCGGATGTTGGCGGCCGCCACGGCACAGCAGACCGGGTGACCGGAGTAAGTAAAGCCGTGCTGAAATTCGCCGCCTTGGTAATTGAGAACGTCCGCCATGGCGTCGCTGACCATGACGCCGCCGATGGGCTGGTAACCGGAAGATAATCCCTTGGCGATGGCCATGAGATCCGGTTGCAGCCCGAAGTACTCACTGCCAAACCACTTGCCCGTGCGCCCGAATCCGCAAACCACCTCGTCGGCGACCAGCAGCACGTCGTACTTTTTGCAGATCCGCGAAATCTCAGGCCAGTAGCTCCGGGGTGGCACGATGACGCCGCCGGCTCCCTGGATTGGCTCGGCGATGAAGGCGGCGACACGATTCGCGCCCAGGGCACGAATTTTTTCCTCCAGCGCACGCGCTGCCTGCAGGCCGAACTCTTCCGGTGCCTGCTCGCCCCCCAGTGCATACCAGTAAGGCTGCGTGATGTGCTCGATGTCCGGGATCGGCAATCCCCCCTGCCTGTGCATGGGTTTCATACCGCCGAGGCTGGCACCCGCGACGGTGCTGCCGTGGTACGCATTCTCGCGGCTGATAATGACTTTGCGCGCGCTCTGACCCTTGATGTCCCAATAGCGGCGCACCATGCGCACCACCGTATCGTTGGCCTCGGATCCCGAATTGGTGAAAAAGACATGATTGAGATGAGCCGGCGTCACCTGCGACAGCAACTCGGCCAGGTCCACTGCCGGAGGATGTGTGGTCTGGAAGAAATTGTTGTAATAAGGCAGTTGCTGCATTTGCTCATAGGCTGCACGGGCGAGTTCTTCGCGGCCGTAGCCGATATTGACGCACCACAAACCAGCCATGGCGTCGAGAATGCGCCGGCCGTCGGAATCCCATATATAAACGCCTTCAGCACGGGTAATGATGCGGCTGCCTTTGCCGTGCAGGGCCTTCGAATCGGTGAAGGGATGCAAATGGTGAAGGCGATCCAACTCCTGCCATTGCTCGGTGTCGAGATTTCGTCCGTGTTGCGTCATGGTCATACGTTCAGCAGTAGGAACTCTCTCTCCCACGAGCTGATCACCTTGTGGTAATGATTCAGCTCGCCTTCTTTTACAGCAGCGTAGGCCATCACGAATTGCTCCCCGAGTGTATCGATGAGGGGCTGGCACTCGCGTAGAAGGCGCAGCGAATCCTGCAAAGCGAAGGGCAGCGAGAAGGGCAGTTCATAAGCGCTCCCTTCCAGGGGCTCGCTGGGCTCGAGCTTTTCGATCATGCCCAGGTAGCCGCAGGCAAGCGAAGCGGCAATGGCCAGGTAGGAGTTGGCGTCGGCTCCGCCGACCCGATTCTCGACGCGCATGGCATCGGCGTCCGCTATGGGCACACGCAAACCGGCGGTGCGATTGTCGTACCCCCACTGCAGGTTGATGGGAGCAGCATACCAACGTGTGATGCGCCGATAAGAATTCACGTTCGGCGCGAAAATGGACATGGCGGCCGGCAAATACTTCTGCAGGCCCGCGATGTAAGCGGAGAACAGCGGGCTCTCTTCTCCATTGGCCTGACTGAATACGTTCGTGCCGGTTTCCAGATCCACGATGCTCTGATGGATGTGCATGGCGCTGCCCGGTTCACGCTCCATCGGCTTGGCCATGAATGTCGCGTACATGCTGTGGCGGTGGGCGGCCTCACGCACGGTACGTTTGAATAGAAACGCCTGATCCGCAAGCTCGAGGGCATCGCCATGAATGAGGTTGATCTCCATCTGCGCTGCGCCGGATTCGTGGATCAACGTATCGAGTTGGATGTCCTGGGCCTCGCAATAATCGTATATGTCCTCGATGAGGGGCTCGTGCTCGTTGATGGCGTCGATGCTGTAGGACTGTCGGCCGCTCTCGGCACGCCCGGATCGACCAATGGGAGGTTCCAGGGGATAGTCGGGATCGGTATTCGGTTTGACCAGATAGAACTCGAGCTCCGGCGCCACCACCGGCTTCCAGCCGCGTGCTTCGTATAGATCGAGCACGCGCCTCAGCACGTGGCGGGGTGCTGCCTCCACTGGGCGGCCGTCCGGGTAAAAGCAGTCGTGGATAACCTGCGCGGTGGGATCGATGGCCCAGGGTACCAGGCGGATGCTCGAAGCATCGCCGCGGCAAACAATGTCACCGTCCGCGGGATTGATGGCGCGCACGTCCTCGGGATAGTCGCCGGTAACGGTGAGCAGCAGCAGCGCCTCGGGCAGGTTCATGCCCTCATCCTCGCAGTACTTTTCCGCGGGCATCATCTTGCCGCGGGCAACACCGGACATGTCGGGCATTATTGCCTCGACTTCGGTGATGGCGCGTTGCTCACACCACTGCGGTATCGAGGTCATCTTTCCTGGTCTCACGGGCGCGTTTACGGCAGGCGTCGCCGAAGGCTTCGAACAGTGCCACCGATTGCGGGTTCTTCATTACCTGCCACTCGGGATGCCATTGCACGGCAAGGGCAAATGACGGCGCGTCGGCAACGCGAAAGGATTCCACCATGCCGTCGTTTGCGGTGGCTTCCACCAGCAATCCCTCACCCAGCCGGTCTATACCCTGGGAGTGCAACGAGTTGACCTGGATAACCTCCGCACCCAGAAGTTTCCGCAGCAAACCACCTTCGCTCAGCCGCACCTCGTGGACCGGCGCGTACCGCAGTTCCAGGGGCTTCGAGGCGTCCTCCCTGTGATCCATCTTGCCGGGTTGGTCGTGCACCTTCTGGTGCAGGCTGCCGCCGAATACCACGTTCATTTCCTGGATGCCGCGGCAGATGGCGAATACCGGCACCCCGGCGTCGATAGCCGCGCGCATCAGGGGCAGGGTGGTGGCGTCGCGATGGGGGTCGTGCAGCGTGCCTTCCTCGCTGGCGTCGCCCTCGTAATGGTGAGGCTCCACATTCGACGGGCTGCCGGTGAACAGCAGGCCGTCGAGGCTACTGAGCACGCTGCCAATGGCAAGGCCACCGCCCAGCGCGGGGACCAGCAAGGGCACGCCGCCGGCCGCCGTGGCGACCGCCGCGATGTACTTTTCCCCCACCGCGTGGAACATGTGGGGATCGATCCGCTTGCGGCAGGTGGGAATGCCGATAATGGGTTTTTCGGTGCTCATGGCGTCGCGCCCGGGGGAAAAAGGTCCTTTATGAACGAACGACCCGGCTCACGGACCTGTCAGGCGCGTCTGGACGGGTCCTTGGACGATAGCCTGTCGCGGATGAGTTTTCCAGCATTCCCAGTCGCTTAGCGACGTTCGGCGAGAGGCTTTTGAGGCTGTTGGTGTTTTGTCACACGCGCTCGTGCATTAGTATCGTCCAGTCGAATCAATACCACAGAGAATCGCAACGGAGACAGGCATGGCCAGTGAAATTAACCGCTTCAGCGCCCGTATAACGCAACCAAAATCCCAGGGCGCCTCCCAGGCCATGCTCTACGCCACCGGCATGACTGACAAAGACATGAGTAAGGCGCAGGTGGGCATCGCCAGCGTCTGGTACGAGGGGAATCCCTGCAACATGCATCTGCTGGGGTTGGCGGAAAAGGTTAAAGAAGGTGTGGTGGCGGCGGGCATGATGGGCATGCGTTTCAATACCATCGGTGTCAGCGACGGTATCTCCATGGGTACCGAGGGCATGTCTTTTTCACTGCAATCGCGGGATCTCATTGCGGATTCCATCGAAACCGTGACCCGCGGTCAGTGGTACGACGCCAACATTTCCATCCCCGGGTGCGACAAGAACATGCCCGGGTGTGTGATGGCCATGGGGCGCATGAATCGCCCGGCTCTGATGGTATATGGCGGAACCATTCGCGCCGGGACCGCCGCCGGCAAGCCCGTTGATATCGTCTCCGCGTTTCAAAGCTACGGTGAATTTCTGGCCGGCCACATCAATGAGGAACAACGCGAGGACATTGTCAAAAACGCGTGTCCCGGAGCCGGTGCCTGTGGCGGTATGTACACGGCCAACACCATGGCAACCGCCATCGAGGCAATGGGTATGTCGCTGCCTTACAGTTCCTCCACGCCGGCGACGAGCCCCGGCAAGCTCGAGGAATGTTTCGAGGCTGGAAAGGCCATCCGCGCGTTGCTGGAAAATGATCTCAAGCCCCGCGACATCATGACCCGGGACGCATTCGAAAACGCCATGGTCATGGTCATGGCGCTGGGCGGATCCACCAATGCGGTTCTGCACCTGATCGCCATTTCCCGTGCGGTGGGGGTGGATCTGACCATTGACGACTTTCAGGCCGTCAGCGACCGGGTTCCCTTCATTGCCGACCTCAAGCCGAGCGGGCAATACGTCATGGCGGATCTGCACAGTGTGGGCGGCACGCCGGCGGTCATGAAATATCTGCTGGAGCAGGATCTGGTGCGTGGAGACTGCATCACGGTGACGGGCCAGACGATTGCCGAGAATCTTGCCGGCCTTCCCGGGCTCGCCGATGGTCAGGAGGTTATCTATCCCCTGGACAAACCCATCAAGACGAGCGGCCACATTCAGATCCTCAAGGGTAACCTCGCGCCGGATGGCGCCGTCGCCAAGATCACCGGCAAGGAAGGTCTGGCCTTCTCCGGCCCGGCCAATGTCTTCGATGCCGAGGAGGACATGCTGCACGCCCTGGAGCAGGGAAAAATCGCCAAGGGCGACGTTATCGTTATTCGGTACGAGGGCCCCAAGGGCGGGCCGGGAATGCCGGAGATGTTGACGCCCACCTCGGCCATTATGGGAGCCGGCCTCGGCAACGACGTGGCTTTGATCACCGACGGCCGATTCTCCGGCGGCTCTCACGGATTTCTCATCGGGCACGTGGTGCCTGAGGCCCAGGAAGGTGGTCCCATCGGGCTCATCCGCAATGGCGACCACATCACCATCGACGCCGACAGCAATCTTCTCGGCGTCGATGTGGACGATGCGGAAATGGAAAAGCGCCGCGCCGCCTGGACCATGCCTCCCTATAAGGAGACCCGCGGCACGCTTCGCAAGTACATTAAGACGGTAAAGAACGCTTCCGACGGCTGTGTCACGGACGAGTAGTAGCGAGTCGACTAGAGTCTTGCTGAGGTTCGCGGCTGTGGGAGGCGCGCGTGTTGAAGGCTCGACGCTGGCGCCGTCGCATTCGCCGGCTCATTTCGCTGATTTTGATATGTTGCGTGTTGCTGGTGGTTGGCAGCGCCGGTGCAGTGCTCGCCTGGCGCTGGATGGATCCGGCCACCACCTCGTTCATACTGCAGCGCAAGGTCTCGGAGCTGATTGCCGGTGGTGATGCCCGGGATGTCCAGCAACGGTGGGTGGACTGGCACGGGATCTCTCCCTATGCGGGCCTCGCTGTTATCGCGTCGGAGGATCAGCGCTTCGCCGAGCATTGGGGTTTCGATTTGGATTCCATTCAGGACGCCATCGAGGCGCGACAGAATGGCGCTCGTCTGCGTGGCGCCAGCACCATTTCACAGCAGGTGGCGAAAAACCTGTTCCTGTGG
>JAACFO010000052.1 GCA_009937425.1 Gammaproteobacteria bacterium
GGAGAAAGAAAGAGAGAGAGAGGGAGAGAGGGAGAATAATGCTGCCGTCTACCAATCCGGCCAGCGATAGCTGTCGTCGGGAGTAGTGGTAGGCGGTATTAAGGTCTTCGCGTCTTCCGGCGTGAGGATATCGCCCCAGTTTGTGCGTTCCGACATCACATCCTTGGTGGCCTCGGGAACGAAATCCCTGCCGGCGCGCATCTGCCATCCACCCCCCAGGGCCCGGTACATGCTGATGAGGTTGCGCGCGATGTCGCCCCGTGTGACCGTGGACTGGTCCTGCTGAACGATGAGGGATTGTTGCGAGTTCAGCACCCGCGTGTAGTCCGCCGCGCCGTCCCGGTATTGGATGACGGCGAGATCCACTGAGCGCAATGCCGCCGTGACGCTCTCGGCTAGGAAGCCCGATTGCTCCTGGGAGCGCACGAAGCCCACGGTGGAGTCTTCCACCTCCCGGGCGGCCTGCAGTACGACGTTCTGATAGTTCACCAGTAACTGCTGCAGGCGCGCGTCCTGGGTGCGCACGTTGTTGGAAATTTGTCCGTAGTTGAAGATGTTCCAGGTGACAGAGGGCCCGCCCATGTAGGTCAGGCTGCTGGATGTGAACCATTCGCCGATGCCGCTGTTGCCGCTGGCGGTGGTGCTGGAGTTCTCCGTAGCCGACAGGCCGATGGATCCCAGTAGCGCGACGCTGGGATAGAAGTCGGCCTTGGCCACGCCGATGAGGGCGCTTTGGGCCGCCGCTTGCAGCTCCGCTCCGCGCACGTCCGGGCGACGTCGGAGTAAATCCGCCGGAATGCCGACGGCGACCTGTGTGGGCGGTACGGGGATTTTTCCTTCCTGTCCAAGAATTTTCTGAATTGTTCCAGGTGGTTTTCCCAGCAAGATGCTGAGCGCGTTCTGTGACTGGCGCAGTCCCGCTTCCAGGGCAGGGATTGTCGCCAGGGTGTTGAACAACAGGGTTTTCGCCTGCTGCACGTCCAGCTCGGTGGTGGCGCCGTTGCGGAAACGCACGTCGGCGATATTGAGGCTGCGCTCCTGAATCTTGACGTTTTCCCTGGCGATGGCCAGCCGCTCTTCGAAGGTGCGGATCACCACGTAGACGTCCGCAACATCGGCGGTCAGGCTGACAAGGACCGTGTCGTAATCGGCGATGGACGCCAGCAGAGCGGCGTCGGCGGACTCGATGCCGCGCCGGAATTTGCCCCAGAAGTCGATCTCCCAGCCGATCTGAACTCCCGTGTTGTAGTTCCAGGTACTCTTGTTAAAAGCGCTGCCGGCGCTATTGTCGCTGGGGCTGTTATATATGGTGTCAAGGGTGGCCTGCTGTTGCTGGGGCCAGGCGCTGCCGACGGCGAGACCCAGCTGGGCGCGGGCTTCGAGAATACGCAGGCCCGCAATCTGCAGGGTCAGATTCTGGTTGTAAGCTTCGTTGACGAGCTTGTCGAGGGTGGGGTCGTTAAATGTCTCCCACCAGTCCGCATGGTCGACTTGCGTGGCGTTGAGTTGTAACTCACCGGTTTCCGTCCAGCTGTCGGCGATGGGGGCATCGGGCTTGACGAAATCGGGACCTACTTTCGTGCACCCCGCCACAAGCGACAGGATTCCCAGGGCGCCGACCACCGCCGGTGCGGCGCTGAGCAGGCGATTTGCTAATAACATTGGATCCCCTTCAGCGCTGAAGGCGCCACGAACCCCCCCCAGAGCAGGCACCGATGACATCATACCGCGTCTGTGCGTCCCGCTAAAGGCATTGCAAGTCCATGATTCAGGCGTGGCTGACCGCTTCTTCAGGCTCGGAAGTCGACCGCCGTCTGGCTATGTGCATACCTACCAGGGAGGCCACCAGAACCGTGAGATACAGCTGACCGAGGATCGCCTCCAGGTAGCACAACGTACGCGCCACTGGTTCCACCGGCGTAACATCGCCATAGCCCAGCGTGGTCAGAGTGACGAAGCTGTGGTAGGTGAGTTCGTTGAGTTGCACGCTCCACGTATCACCGACAATTCCGGCGAAGGATGTGGGAGCGATAACGCTCAGGAGAAAATAAATAATTCCCCACAGGGACCCACTGAGCAGATAGATACAGCCGGCGCCGATGAGCCGGTTGATATCGATAGGGCCACCGAACAGCACGTCGTATACCGCGATACTGCAGGAAAGAAAGAAGAATATCAGCACGGCCATGAGTGCCAGATAACGCAACAGGAGGATGTCGGTAAATTGCGCCGCGATGGTCAGCGTGAAGGTGAGTCCAGCCAGAACCCAACCGGCAATAAACGCCGCCCTGGAACGCAGCAATGACCACACACCGAAAATAAACACGCTGAACAGCGTAATGTCCATCATCACGCGTGTGCTCAGATGCCGACTTTCGACTCCCAGGGAGCCGCCCAGCAGCATGAATAACAGGCCACCAAGAAGAAACACGTAGTTGTACTGTCTAAGCATTCGCTCGCCCTCGTTCGTAATTCCCGGAAGAAACGCCTACATTTTGCCTGATCCTGAACTATCTTTACCCGTTGGAGGCCGGTTTCGAGCACCGGCACCCGCGTCGCTGCCAATGATTACGGAGAATACCTTTCCATGACTGGATTCACGCACCGCATCGGTTTAACTGCTTTCCTGGCCTTTGCGCTGATTTTATCGGGCTGTGGCGGTAGTGACCCCATAGACAGCGGCGAAGCGCCGCTCAATGCCGACGACATGAAAACGGTGCTGGTGGGCAACTCCATCGTCGGCGACAACTGGGACGGCCCCTATGCGGTCTACTTCCCGGTTTACGGCGAGATGCGTGGTCTACGTGCTTCCCACTACAAGGACATCGGGACCTGGCGGGCAGACGATGACGCCATCTGCGCGACCTGGGACAACTGGTGGGGTTCGGTGGAGCGCTGCTGGGGAATTTACCTGGACGGAGATTCCGTCAGCTGGCTGCGGCCGGATTCCGATACGCCGGAAAAAGCCGAGGTCATCGAAGGGAATCCTTACGGGCTTTAGCGGCCAGGGCCAAGGCTGGAACGGTGCCACTCAGGTGCCGGCCACCGTCATCTTGTCGATGAGCACCGAGCCGGTGCGGGTGTTCCCGCGCTTATCCTGGTCGGCACCGATGGCCTGAATGCCCAGGAACATATCACGCAAATTTCCGGCGATGGTGATCTCTTCCACCGGAAACTGGATAGCGCCCGCTTCCACCCAGTATCCCGACGCCCCGCGCGAGTAGTCCCCCGTCAAGGTGTTGACACCCATGCCCATCAGCTCGGTGACATACAGCCCGGTTCCCAAGCTCGCCAGCAGTGCATCGAGATCGGCCTCACCGGGACTCGGATCGGCGGTCAGATTGTGCACGCCGCCGGCGTTTGCGGTGGTCTGCATGCCCAGCTTGCGTGCGGAATAGCTGCTCAGCACGTAGCCTTGTAATACCCCGTCGCTGATTAAATCCCGATTCCTGGTTGCGACGCCTTCGCTGTCGTAAGCAGAGCTGCCGACCGCCGCGGGTAGATGCGGTTGCTCGTGGATGCGCACGTGGCCGGGGAATACAGCTTTGCCCAGGGCGTCGACGAGGAAGCTCGCCTTGCGGTACAAATTCCCGCCGCGCACCGCATTGATGAAGTGACCCAGCAGGCCGGAGGCGATTTCCGCCGCGAACAGCACGGGTACGCTGCGTGTGGACAGGCGCCGGGCTCCCAATCGGCCGAGGCTGCGTTGCGCCGCGCGTTTGCCGATATCTTCGGCCTTCTCGAGCTGCCGGGGATCCCGCGACAGGCTGTACCAGTAGTCGCGCTGCATGCCGCCCTCATCGCCGGCGATCACCGCGCAACTGATGCTGTGTCGTGAGCTCGCGTAACCGGCGTTGAAGCCGTGGCTGTTGGCATACACTTGGATACCTTCGAGACGATTAACACCGGCGCCTTCGGAGTTGACGATGCGCGAATCCAGATTGCGCGCGGCGGCTTCCGTTTCCAGCGCCACCTCGATGGCGGCCTCCGGGCCCATGGCCCAGGGATGATGCAAATCCAGATCCAGAATCTGCGTCGCCATGAGTGCGGCATCGGCGAGTCCCGCGTACTCGTCCTCGGAGGTGTGTCGGGCGATGCCGCAGGCGGCCGCGACGCATTCCTTAATCGCCCGGGATGAGAAGTCCGTGGTGCTGGCCGAACCTTTCTTGTGTCCGACGTATACGCTGACCCCCAAGCCCTTGTCGCGGGTGTGCTCGATAGTCTCGACTTCACCCATGCGCACGTTGACGCTCAGCCCGGAACTCGAGCTGATAGCCACCTCGGCAGAGGATGCCCCGAGACGGCGTGCTTCCTGCAAGGCATTTGCGGCTATTTCCCGCTGCTGCGCAATACCGGCCGCGTTGTCCTCGGCGCTCGGTTGTTGACCGGCGATACTCGTGCTTTCCATCTGCGTGAGGCCTTTGCGAAGCTTGCGGGCGATCGATTCTACCGTGAATCACCGCCCTTGGAATGACCATCGGGCAAGTGCCGACGTGATAGGATTTGCCCCGAAATCGACACTGCGTGTCAGGTATCGAATAGTCTATGGCCCACCCGGAAAACCGATCCCGAAGACGGCGCAAAAAATCCTGGCTGGGACGGATTCTTATCTGGTGTGCCGGCATGGTGGTCGTTCTGCTCGTCGCCCTGGTCATCGCGACTCCGTGGATCTTGCGCAGCGCCGTGCCGGAAGCCTTCGCCCGTTACTCGATGCAGGCGTCGGCGAGGGGTGGCAGCTTGAGCCTGTTGCGTCGCGAACTCACTCTGCAGGGATTCATCCTCGGTGCGCCAGACGCGCCGGCCCTTTCCCTTGGTGAACTCGGTATCGGATTGGATCTGCGCGCCCTGTTTAAAGGGCGAATCAAGCTGCGTCACCTGCGTGTAAAGGACGTCAGCGTTAATGCGCGGCGACTGCTGGCGCTTCGAAAGTCCGATGGCGAGGGCGCGGTGTCTCGAAAGGGAGGCCTGCCAGTGGAACTCGGCGAACTCGCGCTGGAGGATATCCGCCTGATCTCCCTGGGAGAGCGCATAGGGCACGATGTGCGTATTGGCCGTCTCGAGTTGAACGATGTGAGTGCACTCCTGGACGGCAGGAATTCAAGCGTCGATTTGCAGGGCGCTATCGGCGATGGCAGCGTGAATCTGCAGTTGGACGTCGGGCTCGACGGGGAAAAGCTGAAGGCTGCCGGCAAGTACCACGTGGATAAGGTGCCTGTGGTCGGTTGGGCCGGCTCGGGCCCCGAGAAATCCGATCCGTTGTCGCAAGGCGTCGTCGATGGACGCGGGGACATTCACGTGGATTATGCATTCGAGGCAAAGAGCTTCGGCGCGATCCTCGATGGGCGGGTGAGTCTCACGGGACTGGGCGTGGAGATGGCGCCCCTGGAGGCCGAGGGTGGCGAGGCCAACTGGCAGGGGCGATTGGCGCTTCAGTGGTCGCCGGACCTGACTGCACCGAAGCTGCGCGGCGACGGCAGTTTGGACGTGGATACCCTCCAGTTGACGCTTTCTCACTCTTCGCGTGCGCCGATTCACGCGGCCATCAGCGATATTTCCTGGCACGGTGACTTCGACTGGCGAGACGGTTTCACTTCCGAAGGCGCCGTCCTCGGCACGCGTGTGGAAGTGGCCGACGCATCCAGCGCGACGCCCGCGTGGCGTAGCCATGCCGAGGATTTTTCCTGGCGCCTGCATGCACGGGTTGAAGATAATTCCGGCAAGTTTGCGGTGCGAGTACAGGATTTCGACCTGGCACGCTTCACGGTATCGTCAAACGATGCTGACGCGCCTGTAGGTATCGCCGTCGAGAAACTTGCCGTGGACGAAATGCGCAGCGCGCAATCCGGTGATCTGGTCCTCGGCCAGGCAACTGTGGATACGCTGACGGTCACCGAGTCTGGTGGCGCGAACAACGCCGAGGCAGCGACTTACCGCATCGGCGGCTTATCGGCGAAAGGAATGAGCGGTGATTTCTCCGGCAAACTTCACGCGGCCCAGGTGAGCGCTGAATCGTTGGACTACGCACAATCGGCGCGACACTTGCGCGCCGACGAGATCGATTTCGCAAGTGTTGGATTCAGCGCTCCCGCGTGGCTGGGTGCCGGCGAATTGAAGGTGAAGTCGGTGCGGGCCGGTGAAGGTCAGGGGGACATCTGGGTGTCCGGATTGAAGCTTGGCAAAGTCCATGGGGATGCCGATGGCAGCTTCGGCGCCGAGTCCGTAGACGTTACGCACATGTTCCAAAGTGGCTCCAACGAGCTGTCCTGGGAGACGTCCGGATTGAAGCTGCGCGCAATCAAGGGCGACATCAAAGATGCCGCTCACGTTTCCGCGATTGATCTGGGCGCGCTGAAGATCGGCATCGGCGAAACGTCCTGGGAAAGTTCCGGCATGCGTGGCACGGACGTAGTCTTGGGCATGAACGGTAATCTGGATGTGGCAAGCCTTGCTCTGGCAACCCTGGAACGCCGCCAGCCGAGCGCCGGCAATCTTCATGTCGCCGAGCTCGGCGCCCACGGCCTTCGAATCCGCGACGCCGGTGCTGTCCTCGATGGTGTGAAGGCCGCGCGCTTGGCGTACAACTTGCCTGACGGCGACACCATCGAGACCCACGCACTGGAGGCCCGGCAGCTCAGCGGCGATCTGTCCACCGGTCTCGAGTCCGGGCGTCTCTCGGTTGCCGGTGGCACCGGCCGCCTGGTCAGCGGAGCCCGTGTGAGCGCCGCCATGCTCGAGTCCCGGGGGCTGTCCGTGGCGACCAACGGTGGTGTCGCGCTGGAACAGGCGCAGCTTGGAAAATTTTCTTTCACCGGGTCTGACGCGGCAGTCCTCGACCTGGACGGCCTCGGTATCGCCGCCTTGAGCTGGGCGCCTGACGGTGGATTGTCCAGCGCCAGGGCAGCCCTTCATGCCGCCCGCTTCGCCCGCGCCGATGGCGTCAGCTGGAGCCTGGCAGTGCTGGACGCCGGCAATCTCCACTGGGACGGTGACGCGGCAATCAACGCCGATTCCGCCGCCCTGGCGTCCGTGAGCCAGAATCGAGGCGAGTCCAGGGACTGGCGGGCCCGGGTGCTGCGTGCCACGGGTTTTCATCTGGCACTACCCGGCGATGTGGCGGTGGCAACCCTGAGCGCCGAGTCCGTTGACGGCGGCAGCGGGTCGCCCGCCTGGGAACTGACCTCCGTCGATGCCAGGGGATTGAGCAGCTCCGAAGACCACGGCCAGAAGCTCGCGCTGTTCGCATCCGGCGCGGTCACGGTGACAGACAAGGGCAATGGCGCGGCGCTCAGTCTGCGCCGCGCCGAAATCGCGGCTTTCAAGGTGGACAAATTGGAACAGCTGTCCGCCGAGCAGTTGCTCGTGGATGGCCTGCGGCTCGGATCCGACAAGCCCGATTGGCCGTCGCGGCTGACCGTGGCGGAGTTGCGGATTGGGAAACCGCGGTTGGGTTTCGACGGAATGGTGCACCTGGGCGACGTGCTCGCCAGAAATCCGTACCTCATCGTCGCGCAATCGGAAGATAACAACTGGATGTGGCCGCCGCTGCCCGGCGGCAATGGGCAAGAAGATTCCAAGGGCGATGGGAGAGAAAGTTCGAAGCTTGGTATCAGCATCGAGAGCTTCACCACCCGCGGACCCGGGCGCATCGCCTACATCGATCGCGCCACCGAGCCCGCGATTCACTTGATCCTGGATCCGGTGGTGGTCGCCATCGAGAATATCGATACCCGTCTCCCCGGCAACCTGTCACGTTTTCGGGCCAGAGGCACGAGCTCCCGGTTTGCCGGGCTGAGCTTGCAGGGGGAACTCAGGAAGCGCATCGAGCACTTCGACATGCAGCTGAAAGTCACCGTGAAGGGTGCGGATCTGCCGGCGTTCAATCCTTATATCGCCAGGCACGAAGCTGTCGCCGCCACCGCGGGGAGAGTCGATGGCTACAATGACATCGCGATTGAGAATGACGAGCTCAGCGGGCAGGTGGACCTGCTGCTGAGCGGTCTGGAACTGCGAAGCACTTCCGGTAGTAAAGCATTCGAAAAAATCGATCCGGCGAATTTCCCCATCCGTACGGCCCTGGCGTTGCTGAAGGACCGGCAGGGCAACATCAGCTTGTCCATTCCCCTGCAAGCACAAAGGCAGGGCTCGAAGTACGATTTTGTCGACGATTTCCAAAAAGATTTTGTCCGCACGGTCACCACGGCCGGTCAGGTGGCGGCCAACCTGTCGGGAAAGACCCTGGACAGCGCCCTGCAGCTGCTGGAGAGGACCATCTCTCTGCTGCCCGGTATCAGCGCCGAGCGTTACGCACCGGTGGCATTCGCCCACGGCGAGGACGACTTAACGGCCACCCCTCTGGTTTATCTGGACCAGCTGGGAAAACGCATGGCCGATCACGAATCGTTAGAGCTGGCCCTGTGTGGTCGCGCGGTCTCCGATGACGGTGAAGCCTTAACGGAGCAAACGTCCAGCATCGGTGCCCTGATCGCTGAAGCGAGCAAAGGTGTTTTCCCCATCTACGCGCCCGGACCGGACGGATTGCTGGCGCTTGCCGAGGCACGTGCCGAAATCGTCCGGCGTTATCTGCGCGATGTTCACAAGATTTCGGAGCAACGGCTGTCCGCCTGCGAAGCGCAAATCGAAGAAGCCGCCGGCGCAAAGCCGCGTGTGGATCTGCAAGTGAAGGTCGCCGCCAAGCGCAGGGGACTCTTCGGTATATTTCCCTGAAAACTATTGCCGATTTCGGCAAGATCCACCCATGGACGTTACACCGATTCTCGATCCCCTGAACGATGCCCAGCGCGAGGCCGTTACCGCGCCCCCGGGCCATTTGCTGGTGCTGGCCGGTGCCGGCAGCGGTAAGACCAGGGTGCTGGTGCATCGCATCGCATGGCTGCTGGCCACGGACCAGGCGATACCCCATCGCGTGCTTGCGGTGACATTTACCAACAAGGCCGCCGGCGAGATGCGCGGCCGCATCGAATCGATGCTGGAACGCCCCATCGGCGCCATGTGGGTCGGCACCTTTCACGGCCTGGCTCACCGCCTGCTCAGGGCCCATTGGCGTGACGCCGGACTACCTGAAGCCTTCCAAATCCTCGACAGTGACGATCAGCTGCGCTGCTTGCGCAGGGTATTGCGGGATCTGGATCTGGATGAGATCCAGTGGCCCGCCAAGCAAGCGCAGCATTACGTTAATGCGCGCAAGGACGAGGGGCTGCGCCCCAAGCATCTGGACGACAAGGGAGACTTCTGGCTCACACAGATGATCCGCATCTACGCGGCCTACGAAGAGACTTGCGCGCGCACCGGCATCGTCGACTTTGCCGAGCTTCTGTTGAGGGCACACGAGTTACTGCGCGATCACGACGACATACTCGATCACTACCGGCGCCGTTTCCAACATATCCTGGTGGACGAGTTCCAGGATACCAACGCCATTCAGTACGCCTGGTTGCGTTTGCTGGCCGGGGACAGCGGCCGGGTGTTTGCCGTCGGCGACGACGACCAGTCCATTTACGGTTGGCGCGGCGCGCGCATCGAACACATCCAACAGCTGCCCAAGGATTTTCCGAATGCCAGGACCATCCGTCTGGAGCAGAACTATCGATCCAGCGGCAACATTCTGGCCGCCGCGAACGCGCTGATCGCCAACAACCAGGGCCGTCTGGGAAAAAATCTCTGGACCGATGACGGGGACGGTGATCCGATACATCTTTATACGGCGTTTAACGAGTTGGACGAGGCTCGCTTCGTCGTCAGCCGTATTCAGCAGTGGATCGACGGTGGCGAATCCCGTGACGACGTGGCCATTCTGTATCGTGTCAGCGCCCAATCACGGGCCTTCGAGGAGGCGCTTCTGGCGGCGTCGTTACCTTATCGCGTCCACGGTGGCCTGCGATTTTACGAACGTGCCGAGATCAGGGACGCGCTCGCCTATTTGCGTTTGCTCGCCAATCGTGACGACGACGGTGCCTTCGAACGGGTGGTCAATATGCCGACCCGCGGTATCGGCGCCCGTACCCTGGATGCCGTGCGGGGAGCCGCGCGCACATCCAGGGAATCCCTGTGGCGGGCGGCGGCGCGACTGATTGCCGAGAAGACGCTGTCGGCGCGCGCGGCGGCAGCGCTGGGGGGCTTCATGACTCTGATTGAAGATCTCGCCGCCCAGACTTCGGAGTTACCCCTGGAGGAACGTACCAGCATCGTCATCGAGCGCAGTGGACTGCTCGCCCACTACGAACGCGACAAGGTCGACCGTGCTCAGACCCGCGTCGAGAATCTTCATGAGCTGGTAACGGCCGCACGCCATTTTGTGCAAGAGGATTCCGAAGAGGGAGAGCCGGATCAGGATCCGCTGATGGCTTTTCTTGCCCACGCGGCGCTGGAGGCCGGCGAAGTGCAGGCGAAGGATTGGCAGGAGTGCGTCCACCTCATGACCCTGCACAGCGCCAAGGGACTGGAGTTTCCTCTCGTGTTTCTCGGTGGAATGGAGGAGGGACTGTTTCCCCACCAGCGCAGCTGCGAGGATCCCGCCAAGCTCGAGGAGGAGCGCCGTCTTTGTTATGTGGGCATGACCCGCGCCAAGCGCCGCCTGTTCCTGACCCACGCGGAGGCCCGTCGCCTGCACGGCTCCGACTACTATCCCATGGCGTCACGATTCATTCGCGAGATCCCCGCGAAGCTCATCGAGGAAGTGCGCCTGCGCGCCAACGTATCACGCCCGGCGTTTCGCCGTGGCGAGAATGCGCTAAGCAGCGCAGATGTTGCTCCCAGCGACGCGGGGCTTCACCTCGGTCAGCGGGTCGCGCACCCGAAGTTCGGCGAAGGCGTGGTGCTCATGTACGAAGGCCAGGGCAGTCATGCCCGGGTTCAGGTGAACTTCGCGAATGCCGGTGCGAAGTGGTTGGTAGTGGCCTACGCGAATCTGCAGACCGTTTAGTTACTTAAAGCCCGTTTTCTCCAGCATGTATGTGACGGCGCTCTTTACTTCGTCGTCGCTCAAGCCGGTATTGCCGCCCTTGGGTGGCATGGCGCCTTTGCCCTTCAGCGACGAGTTCAACAGCGCGTCCGCGCCCAGGGCTATGCGCGCCTCCCAGGCGGCCTTGTCACCGACCTTCGGTGCACCGGCGACGCCGGATGCGTGACAGGCCACGCAGGTCTTGTTGTAGACCTGCTCGCCGGACATGGCGCTGCCGGCGGCGGGTGCTGCTGCCGGGGCTGCGGGTGCCGCAGCCGCCACGACTGCGTCGGGCTTGCCGACACGCACCTGGCCGAAGGGTTGGATGCGTTCCAGCACCGCCTTCGGACTGTTCTGAATTTGCTCGAAAGAGCGCCCGGCTATGGCCCGGGCGGCAAAGAAGACGATCAGCGTAAACAAGGTCAGGGCTATCAATACGAGCCCGAACTGCCTGTAGAAGATATCGTCTGCCTTGCTCACCGGAATCCCCCAACAAATCGCGCCACCAGGCACTTTATCGCACCAAATCGAAGCGCACGTATGGTCTCAAACCGACCGGCGCGATACAAGTGCGCCTCCACGCACCCGGCCTTCCATCAAGCAGCATCCTCGGCCAGTTTCATGATACTCACGTAGTCCATTTTGCCGCTGCCCAGAAGCGGTACCGTGGCGACGATTACGATGCTCCTGGGTATGCTGAGCTCGGCGATGCCGTTGCTCCGGGCATAGGCCATGAGCGCGTCACGCTTGGCATCCTGGAAGTCGGTGACCAGCACCAGCCGTTCGCCCTTGCGCGCGTCCGGCAGATTGACGACTGCGTGGGTGTTTTCCGGCCACAGGGCGGCGACAACGCTTTCCACCGCCGCCAGCGAGATCATTTCACCGCCGATTTTGGCAAATCGTTTGGCACGCCCCTGAATATGGACATAGTCATCTTCATCGATGGTGACGATGTCGCCGGTGTCGTACCAGTGGTCTTCCGGCGGCTCGAGCACACCGGGATTTTCATGCCTCAGGTAGCCGGCCATGACGTTGGGCCCGGACACTATCAGCCGGCCACCCTTATCGATGCCGGGCATGGGCTCGATCCTGTACAGGATTCCCGGCAGCAGCCTGCCCACCGCGCCCGGGCGATTGTGCATCGGTGTATTCATGGTCAGCGCCGGAGCCGTTTCCGTGGCACCGTAGCCTTCGAAGACGCGCAAGCCGAAGCGTTCGCTCCAGACGCGCCGGGTCTCGTCTCTGACCTTCTCCGCGCCGGCAAAAACGTAGCGCATGCAGTAAAAGTCGTAGGGATGCGCGTAGCGTGCGTAGCCGGAAAGGAAGGTATCGGTACCGAACATGATCGTGGCGTTGGTGTCGTAGGCGAGCTCCGGAACGATGCGGTAGTGCAGGGGTGACGGATAAAGAAATGTGCGCAGGCCCGACAGCACCGGCAGCAGGGTGCCGCAGGTAAGGCCGAAGGAGTGAAACATGGGCAGCGCATTCAACACTATGTCCGAGGGGCCGAAATCGATTCGCGAGCTGACTTGAAACCGATTTGCCTGCACGTTCGTATGGCTGAGCGCCACACCTTTGGGAGCGCCCTCGGTACCGGAGGTGAATAAAATTACACAAGGGGCATCCGGATCGTGTGCATCATTGGCGAAGTGGTAGTAAATCCCCGCCATTTTGCTGCGCAGAAATCCGAGCAACTTGTCGAATGCCGAAATGCTTTTTCGCAAATCCTCCAGGTAAACGACTTTGACGCCGGCATCTTCGATTCCGCCGACCATCTCCGTCAGTTTTGCACTTTCGACGAAACGCCGTGACGAATAAACCACCTTAATTTGCGCGGTTTCACAAGCGAGTACCACATTGCGGGCGCCCGTCGAAAAATTGAGCATGGCCGGGACACGATGAAAGGCTTGTAGACCGAAGAAGGTGATCGCCGTTGCAACCATGTTCGGTAACAGAATACCAACGCACTCGCCCGGCTCGGTACCACGAATGAGTTTCTTGCCGAGAATGAATGACCCGGCGACGAGCTTGTCGTAGTCCGCGGGTTGGCGCTGAATGTCGTCAAAGACAACGTGCTTGCCGCCGTGGATCTTGCGGGCGTCGAGCAACGAGCTGAATAGCGTGGCGCGATAGTTGCTGCTCTCGAACACCATGTTACTCATGATGTCGTAGAGCAGGTTGCCGGCGTAATGCCGGCGCTTTCGGCCCTTGATTTCCTCGGGGATATTCAGTTTTACCGGTGGCATGAAACGCACGCTGATCTTAGGAAACCAACGGGTGCGCACGTTTCCCTTAAGCCTCGAGAAGGGAGTGTATTGGGCGCCTTCGATACGCACAGGCAGTATCATCGCGTCGGCCTTATCAGCGATCATTCCCGGGCCTTCGTACACTTTCATCAGCGATCCGGTCACGGTGATCCGGCCCTCTGGAAAGATTACGAGACGGCGATTCTCTTTTACATGGGCCACGAGTGAGCGCATTGAGAAGGGATTTGTAGGGTCAACGGAGAATGTCTCCGCCAGCGACAGAAAGAATCGAATAATCCGTTGCTTAGCGATATGGGTGTTGATCGCGAAAGTCAGCTTGTCCGGCACGTAGGCGGCAATCAGGGGCGCATCCAGAAAAGATTGGTGGTTGGCGACGATGAGCACGCGATCGCCCGCCTTATGATAGTTTTCCAGATCCAGAACCTCGACCCTGTAGCAGAGATCCATCAGCCACGCGATCAGCGCTTTTACCATCGCACCGGGCAGTAATTTCGTGATGTAGACGCCAACGGCGGTATTCAGCACCGCAATGGTGAGGAAAACCTGGGGGATCGAAAAACCCATGTTCAACATGAGTACGGTTCCACCCGCCGAAACCACCATGAACAATGCGTTCATGATGTTATTGCTGGCGATGTTGCGGGCGCGGTGCTTTTCATCGCTGCGCAGTTGCAGGATTGCGTAGAGCGGAACGATGAATATGCCCCCTGAGATGGCTACCAGCAGCAGGTCCACGACAACGCGCCATCCGGCGAAGGTGCTAAGAAACTCGCCAACTGCGATGAGCTCACCCGTGGTGCTTGAAATCGGATGCAGCGTGGCGAAAAACAAGTCCACGGTGAATACGCTGATGCCGAGGGCGCCCAGCGGCACGAACGTGGCGTGTACCTGGCCTTTGAGAAGCCGGTTGCACAGCAACGAACCGATGGCAATACCGACGGAGAAGGTCGTTAGAAGAATGGTGAGTACCTGTACCTTGGCGCCGAGGACGTCCTTGGTGAAGGTCGGAAACTGTGCGAGAAAGGTTGCTCCGACCAACCAGAACCAGGAGATGCCGAGGATGCAGAGAAAGACATCGCGCTGTCCGGCGGCGTGGCTGAGGATCTTCCAGGTCTGGGTGACGAAGTTGTAACTGACTTCCAAATCCGGCTGGGCGGCCGGCGTTGCCGGTATGTAACAACTGGACAGCCAGCCGATGGCCGCGATCGCGATTACCACGGCCGAGATGACCGTGAGACCGTGTTCGGTCAACACGACCTCGGTGCCGAGGATGGTGCCGGCGAGAATCGCCAGGAAGGTGCCGGCGGAGACCAGGGCGTTGCCGCCCATGAGTTCATCGTCTTTCAGTTGGTCCGGAAGAATGCCGTATTTGACGGGGCCGAAAAACGTGGATTGAACGCCCATCAGGAACAAGACAATCATCAGCATGGAGACGTTGCCGAAGTAAAACCCGACGGCGCCGGTGGACATGATGATGATTTCGGCTACTTTGACGTAGCGAATGAGCCTGGCCTTGTCGAATTTATCGGCGAGCTGGCCGGCCGTCGCGGAGAAAAGAAAAAACGGCAGAATGAATACGCCCGCGGCCACCGTGATCATTATTTGCGCATTCATCTGTGCCGTGGCGGCGAGCCGCCAGGCGATGAGCACCACCATGGCGTTCTTGAATACGTTGTCGTTGAATGCGCCCAGGAACTGGGTCAGGAAAAACGGCAGAAAGCGCCGGGTCTGGAACAGGTAGAATTGTTTCTGGCTCACAGAGACTGTCCTTATGCTGCGCCCTCAACCGGGGTATCAAACCCGTGGGTGGGGTGCCTATGTTGGTGTATCGGCGCTTCCCTGAAGGCGGCGGGTATCTTCGTCGAATCGTTGGCTGATGAGAACAAAGACCCGCTCCTGTCCGCCGCTGTGGTTACGCCCCGAATGCATCAGCCAACTGGGGAACCAGTAGAGTTTTCCGGGCTCATCGAGATCGTAGGAATCATAAAGACTGTCGCGCTCGAATGCGCCGAAGGACGGCTCCACCGACAGTGCGCCGGTGGACCCAGGGTAAATCGGGATAATACTGCGCACCAGGTCGCAGGCGTCCGTGTGGGGTAGGTGACCATAACGGTAGTTTTGCCGATACACTTTCACGCGCGCCCGGCAAGCGCCGGGGATGCTGTCCACGATTTCCTCGAAGATCCCGAAGCAGGCTTCGGTCTTTGCCACCGCCAGGGATTCCAGAACACTGCGCGGGCCGCCGAACACTGCCTGTTGGTGATCGTCGCCGAAGGATTGCAGTGTCCACCCGTACTCGAGCCGGCCGCAGTCATCGCCCAAGGTACAGGTGCTCGCCTCCTCGCAGCCCGGGCAATACTTTTCTTCAGGGCGTAGGCGCGCGCGCAAACGCTCGAAATCCGTGTGCAAACGTTCGGCATCAAATTGAATACAGCTTTTGTGTATTGGACTGGGAAATTGCCCGCGCAATTCTTCGCTCAGCCGCGGTCCGGCGCGAAAGTGCTCTACGAGCTTGTCGATGGCCGATTGCTTGTCGATGCCCGCGGGCAGGGAAAGTCCGTAGGCGTCGCTCGCGAATCCACGTATTTCGCCCGATGTCTTCTCACCGAGATTGACCTGCAGCTGCCACACGGGCACCTGTTTGTACACATGCCATCCGAACTCACTTTCGTGCAACCAGGTCAGTGCACGCTCGCCAAGTTGCCGATCACCGTCAATCTTTACCATACCGAGTTGCAATGCGTCGCCAGGGTAGAGCTCTTCATCCAGAAGCTGCACGAGTCGCATCCAGGGGATCTTCACATGGCAATCGACGGCGTTCGCCGTAGTCAGCTCCACATGGCAGCGGTCCGACTCGAAGCGTAATTCGATGCAGGGACCGAGCTGCGGATCGATTTGCACGCGCCCGCGCGCTCCATCGCCGGCACCGGTACGCGCAGCGTGATCCGCGAGATAGTCGGTTACGAAGCGAATGAGTGCGGAATTCATTGCAGATTCATGACCGCCACCGTGGATGTCCGCACCGAGCTCGGCGCGTGGTCCAGGAACTGCCCGGCGCTGTGGAAGGAGACGGAGAACAGGTCAGGAGCGGACGTGCGTGCGCGAGGTTCACCATTGTTGTAATCGAAGATCAAGTCGCACCAAAGCGGCACGATTGTCTGCTTCCACCACGATGGCATCGCCTTCGCAGCGTGCTCGACCGGGATCACCTCGGGAAGCATGTCGATATTGGTGAAGAACTCTATCTTCGGGGCCTTTTTGAACGAGCCGAGCATTGAGTACCTCGTGGGGCAGTGCGTCAAGATCGCGTCGGGATTTCCACGCCGGGGACGATAACACGCGCCAATCAGGTTAGGGAGCCGTGAGCCGCAGGTGGGGTCGTGGATTTCCGGCAGCAGGGATTATCGGGAACCCGCCCAATCTGGTCCCGCTGCAAAAACAGGGTGAATCGTCGAGAATGGTCGAGATTCGCGTGGACGTCATCTCTCCCGAACAGTACCCTACCCGTTCACGCTCGATTCTCCCGAATCACGCGCCCGTAGCTCAGCTGGATAGAGTGTTGGCCTCCGAAGCCAAAGGTCACAGGTTCGAATCCTGTCGGGCGCGCCAAATAATCAAAGGTCCATCCCATTGGGCCGGCTTTCTTGTGACGAGTCTGTGACGGATCTGTGCCAAGTGTGTGGACCTGACAGCACCAGCGACTGAATTCGTACCCATCCTTTGCAGGCACGAGCGAAACCCGCGGCACGAAGAAAATTGCAGGTGCCGGGGTTGGAGGTGGGCTCGGGTTCTAGTGCAGAGATAGCGCAGGCGGTGCCCGTGCGCCGGCTGCGGATCCATCGCGCCGGTCGAGCTGCTGGAGAATTCTGGTGATGGGCGCCGGCTCGGTAGCCGCCGCGATGACGTGCGCTGGTGGGCCAATTGCAGACGCGGTACGTGAACATGAAGTCGGATTTTCCCATCTCCCGATTCTACGGAGACGAGGCACCTCCCGAGAGTGGGTTATGCAACAACGCCAACCGGAGTACAATTCCATCCGGAAGCGGCACTGGTCCGGCACGGCTACCGCCTGCTCTGCAACTTCCTGGTGGTTGAAGAGGCGCACCCGGTAGGATCGAGCTTGCTCGCGAATTCGGGCCCGGAAGATTCGCGAGCAAGCTCGCTCCTACACGAAATCGAACACTGACAATCGCCCTGGAGTTCATCATTGTCCGATCTGCAAATTACCGCGCTATTTCCCACGTTCCTGTTCTTTAAGGATCACCCGGACCCAGCGACTCTCAACGCACAGCTGCTCGAGGCATGTAACCGCCTCCGGGAGCGCGATCCGAAAGGAGTAGGCATCAGTAATCGCGGTGGCTGGCAGAGCGATGACGATATCAACGAGCGCTCGGAGTTCGCATTATTCGTGAGCTTCGTCGAAGACACCATGGCCGAGGTGAAGGAGTTCCTGACTGTCGAGGACCAGGTTACGTTTCGAGTCGCGACCGCCTGGGTAAACTTCAACGCGAGACGCGACTACAACGTGAAGCACGTACATGGGAACTCTTTTTTCAGTGGCGTCTACTATGTCAAGGTGCCCGAGAATGCCGGGCACATCAAGATATTCGATCCGAATCCGGTTAGGATGTGTTTTCACCCGCCATACAAGGAGGTTGGGCCGCACAACTGCTTCAGTCAGGAATTCGATCCTGCGGAAGGTCGACTGGTCATATTCCCCGGCTACGTCCCCCATGAAGTGACCCCTACCATGAACGACGAAGAGCGCTGCAGCATCGCGTTCAACGTGGTGATCGGATAGCGTTATGTGCGAGTTCTCGTCGCGTGCCATCTTCCTGGCACGTTCATTGCGGAGCTTGACGGCACCCTTGACTACTCAAGCCGCGTATGACCCTTGACGTTCGATCTGATAAAAAAATCCGGGTCCACTCGGGGGTCAACGTATTGACTCGGATCAACGCACACGACCCCCGATTTCATGCAACATGGGTAAGCTCCACCATGCAGGAGAAAAGTCATGACCATCCCCGTCGATATTCAGGAAACCGTCAGCCGGGAGCTATCGACTGTCATAGACGCGGTCCTCGACAACTACGAGGCGCAGGGGCACGGGCCAGCCACGCTCGCATCTGTACGCGGAGCCATGGCCGGCGGATTACTGGAGCGCCTGAAGGCTGAGGGTCGTGTCCGGGTTGAGGACGAAGCCGGCCTCGTTTCGGAAGTGGATACACTCATCGAACGCGCGGGTGATGACGCATTCGCGGTGAAATTCACGCGTCCGCGAGCAAGCGAAGATTTGTCCGCGGTGATCGAGGCACTGCTGGATTCTGAGGATCACGATTATCCGCCGACGTTGTCAGGGGTTCGCGACGCCATGCGGCAAGGGCTCTTAGCGAACCAGGCTGGTCATGGTCAATTGGACATCGACGACGAGCAGTCTCTCTTCGATGAGATCGACGCGCTCATCGAGAGGCACGGCATGGGCGCGCTGGCCGAGGAGTTGCTGCGTTACTATTGAGTCAGTCATCGAAAAGCTCCACGGACTTAACGCTGGCGGTGTTCACCATGATGGGGTGCCCTCGCACGACGCCGTAGCTGCGCATACATAGATAGTAGATGCCAATGCTCTCATCATGGAGGATGACGTCCACGATCTCCCCCGTCGCCGGATGGCATTCGCCGACCTCGACCCGATACTCTTGGTCGTCTTGCGAGTAAGTCAGGCCGAAAATCTTCCTGTCTGTCAGTGCGGCCCCGAGTTCGCTGGTCAAGAACTCTCTGATGTCGTCGTAGATCCGCCTTTCTTGTGAAGAGTCTTGGGTATGTGGAACAAAGAACCTCATCGCATCATCGGCTGAGCAGCCGTCCCACCTTGGCGCGAGCTGGAGTTTCGCTACCGGCGCTATGCAGCGACCGTTTCCGGCGGCTGCTCCGGTACCTCATCGGGGCCCGGTGGCTCTTCCGTCGGTGGCGTCGGAGGTGTCTCCGGTTCACTCGGTGGCACCTCTTGGGGCGCCGAAGGCTCGGGCACATCCTCCGACGGACGCCATTCACTGTGCTCGAGAACTAGCGTCGACATTTTTCGAACCCACATGTTGCCGAACTCATTAATACTGATTACTTGTCAATGTCTTCTTGAGCGAGATCAAGTTCTGTGTATCCAGGCTCGGATGGCAGGCTAGCAGCCAAGGGCTCACCTCGACCCCGGTGAGCCCCCCCGCCGCGACAGAACGCCAGGCCGACTAGCGTCGTGGCCACATTGCCCCTTGACGTAGGTCATATTCGCCGCAGAGTGTCGCCGGTACTGCCCGGGTGGGGGTCATCCTTTAATGCAGATGACGGGTTCGACACGCGCCACGCGTCGTGCAAGAGAGATCTGTTCGGCCACCTCGACCACAGTGCTCACGTCCTTGTAAGCCCCCGGCGCCTCTTCGGCGACTCCGCGCGACGAAGGGCTGCGGATCAAAATGTGGCGCGCCGCCAGCTCGTCCACGAGCTGGCGTCCGCGCCAGCGCCGGCGCGCGGCGTGGCGGCTCATGGCTCGGCCGGCGCCGTGGCATGCGGAGCTGAAGGCGCGAGTTTCGCTCTCGCCGGTTCCCGCTAAGATGTACGAGCTAGTGCCCATACTGCCACCGATCAACACTGGCTGACCGACGGTGGAAAAGGCGTCCGGCAAGTCGGCGTGGCCGGGACCGAATGCGCGCGTCGCTCCTTTGCGATGGACGAAGAGCGACCGCGTACGGCCGTCGATCACATGGTCCTCGCACTTGCACGTGTTGTGAGAGACGTCGTAGAGAAGCGACAAGTCGGCGTCGGGGAAAAGCCCCGCGAACACTTCACGGGTCAGATGCGTGATGATCTGGCGATTGGCGAATGCACAGTTGATGGCGGCACGCATGGCGCCCAGGTAATGTTGGCCAAGCTCGGATTGGATCCTCACGCAGGCGAGCTCCCGGTCCGGTAGCGCGATCCCTTGATCGGGCGCGGCAGCCGCCATGTCGCGAAGAAACTCGGTGCCGAGCTGGTGTCCAAGGCCGCGGGATCCACAATGGATGCTCACCAGCACGTCGCCGCGCTGCAGGCCGAATGTATCGGCTATCTGCCTGTCGAAGACCTCTATGACTTGTTGTACCTCCAGATAGTGATTGCCGGAGCCAAGGGTGCCCATCTCGCGCTTCTGGCGGTTCTTGGCACGTTCCGATACCCAGTCCGGACACGCGTCGAGCATACATCCACGCTCCTCGATGCGCTCGAGATCCGCGCGCCTGCCGTAGCCTCGGGCAACGGCCCAGCGCGCGCCTCCGGAGAGCATGGCATCCATTTCAGGTGGATCGAGCGTTATGTTGCCTTTGCTGCCCAGGCCCACCGGAATGTGGCTGTAGAGCACATCGGCGAGTCGTGATTCGTGACCCTCCATCTGCGCGCGTGTGAGACCGGTCAGCAGCGTGCGCACGCCGCAGGAGATATCGAAGCCGACGCCACCAGCCGAAATGACGCCTTCCAGATCGGCGTCGAAGGCGGCGACCCCGCCGATGGGAAAGCCGTAGCCCCAGTGGGCGTCCGGCATGGCATAGGATGCCTTGACGATGCCGGGTAAGGTCGCCACGTTGGTGGTCTGCTCGTAGACCTTGTCATCCATGGCGCGGATGAGGGTCTCATCGGCGTAAATCACCGCCGGCACACGCATCTTCCCCGAGGGCGGGATGCACCATTCGAATTCGTTTACTCTTTCAAAGCGATCTGTATCCATGCCGCCAGGCGCCTGCGTCGTGTGCCAGCATTCCCCTCATACGTCGACTACGCATTGCGCCAGCCACTGGCCGTCGGCACGGCGCGACACTTTCAGGGCGGTGTAGGTGACACCCTTCACTTCCGCGGCCGGGCGGTGTCTGTCGACGTTCACGAACTCGCCCCACGCTTCGCCGGAAAGCCCGGAGTCTTCGATGGTGACGACAAAACGGCTGAAAAGCATATGACGGACCGCCATTTCGTAGACCAGCGCGTTCAACCATTCCACTAATAGCAGATCCGTTTGCGGGGCCTCACAGGCGATGGACACGCATTCATTCGGCACAACGTGCTCGACATCGGTGATGGCTGCCGTCATCGCCAGCGCCGCCTGCTCGAACACCGCAGCGAGAGTTGGCCCATAAGCCCGTATCCCGACGTCGGCTTCGTGCGGAAAATGCTCCCATCCATCCATCGAATTAAACAGTCGACCCTTTTCTCACTCGGCGCATTGACCTCAATCATCTCCCCCGCTCACGTGACGGAGATCAATAACTCGTGACCGCACGGTTATTACCGATTCCAGGCACCGAGCATGGCGGCCGCTCTGCCGAGCTCCGGACAGCGCGATCGCGACGACGTGTTGTTGCCAGCACGGCTTACTTGATCCATGTCAGTGAATCCATCCTGGCCTTGTCACATCTTTATTTCGGACGTGAGGAGAGATTCCAAACGACGCTCAGGTCAGAGACCTGACATTTTTCGCTAGCGCAAGACGTTGCACAGCAAGGCGAGAGATCATATCCAAGGCACACTCTATTGTTGCATTCGAACGAATGTGAGGAGGACTTGTCATGGCAGAAGCAGCCGAGAAAGTGAAGGAAGCAGAGGTCGAGGGCAGTAAGGAGCTCGAGGCCCACCGGACCACGCCAAGACGTATGTTCAGCCCTTTCGGCGATATGGAGGGTCAGACGGACCGTCTACTCGAATCGATTTTTCCGCGTGGTTGGTTGCGGCCCTTTGGCTGGGAGCGGCCGCTGCTCAGCGAGATGGAGGGTTGGCGACCTGCCGTCGATGTGGTGGATCGGGAGGATGAGTTCCTGGTGCGCGCCGAGATCCCCGGTGTCGACAAGGAGGATCTGGATGTCTCCATGAGCGATTCGACCGTGACCATCAAAGGAAAGACTCACCGAGAAGAGAAAGAGGAGAAGGGCGACTACTACCACTGCGAAATATCCCGCGGAAGCTTTTCTCGTACGGTGACCTTGCCCGCCGCGGTCGATACGTCCAAGGCCGAGGCCGACTATAAAGATGGCCTGTTGATGCTGAAGATACCAAAGAGGGAAGTCACCAAACGCCGCCGCATCAAAATCAAGTAAACGCGCGGGTTGCTTGCCCAGCGGCGGCCGCGCACGCAGACGAGTCCAGGGATGGACGAGGTAGAGCGAAGCAGGCAGGGATTGTTCCCGACAATCCCCTGCACTCCCGCCATCCATGGCGGTCGGATGCGAGAGCCGAAAAATGCGCACGCGCTACTGGTGCGCGACGCGCAGCGCGGCGTCGGCAAGCTGCTGGAGACGGCCAAGCCCTTTGCGGCGGCCGAGGTGCGCAATATGCCGTCACCCGATGTCAGGCCCTATGCGGTATCCGGCTACGTCGGTGGACCGCGGCCGGTGGTACGCAGCGGTCCGGCCACCGCCATCCTGGTGAATGGTATTTTCGGTGATCCCCTGCTGCATGTTCGGCTCCGCCATCACAAGCGCAGCCTGCTGTTCGATCTCGGCGAGCCTGGCCGTTTGCCCGCACGCATCGCTCACCAGGTGAGCGATGTCTTCATCAGCCATGCCCACATGGATCATATCGGTGGCTTCCTCTGGCTGCTGCGCTCGCGCATAGGAGCGTTGCCCACCTGCAGGCTGTATGGGCCGCCGGGACTGGCGGACAACATCGCCGGGATGATCCGCGGTGTGCTTTGGGATCGCATCGGTGATCGAGGTCCCCGTTTCCTGGTGGCAGAATTGCATGGCGATCGCCTGGCACGCTTTCGCCTTCAGGCCGGGCGCAACGGATGCGAGCCCATGGATGAAGCTCCTGCGCCGGAGGGCATTGTCCTGGATGAGTTCGGCTTTTGTGTGCGTGCCACCACCCTGGATCACGGTACCCCCGTTCTCGCCTTCGCTTTCGAGCCGGCGCAACAGATCAACATCCGCAAGGAGCGGCTTGTCGCGCGCGGGCTCAGTGTCGGGCCGTGGCTCAGCTTGCTCAAGCAGCGCATTTTGGCTGGGGACCGGGAATCCACAATTGCGCTTCCCGACGGCACCGAGCAGGCTAGCGGAAAGCTCGCCGACGATCTGACCCTGATCAAGCCCGGTGAAAAGCTGGTCTATGCGACCGACCTGGCCGACACTCCGGGTAACCGCGAGCGACTGATCACGCTCGCCAGATGTGCACACACTTTCTTCTGCGAGGCGACCTTCAGCGAAGCCGATGCCGAACAGGCCCGGCGCACCGGCCATCTCACCGCCCGCGCCAGCGGCGAGATCGCCACCGCCGCCGATGTACAACGCTTCATTCCTTTTCACTTCTCCAGGCGGTATGAGAAAGCGCCGGAGATCCTCTACCGGGAGGTCACTGTTGCCTGCTCGCGGGCAGTATTGCCGAGCGGGCAATGCGTAAGCTCCGTGCTTCAGGCTCAGCAGTCCGCACGAATGACCAGGCGTGCACCATGACCCGGATCATTCGGAAATTTTTCACTTGAATGCATAATTAGTCGGACCCGACAGCCGGAGTTCCAGGGGTGTCATCGAATCGTGCACGCCGCGCATTTGGCTTTCGCGTCGGACAGGTCGCAGGCATCGACATCCACGTTGACCTGAGCCTCGCGATCATCTTCGGTTTGATCACCTTCGGTCTCGGCAATGGGCTGTTTCCCAACTGGCACCCCGACTGGAGCCCCTTCGTCACCTGGGCCACTGCTCTCGCCGCCGCTTTTTCGTTCTTCGTCTCGATTCTGATCCACGAGCTTTCCCATGCGCTCGTGGGTAGGGCCCAGGGTATCCCCATCAATGCCATCACGTTGTTCGTCTTTGGCGGCGTGGCGCAGCTCGAGCGCGAGCCCCATGCCTGGCGAGCCGAGCTGTGGATGGCAATCGCCGGCCCCATCACGAGCCTCGTTCTGGGACTGCTGTTTCTCGTCCTCGGCGGGATGTTCGCGGGCCCTGTGGACTTGGACGACGGCGAGCGCGCCCTCGCAGCATTGAATCCGACCGCCACGGTGTTGCTCTGGCTGGGCCCCGTCAACATCATCCTTGCGCTGTTCAACCTGGTACCCGGCTTTCCCCTCGATGGCGGGCGCGTGCTCCGCGCCATTCTGTGGGGCATCACCGACGATCTTCTGCGTGCGACCCAATGGGCGTCGAAGCTCGGTCAAGCCTTTGCGTGGTTCCTCATTATGGTCGGCGTCAGCATGATGCTTGGCCTGCGGGTGCCTCTGTTGGGCGGTGGGTTGGTTCCCGGTATGTGGCTGGCGTTCATCGGTTGGTTCCTGAATAGCGCCGCTCTGACGAGCTACCGGCAGCTGCTGGTGCGCGAGGCACTCGAGGACGTGCCCGTGTCGCGTCTCATGCGACGTGAATTGTCGGCGGTGCATCCGGACACGCGCCTCGATGTGCTGGTCGACGAATACCTCATGGGAGGCGACCAGCGCGGGTTTCCGGTTACGGACAATGGAAATTTACTCGGCCTGGTATGTCTGGAAGACATTCGTAGAATCCCTCGACGAACCTGGCACACGACATCCGTCCGCGACATCATGACGCCCGCTGAACAGCTCTCCACTATCACTACGGATGCTGATGCGGCTGAGGCATTGCAGTGTCTTTCGCGAGGCGGTGTCAATCAGCTACCGGTGATAGACGATGGCGAGCTTAAGGGTCTGATTCGGCGTGAGGACATCCTAAAGTGGCTTTCGCTGTACGGAAAAGACGTGCTCACATAGCAGCGATCGTCGACGGTAACTAACGCTCGCGAGATCGATACGCGTCTGTTCGTGGAACGATTACCCGATGGCATCGTCGTGACCGACACCACGGGACTCAAGACGCGCACCACATTTCGCGTCGTGCCGGCTCCCGGTGACACCACCGGAGGGGGCGCCAAGCTTGTCATTACCGACAATTACGGCGGCACTCCCGAAGCCGATCGCAAGAAACGCATGGACGAAGTAGACAAGAGCCCGGTCCAGTGGGGACACGGGCTTCATCGGTACCTCCGTCAGTGGAAACGGTGGTCGGGCGTGGTTCTCTGGCGTTGGTACATGCGGCGCGTATGGCAATCCATGCGCCCCACGGCGCGGCGCACCGTGTTCCAGTTACTTATTATCACGGCACTGGAGTTCATCGTATTTTTGATGGTGTTCATCATCTTCTGGTTGGAACTCGCGGGATAGGCTATTCGGTACGACCCGGCCAGCCTGATACATTGTCGCGTCAGGCTTTGCCGCGGGTGGGGCAATCTCTCTCGATGACGACGTCCAGAGCTGCAAGCACGTCCTTGAATCGCGGCCCGGGGAAGGGCATGGTCACGATATTCGACGCATACAGGGTTTTGTGGATATGGCCGACGACAGCGAACACAAGAATACACAGCAATTGAGAAAGGCCTACACGGCCCGATCCGCGGAAGAAATCCGAGAGTATTACGATCAATGGGCGGCCGACTACGAGACCCACATGGGAAACGTCGGTTATACCCATCCCGCCATGGTCGCGGCGATGCTGTCGCGGTACGTGCCGCCGGGCGACGAAGCCGTTCTGGATGCCGGCGCCGGTACCGGCATTATGGCCGAGATCCTGACGGCCATGGGCTATCCCAACATCGTCGGCATCGACAACTCGCCGAAGATGCTCGCCGTGGCAGCAAACAAGAAGAAGTATCGTGAGCTCCACCAGATGACCCTGGGCGAGCCTCTGGGCTTTGCTGACGATCAATTTGCTGCTGTTTCCAGTGCGGGGGTGTTCACCGAGGGGCATGCGCCGCTCTCTGGGTTCGACGAGCTGGTTCGGGTGACTCGGGCGGGGGGGCATATTGTCTTTTCCGTTTCCCGCACGTACCTGGAAGGCCTGTTCGAGGAGAAGGGAAAGGCCCTCGAGGCAGCGGGGCAGTGGCGGTTTGTGGATGCTTCGGAGCGGTATAACTCGACGCCGTTGGAGGGGGAACTGCCGGCGCAGGTGTATGCCTTTCAGGTAGTGTGAGCGGCGCGACGACGGCACTCGGGCAATCTGTCTGGATTCGCTCGATTTGAGTCAATGCGGCGGGCTCCCAGCTGTCCGTTCTGGACAGGTCTGGCACCCTCGCGTCGTGTAGAATCACAGCTTCGAGTGAAACTCTACCGATCGCGCGAAGGATCGCCGTAATCCTATCGGGGGCGGCCCGAGGAAACCTGAGAGTTTCCCTCGCGGGCCGGGCGAATCTTGATCATCCTGCCACAGACGATTCGCGGCAAGCTGGCATCCGCGTTTGCGGCCATAGCCATCACGACGGTAATCGCCGGCTTCGTCACGCACTCGTCTTACCAGATCATCGGCGAGAAGATCGCCATCATCACCGACGAAAGCGTCCCGTTGATCGTGGCGGCTCAGCGTGTGGCGTCAATCACCGGACAGATTGCGGCTACCGTGCCTGCATTACACGGCGCCGACACCGAGGCGACACTGGCGGTGCTGTTGGATGATCTGGATGTGCAGGTCATCCAACTGCGGACGGAAGTCGACAGACTGTCGCGCCTGAGTGGGGAGACGGAGAATGTCCGCAAGCTGAAGGCGCTCGCCGATAAAGTCGCCTCGACTGTTACGGTTCAAACTGAGAACGTCAAGGTACGCCTTG
>JAACFO010000011.1 GCA_009937425.1 Gammaproteobacteria bacterium
CTATTTCGTCGAACGCCTTCACCTCACCGCCGTGCTTCGACGCCAATATCTTCGTCATCGCTGCTGTCAGCGTCGTCTTACCATGGTCAACATGACCAATCGTGCCTACATTTACGTGTGGCTTTGTTCGTTCGAATTTCGCCTTGGACATGGAAGCGCTCTCCCGGAAGAACCCTTAAATTGTCAAATATCTGTGACTAGTGATTGAAGATTATGTTCAGTACTGGAATCTGGAGCCCATGACCGGATTTGAACCGGTGACCTCTTCCTTACCAAGGAAGTGCTCTACCGACTGAGCTACATGGGCGGATGAATTCCGTCCTCGGCTACGCCCGGCAAGGGCAACACCATCCCCCACCGCCCGTGCCTCAACCGAGGTCACCCTTGGAGCGGGTGATGGGAGTCGAACCCACGTCATCAGCTTGGAAGGCTGAGGTTCTACCATTGAACTACACCCGCGAGCCGCGCCGGAGCCCGGCTTTGCCTGCTCAGAACCAAGTGCCCCTTCAACGCCCCGGCCATCCTATATGAGTCGCCCTCCACCCTCTCTGTTGGTGGAGGGGGGAGGATTCGAACCTCCGAAGGCTGAGCCGTCAGATTTACAGTCTGATCCCTTTGACCGCTCGGGAACCCCTCCGGAACGCAAGCAGGAAAGTTTCTTTAATTAACAGTGTCATGTCAAGGGTTGTTGTGAATTTGCATGGATTCGACGGCCACGGCGCCCCGGGCTTCAGCGCCCATCGCCGGCAAGCCAGTCCCTGGGCCTCAAATAGCGTTCATAAAGGCGCGCCTCCGGAGAGCCGGGCTCCGGTTGCCAGGCGTAGCGCCACGCCACCAGGGGGGGCAGGGACATGAGTATCGACTCGGTACGGCCACCGGATTGCAGCCCGAACAAGGTGCCGCGATCATATATGAGGTTGAACTCCACGTAGCGGCCACGCCGGTATAGCTGGAACTGCCGTTCACGCTCGCCGTACGCCTGGTGCTTGCGGCGCGCCACGATGGGCCGGTAGGCCGGCAGGAAATGGTCCCCCACGCTACGTGTAAAGGCGAAGCAGCGCTGGAAACCGCCCTCGCGCAGGTCATCGAAGAACAGGCCGCCGACGCCCCGCGCCTCGCGGCGGTGGGGGAGATAAAAGTACGCGTCGCAGCGCTGTTTGAGGCGCGGGTAGCATTCCGCGCCATAGTCCGCACAGGCCGCCGCGGCGGTGCGGTGCCAGTGAACCGCGTCGTCGTCGAATCCGTAGTACGGCGTCAGATCAAAGCCGCCCCCGAACCACCACACGGTGGGCTCATCGCCGCCGCCGGCCTGGAAAAAGCGCACGTTGCAGTGGCTGGTGGGCACGTAAGGATTGCGCGGGTGGATGACCAGCGATACGCCCAGGGCTTGAAACGGGCGCCCGGCGAGCTCGGGTCGCAGGGCGCTCGCGCTGTCGGGCAGCGCCGCGCCTGTGACGTGGGAGTAATTGACCCCCGCCTGTTCGAAGACCAGGCCATCGCGCAGCACCCGCGAACATCCGCCGCCGCCTTCGTCGCGCTGCCATCGATCCGTGGCGAATCCCTGTCCGCCGTCCTCCTCCTCGAGCTCGGTGCACAATCTTTCCTGCAGCTCCAGGAAATAAGCCTCCACCGCCGGGATCTGCTGATCACTCATGGTTGCGAACCGCCCCTCGGAGCCGCACGCAGCACCCGCCCGTCCCGGGCATCGCGAATTTCACTGGGCCCGGCCGCCCCGCCGGTGGCACCGGTGAGAAAATAATCCACGCGGGCGCCCAGGGCGCGCCGTGCCTGAAGCGCGGTTCTCGCCGGCGGCCGGCCACTGGCATTGGCGCTGGTGGAGACCAGCGGCCCACCGAAACATTCGCACAAGGCCGCCGCCAGGGGATGGGCCGTGACCCGCACGGCAATGCAGTCGCTGCCGCCGGTCAGCCAAACCGGGACCCGCGCAGCGGCGGGCAGGATCCAGGTGCTGGGTCCTGGCCAACTGGCGAGCACCGGCGCCATGGTGTCGTCGGGCTGGGACAACAACAGTGGTTTCAGTTGCCCGTGACTGGCGGCGATGAGAATCAACCCCTGGTCGATGGCACGTCCCTTGATAGTCAGCAGCCGCAGGGCCGCACGCTCATTGAAGGGATCGCAGCCAAGTCCGTAAACCGCTTCGGTGGGATAAGCCACGACTCCCCCGGCGCGCAGCGTCCGTACAGCCATTCGCAGCTGCCAGGCCTTCAATTCGAGCACGAGATTGCTCAGCGGCTCTGCAGCTTTTTCTGCAGTTCACGATCCTTGGCGGCGATGCTCTCGGCATTCGCCTCGCGCTCGGCGCGCAGGCGCTCAGCCAGCTCCGCATCGGCGATCCCCAGCATCTGGGCCGCCAGAAACGCGGCATTCTTGGCGCCGGCACTGCCGATTGCGACCCCGGCGACGGGTACGCCGGCGGGCATCTGCACGGTGGAGAGCAGCGCATCCATGCCCTTCAACGGCCCTGAATCGATTGGCACGCCGATGACCGGGCGCGTGGTCTGCGCCGCCACGGCTCCTGCCAGGTGCGCGGCCATGCCGGCGGCGGCAATGAATACAGAGCAACCGCGCTCGACGGCGTCAATAACGTAGCTGCGGGTTACATCGGGAGTTCGGTGGGCGGAGGTGATGTGCACCTCACAGGGCACGTCCAGCTTCGCGAGCACGTCTATGCATCCCTGCATGGTGACCAGATCCGAATCCGACCCCATGAGGACGGCGACGAAGGAATTGGCGTTGCTCATCATCGACCCTGCCCGTGTGACTGACCGGGCGATTCTAAACCAGATTAGGCCGGGGGGTAGCGCCTGCCCTAGGCAGCGTCGCTGTCGGTCCCCAATTCGATAGTGCCGCGGCCGCTTTGCGCACTGCCCGATTTGGCCGCTGCTTTTTCCGCCGTCTTCTTCTCGGCCTTTTTCCCTAACTTCTTTTTGGCCTTCTTCTTGGCTTTCCTTTTAGCCTTTTTCTTGGCTTTCTTCTTGGTCTTTTTCTTTGCCGTCTTCTTCGTAGTCGATTTTGCGGCAGCTGCCTTTTTCTTGTTGGCGCCGGCCTTGCGGCCTCCGCGACGCGGCGGGGCGGCCGCCAGCAGCTCCTTGCATTCTTCCAGGCTCAGGCTCTTGGGCTCCCGATCCTTGGGCACCCTGGCGTTGCGCTCGCCGTTGGTGACGTAGGGACCGTAACGGCCATTGAGAACCTTGATGCCCTCCTCTTCGAACACCTGAATCTCTCTCTCGGCGTCGAAGCGCTTTTTCTCGGCGATGAGCTCCAGGGCGCGATCCAGCCCGACCGTGTACGGGTCGTCCTCCTTTTTCAAGGAGACGAACTTATCGCCGTAGCGTACGTAGGGTCCGAATCGCCCGATGTTGGCGACCACCGGCAAACCGTCTTCGTCGACCCCCAGGTCCCGGGGCAGAGTAAACAGATACAGCGCTTCGTCCATGGTGATGGTGTCGAGGCGCTGATCGCGCCTCAAACCCGCGAAGCGCGGCTTCTCGTCTTCCTCGGCGGTGCCGATCTGGGCATAGGGGCCGTAACGGCCCATGCGCACCGCCAGCTCCCGGCCGCTCTCGGGATCGACGCCGAGCACCCGCGCCTGGGAGGCCTCCTTACGGCTGACGTTGGCGTCCTTGTCCTCCACCTGGCGGTGGAAGGGTTCCCAGAATTCGCGCATGCGGGGCACCCACTCCTTTTCGCCCCGGGAGATGGCGTCCAGATCATCCTCCAGCCTGGCGGTGAAGTCGTAGTCCACGTAGTCGGCAAAATGCTTGGTGAGGAAGCTGTTGACCAGGCGCCCCACATCGGTGGGTCTGAATCGGCGGCTTTCCAGCTCTACGTATTCGCGCGCCAGTAATGTGGAGATGATCGTGGCGTAAGTAGAGGGGCGGCCGATGCCGTACTCCTCCAGGGTACGGATCAGCGAGGCTTCCGTGTAGCGTGGCGGCGGCTCGGTGAAATGCTGCTCGGAGCGAATGCCCGCCAGCGCAACGGCTTCGCCTTCGACCAGGATTGGCAGTCGCCGATCCTTATCGTCGTCACTATCCTCATCGTAAACCTGCAGGAAGCCGGCGTTCGCGATGCTGGAGCCGGTGGCGCGGAATATCGCGCTGTCGTCGTCCTCACTGCAGGCCAAATCCGCCGCCACCATGTCGATGGTGGCATGGATCATCTGGCAGGCCACGGCGCGGCGCCAAATGAGGCGGTAGAGCTTGAGTTGGTCCTCGTTCAGGGAGTCTTTGATCGAGTCCGGTGTTCTTTGCACGCCGGTGGGCCGCACCGCCTCGTGGGCTTCCTGGGCGTTCTTGGCCTTGGTCTTGTAGGTGTGTACCTCGGAGGGCAACTGATCCTGACCGTACTCGGAGGCGATGAAGTCACGCAGCTCCTGCAGGGCTTCCCCCGCCAGTGTCACGGAATCCGTTCGCATATAGGTAATGAGTCCCACGTGACCTTCGCCGGTATCCACGCCTTCATACAGCTGCTGCGCTGTGCGCATGGTGCGCTGGGCGGTAAAGCCCAGGCGGCGGGCCGCCTCCTGCTGCATGGTGGATGTGGTGAAGGGGGCAGCGGGGTTGCGCTTGCGCTGTTTCTTCTCCACCTTGACGACCCGCAGACTGCCTGCTGCGCGGCCGGTCAGGTCCGTTTCCACGTGCTTTGCCCGGGACTCGTCGGTGATGCTGAACTGTGTGAGCTTTTCCTGCTCGTAGTGTGTGAGCTTGGCGACGAAGGGGGCTTCGTCCTTGTGAACGTCGGCCTCCAGTGTCCAGTACTCGCGCGCTTTGAAAGCCTCGATCTCGTCTTCGCGCTCCGCGATCATACGCAGCGCCGGGCTTTGCACCCGGCCCGCCGACAGTCCGCGGCGAATCTTCTTCCACAGCAACGGCGACAGGTTGAAGCCGACCAGATAGTCGAGGGCACGGCGCGCCTGCTGAGCGTTGATCAATGAGGTGGAGAGCTCCCGGGGCGAGTTCACGGCTTCCGCGACCGCTCTCTTGGTGATTTCGTGGAAGGCGATGCGGTGCACGGGCTTGCCGTTGAGAAGCTTCTTCTCCTTGAGCAGCTCGGCCACGTGCCAGGCGATGGCCTCGCCTTCCCTGTCCGGATCAGTTGCCAGATACAGCGCATCGGCCTTCTTCATGGCCCTGGCAAGGGCGGCGACGTGCTTTTCGTTTCGCTCGATGGGCTCGTAGTGCATGGCGAAGTCGTTATCCGGCTCCACTGCGCCCTCCTTGGGGCGCAGATCGCGCACGTGACCATAGGACGCCAGGACCTCGTAACCGGGTCCCAGGTACTTCTTGATCGTGCGCGCCTTGGCAGGCGATTCGACGACTACGAGGTTTTTCGCCATCGGCTCAACGGTATAAGGAATACGCGTCCTCAGGATTTAAACGAGGATCCCGGAAAGCCAGTCGGTCCGGAGATTCACCCGCCCCGCCGCATCCATGGCACGAGCGGGGTCGGGAAGAAGTGTAGACTAATGAAGCCGGCCACTCGCCTTATCGAGAACAAAATCCTCCATCCAGGCGAAAACGGCCTCCTTGCCTGGCTGATTGAACAGGACCATTAGAACCACCCATTTGAGCTGTTCCAGGTCGATTTCGGCGCCTTCCAGGGCCTCGACGCGGTCGATGACCAGTTCCCTGGTGATGGAATCGAGGACCCTCACCTGCTCGAGAAACAGCAGAAAACTGCGGCACTCGAGATTCAGCCGCTCGCACTCCTCGTCCGTGTAGACGCGGGTCGCGGGCACATGGTCGCCTTCCCGAGGCTCGATCACCGTCTCCCCGGCGCTCAGCCCTTCCAGCCATTCGAAGGCCTTGCCGATTTCGCTTTCCGGAAATCCCGCCTCGATGAGTTCTTGCTTGAGCGCCTCCCGATCCGAATCCAATTCGGTATCGTCGTCGAAGTAAAGCTCGAACAGATACATCAGTACGTCCAGAACACTTTCTTTCATTGTCGTTTTATTGCCTCTTCGTAACCCGGCAGTAGGCGCCGCCGGGGACCGGGACCACCAGGCCCCGAAGTTCGAGCGCCAGAAGGATGGAGCAAACAGTGTTCGCCGTCAATCCGCTGCGCGCCACCACCGAGTCGACGCTGGTGGCCCGGTAGGCGAGACTGGCGAGAACCTTTTTGTGGTCTCCATCCAGGTCTTCCCGGCCCCCGTCAGCCCCCTGGGATGGGTGTTTTTCGGGCAGTTGCCACAGATGACCGGGCAATTCCTCGAGGATGTCCGAAATCTCCTCCACCAGCTTCGCCCCCTGGCGGATCAAATGATGGCAGCCCCGGGCCAGCGGACTCTGGATGGGGCCAGGCACCGCGAATACCTCCCGTCCTTGCTCTCCGGCCAGGCGCGCGGTAATCAGGGAGCCGCTGCGCCGTGCCGCCTCCACCACCACGACCCCGAGGCTCAATCCGCTGATGAGCCGGTTGCGTCGGGGGAAATGCCGCGCCAGAGGCGCGGTCCCCGGTGAGAACTCGGACACCAACGCGCCGTTCTCCGCGACCTGCCTGGCCAGACGAGCGTGGCTGCGTGGATAAACCCTGTCCAGACCGTTGGCCGCCACCGCCACGGTGCACCCGCCCCCGGCCATGGCGCCCCGGTGGCTGGCGGCGTCGACGCCCAGGGCCAGACCGCTGGTGATCGCCAATCCACAGGCCGACAGCTCGGCGCTCAAGCAGTGGGCAGTCTCCACACCGCAGGGTGTGGCCCGGCGACTACCGACCATGGCCAGTTGAGCCGCACACAGGACATCTGCATCGCCCTCCACGAACAATACCGGCGGCGGATCGGAAATATGCCGCAGGCGCTCGGGATAGGCGGACATGAACAGGGTAATCAGGTGCCGGCCGGGAGTCGCCAGCCAGGCGAGGTCGGCCTCCACGGCCCGCCAATCGGGACAGGCCCGGCGATGCCCCCCGGTGGGGGTGCGTCTCGAGTGGGCAGTGACGATGTCAATGGGGGATGCGCGTCCTTGCAGGAGCGCGCAAAGCTCGCTCTGCTCCAATGCGGGCAAGCGATTGAGGGCGAGCCAATGGGCGGCTTCGGCGTCCATCCCTGGACCTCCTGGGGAACCGCCATCCGGGCGGACTGGGAGAACCGTGCCCCGTGACCAGCCGTTGGCCGGGCCCCGGGAGGAATGGACAGCCTAACCGATACTCAGGGGTTTTTTACCGCGTCGAGCAAATGCATGGCGCGGGTCGCCTGCATGACGAGCGCGTAGCTGACACGATCGAAGCGCCTGAATACCATCACCGTGCCGGCGCGCAATTCAGGCAGTTCCACGAGAATCTTTTCCAACCCGTCCTTCCCCGCCCAAAGGTCCTCCACCTGGTTGCCGGTCTGGAAGATCCCCAGCACCAATCCCTCTTTGATGCCATCCCGGCTGCCGAGATTGAGCACGACGATATCTTGCTCACCGATTTGAGTGACGCCATCCACCACCGAAATGATCTGACCGGTAACATCCCAATCCGGCGCCCGCGGCGTGAAGTTGCTCACCACTTGATCGTCGGCCACCGGGAACAGGCGATCTCCCGCCCGCACCTCCTGGGTGCTGGTCAACAGCAGCACCGTGGCCGGATCACCGGGTTTCTCGACCACCGCGTCAGCCACATGGATGGCCTCGTAGCCGAGAATGTCGTTATGGTTGGTGGGGTTGCGATACACCTGGCCGCGGCGGTACACGCCAAATCGCGTGCCCTGTTCGGGTTTCAAGCCGCGTACGAAAACCTCCATGCCAAGAGATGCCACCAGAGCCTCACGGCCCGCAGAGACAATATAGGGAGCGGCTTCGAACTCACCCTCCCCCAACACCCGGGGTCGGGCCAGAAACGGCCGAATGGCATCGATGGGAATGGTGGGAACGGCATCATGGCGCTCCAGCACATGGGCGCCGGGTGACAGTTTCACCTCCCGTGGCCCGGTCTGGCGTCGCACGACACCATCGCCGGTCTCGCCGGTCTCGCCGGTCTCAGCGCGCCGGGTGACCTGCACCACCGGCTGGCCGTCACGGTAAAACAGCGCCAGTTCGTCACCGGGGAAGATAAGATGCGGATTCGCCACCTGCGGGTTGGTCTGCCAGATTTCAGGCCAGCGCCAGGGTTCCACCAGAAAGTGCGTGGAAATGTCCCACAGGGTGTCCCCCCGTTTGACGATGTATCTGGTCGGGTGGTCGGGGTTCAGCTCGACGGCGTCCTGGGCAACGGCCACCACGGACATCAGCAGCGCCGCCAGAAGCAGACTCAAGACTTTCTTGTCAGGCATGTGGAACCTTGAGCGATCTCGTCTGAGGGTCCCCAGGCAAGCACCGGGGCGAAGCGCCGGAAGTCGCCAGGAACAAGTTGGGAACACGGACTAAATATAGGCTATACAGTTCTGAAAATTCAAACAAAATTGGCCGCCGGCCCAGCCGCCCCATGGCCCGCTGCGGGCAATTCACAGGACGGCGGTAAAGGCTTCCAGTAGAATTATCGGCCGCCTGGCCCAAACATTAATAGGAAGGGCGTTTATCAGGATCCAGCAATGGCCATACGTGACATTCTTTATTATCCAGATCCGCGGCTGCGCAATCGGGCGCAACCCGTGGACAGCGTGGATGACGAAGTCCGCCGGCTTCTCGACGATATGCTCGAGACAATGTACGCGGCACCGGGCATCGGCCTGGCCGCGATTCAGGTGAATGTCCCCAAACGGGCGGTCACCATCGATATATCCGAGCACAGCGACCAGCCCCTGTGCCTGGTCAACCCGGAGATCCTGGAGGTGACGGGCAGCGTCGAGACCGAAGAGGGCTGCCTGTCGGTACCGGGAATATATGAGTCGGTCGAGCGCGCCGACTGGATCCGCGCCCGCGCCCTCGACCGTGATGGCCAAGCCTTCGAATTCGAGGCCGAGGGCCTTCTGGCCGTGTGCGTGCAGCACGAAATCGACCACCTGGACGGCAAGCTGTTCGTCGATCATCTGTCACAACTCAAGCGTCAGCGCATCCGCAAAAAGGCACACAAGCAGCAGCGCCAGGAAATGTAGCCCCGCCGTTGGGTTGCGCGCCACGGGCAGCAAAGGGAATGCGACTGATTTTCGCCGGAACCCCCGAGTTCGCTGCCACCGTGCTGAGGGCCCTGCTGGCCCAGCCCCATCCGGTGGTGGCGGTGTATACCCAGCCCGACCGCCCGGCGGGCCGCGGCCGCCGGACCAGCGCAAGCCCGGTAAAGCAGCTGGCCCTGAGCCACGGGATCCCCGTGGAGCAGCCCCGTAGCCTGCGCGAGGGCGACAGCCAGCAAGCCCTCGCCGCTTACCACGGGGATGTGATGATAGTGGCCGCCTACGGATTGCTGTTGCCTGAAACGGTATTGCGCAGTCCGCGCCTTGGCTGCATCAACGTGCATGCCTCGTTGTTACCGCGCTGGCGGGGGGCGGCACCGATTCAACACGCGATTCTGGCCGGCGATACCGAAACAGGGATTTCCATCATGCAGATGGACGCCGGCCTCGACACCGGCCCGGTGCTGCGCCGTGCCGTCTGTGCCATCGGCGACGACGATACAGGCGCCAGTCTGGATGCCCGCCTGGCGGATCTGGGCGCCGCCACCATGGTCGAGACCCTGGCGGATCTGGCAACACCAGCCGCGGCACCCATGCACGCCGAGGCCCAGGACGAAACCCTGGCAACCTATGCCGGGCGCATTGCCAAGACCGACGGCCTGCTCGACTGGTCGCGGCCCGCCGAGGTTCTGGAAAGGCAGGTGCGTGCCTTCAATCCATGGCCGGTGGCCTTTGCCATTTTACCGCCCGGGCGATCACCCGCCGATGGCGCCGGGGGACGACTGCGCATCTGGAATGCGCGGGTCCTGGCATACGCCGGCGGGGCGTCTCCGGGAACCGTGCTGGCAAGCGGCGCGTCGGGAATCGACGTGGCCACAGGGCGCGGCGCGCTGCGCATTCTGACCCTGCAGGCGGCGGGTAAGAAATCCATGAGCAGCGGCGACTACCTCAATGCCCATGCATTGGCGGCGGGCACCGTTTTCGAGGGCGCCGGCGCCTGAAGCGCAGGCGGGAAGACATGCACCATCCGGCCCCATCACCCGCCAGGGACACCGATCCACGGGAGGTCGCCGTCGCGGTAGTAGCGGCCATGCTGGGCCAGGGCCGCTCCCTCACGGCCTGCCTGGATGAGCACGCGGTGCGGCTCGATGCGGGCAGGGACAAAGCTTTTGCCGCTGAGCTCTGCTACGGCGTGGCGCGCTGGCTGGTGCGACTGCAGGCCTGCCTGGACATGCTGGTGGAAAAACCCTTGCGGGAGAAAGACCTGTTGGTGCGGGTGGTACTTCTTCTGGGGCTCTATCAACTGATGTATACGCGGGTCGCGGAGCACGCCGCCGTGGCCGAAAGCGTGTCCCTGGTGCGCCGTGTCGGCAAGCACTGGGCAGCGGGACTGGTCAATGGCGTACTGCGTAATTTTCAGCGCCGGCGCCGGCAGCTGAGCGCCGATCTGGACGCCAGTGAGGAGGGCCGTTACGCCCACCCGGGTTGGCTGGTGAATGCTACCAGGGAAGCCTGGCGTGGCGATTGGCAACAAGTACTCGACAACAACAATGAACGCCCGCCCCTGAGCCTGCGTGTCAACGCGCGCCTGGGCTCCCGAGATGCGTACCTGGCGGAATTGTCCGCCAACAACATCACGGCCAGTCCCATCAACCACACCGGCCATGGCCTCAGGCTGCACGAGGCAAGAGACGTGGAGAGCATACCGGGCTTCGGCGACGGAATGGTGTCGGTTCAGGACGGCGCCGCGCAACTGGCCGCCGGCCTGCTCGAGCTGCGCCCGGGAATGCGCGTGCTGGATGCCTGCGCGGCCCCCGGTGGCAAGAGCGCCCATATTCTGGAGCAACAACCGGCGCTCGGTGAGCTGGTGGCCATGGATCGCGACAAGCATCGATTGCAGCGCGTACAGCAGAATCTGCAACGACTGGATCTGCAGGCAACCGTGTTGTGTGCCGACGCCGGCGAACCGGGCGAGTGGTGGAACGGCGAACCATTCCATCGCATCCTGGTTGATGCCCCGTGCAGCGGCCTGGGCGTCATCCGCCGGCACCCCGATATCAAATTGCACCGCCGCCCGGGGGACGTCAGCGAACTGGCCTCCACGCAAACCCGGTTGCTCGCGGCGCTGTGGCCCCTGTTGGCCCCCCGGGGAGTGCTGTTGTACGCTACTTGCTCATACCTGCCGCGGGAGAACGACCACGTGCTGGCCGACTTTCTCGCGAAACACCCGAATGCCTGTGGCGATCTCATGCCATACGCATGGGGTCGAGCCACCGAACACGGACGGCAGGTGCTTCCGGGCGAGGACACGATGGATGGTTTCTACTATGCATTGCTTGGCAAGCGTTGAGCGATTTCGTGTCCGCGCATGGCCGGTCGTGTGGCTGGCCGTGTGCTCGCTATTGCTCGTAATTACCGAGCCGAGCACTTCCGCCCCGGATGAGATCGAGGCGGGCTTCGATATTCGCAACGCGAGAACCGAGCTCGTGGACGGTGTTTATCTCCTCGACGCGGACATCAGCTTCGTGTTCAGCGACGAGGCCCTGGAAGCCATCGAGAACGGTGTTCCCGTCACCATCATTCTCGAGATGGATGTGCTGCGCGAACGAGGACTCATCTGGGACAACCTGTGGTGGGATAAGCAGGTGGCGCATCTGGAGGCAAGACTGCGTATCGAAACCCGGCCTCTCAGCAACACCTACCTGGTCAGGAATGTAAACTCCGGCGAAACGCAGATTTTCGGATCTTTCAGTGAACTCCTCGTGGGACTGGGCAAGATCCGCAAGTTTCCACTGCTTGACGCGCATTTGATCGGCAGCGAAGGCCGCCACTATCTGCGCCTGCGCGCGCTGCTGGACATCGAGTCCCTACCCTCTCCCATGCGTCCCCTGGCATATCTCAGCTCTCTGTGGCGTCTTCAGAGTGACTGGTACGAATGGCCGCTCGCACCGTGAAACGCTTCATCACAGGCATCGGCCCGATTCTCGCCTTCGTATTACTGCTGCTCGTCTCGCTGGTGTTGATGAGTAATGCGACCCAGGGGTCGGCGCGCTTCGGACAGTTGTATTCGGTGCTGCTGGTCATCAACGCCCTGGGACTGATCGCTCTGGCGGGACTGATCGTCTGGAACCTGTATACCTTGCTGCGCCAGGTGCGCCAGGACCGGGCCGGCGCCAGACTGACTGTGCGCATGGTCGCGGTGTTCGTCATTCTGTCGGTCACGCCGGTGCTGGTTGTTTACTACTTCTCACTACAGTTTTTGCACAGGGGCATCGACAGCTGGTTCGACGTGCGTATCGAGCGGGCTTTGGACGACGCCCTCGAACTCAGCCGCACCGCTCTCGGTGTACGCATGAGAGAGTTCTTGAGCCACACAGAAGTCGTGGCCGGCGATCTCGTGGATGTTGCCGACGATCGGATTGCCATGAGCCTGGACGACAATCGTCGACTGAGCGGTGCCTCGGAGTTCACGTTGATAGGTGCCAATGGGCATATCATCGCCTCGAGCAGCCGCGATCCGACCGCGATCGTTCCCAACCGGCCCAGCGATGCCATCCTCGTGCAGTTGCGCCAATCAGGCAACTACATCGGACTCGACCCCATCGGTGGTGCGGGGCTTCACGTTCGCGTAGTCGTGCGCCTTCCGGAGAACCTGCCCACCGCGGAGCCGCGCATCCTGCAAGCGCTTTATCCGGTCGCCGAGCGAACCAGCGCCCTCGCCGATACGGTCCAGTCTACTTACGCAAAATACCGGGAACTCGCCTACCTCAGAAAACCCTTGAAAACCAGCTTCACGCTGACCCTGTCGCTGGTGCTTCTTGTGAGTCTGTTCGCGGCGGTCTGGGCTGCTTTCTACTCTGCGCGGCGTATGGTGGCGCCGCTGCGCGATCTGGCCGAGGGAACCCGGGCGGTCGCCGACGGTGATTACGAGACACAATTGCCGGAGTCCGGTGAGGATGAAGTTGGCTTTCTGGTGGAATCCTTCAACGATATGACGCGCCGCCTTGCCCGGGCCAGGGACGAGACTCGCCGTAGCCAACAACAAGTAGAAGACCAACGGCGTTATTTGGAAACCGTGCTGTCGCAACTGTCCACGGGGGTGCTGACTCTGGACGAAAGCGCACAACTGTTCACCAGCAACACGGCGGCGAGTCAGATTCTGTGTGTACCGCTGAGCGACGAGATGGGAAAGACGCTGGAGGAAATCAGCGGGGAACATCCTCACCTGCAGCCCCTCGAGCACGCCCTGCAGGCGCGCGTCGCGAACACCGATCCTCTGAGCGCGAGCAGCGATGAGTGGCGCGAGGAAGTTACTCTTATCGGCCCGAGTGGACGCCAGATCCTGATGTGCAGCAGCACGCCATTGTCGGCTTCCGGTGGCTTCTTTGCCGGCCACGTTATCGTCTTCGATGACGTTACCGATTTGATTCAGGCGCAACGGAATGCTGCCTGGAGTGAGGTGGCCAGACGCCTGGCCCACGAGATCAAGAATCCGCTCACGCCCATTCAGCTATCCGCGGAACGCTTGCGCCACAAGTATCTCGGCAAGATGCCGGCCGACGACAGCGACGCACTGGACCGTTTGACCCGCACCATCGTCCAGCAGGTGGAGGCCATGAAAGCCATGGTCAACGCATTCTCCGATTATGCCCGTGCACCACAAATAAAATTGCGCGATGTCGACGTGAATGAACTGGTGACTGACGTGGTGGAGCTCTACAGAGCCAGCAACAGCGAAAGCGTCATCGAGACGGCACTCGCGGATGATTTGCCGCTGCTCGAGGCGGACGCCGATCGACTCCGTCAGATCCTGCACAATCTCGTCAAGAACGCCCTCGAGGCGGGTCCATCCGATGGCGCCACTCGAATTCTCATCGAAACGCTGCTTGTAAAGGACTCGTCGCGGGATCTGATCGAAATCAGAACCCACGACTTCGGCCGTGGTCTACCGGAAGACATGGCCGAGGACATCTTCGACCCCCATGTCACGACCAAGACGAAGGGCAGTGGACTCGGTCTCGCCATCGTCAAGAAAATCGTCGAAGAACACGGTGGCGTCGTCTGGGCCGAGAATCAGGCCCGGGGCGGCGCCAGCATCATCATGCAGTTCCCGGTGGTGTCCGGCGACTCCCGGCCCACACCCTTGGCCCACACACAGGCGGTCTAAACGAATGAGCGACGCGTATATTTTGATCGTCGACGACGAGCCCGACATCTGTGCCTTGGTAAAGGAAATCCTCGAGGACGAAGGTTACGAGGTCAGCGCGACGGAGAACGCCGAGCAGGCCCGCGAAGCGCGCCGCGCGAGACGCCCCGATCTGATACTCCTCGATATCTGGATGCCCGACACCGACGGCATTTCGCTTCTCAAGGAATGGGCGAGCAATTCCACTCTGGACACCCCTGTGATCATGATGTCCGGGCACGGCACGGTGGAAACGGCCGTCGAAGCGACGCGCTTGGGGGCCTACGACTTTCTGGAAAAACCCTTGTCCATGGCGAAGCTGTTGGTGACGATCAAGAACGCTCTGGAGATCGCGCAACTCAAGCAGGAGAACATCGGCTTGCGGCGCGAATCAGGTGCAATCACCGAACCAATCGGACGAAGTCCGGCCATGCAGAATTTGCGGGAGCAAGTCAAACGCATCGCCCAGCACGATACTTCCGTGCTGCTAACCGGTGAATCCGGCAGCGGCAAAGAAGTTTATGCCCGCTACCTGCATCAATCGAGCAGCCGGCGCAGCGGTCCCTTCGTGAGAGTACCCATAGCAGGGCTCACCAGCAGCAACTCCGCGGCGGAGTTGTTCGGCGCTGAAGATGGTGAGCAGCTGCACTTCGGTTCGATGGAGCAGGCCAACGGTGGCACCTTGTTTCTGGAGGACATTATCGACATGGACCTCGGCGTCCAGGCACGCCTGCTGAGCGCCCTCCAGCACCAGTCCTTCATGCGCGTCGATGGTGTTGCCCCGGTCAGCGTCAACATACGTATCATTGCGGCCACCAGCCACGACCCGGCCCGGGCGGTCGAGGACGGTACACTTCGCGAGGATTTGTACTATCACCTCAATGTCGTACCGCTGGAGATACCGCCTCTTCGTTCTCATCGTGACGACATTCCCGAACTGCTCAACTACTATATCGATCAGTTCGCCGCCACCGAGGGATTGCCCTACCGGCGTTTTACAGTGGGCGCGCAAAATCGCCTGCGCAACTACTCTTGGCCTGGTAACATTCGCGAGCTCAAGAATGTCGTACATCGCCTCCTCATCCTTGGCAGCGGCGCGGACATCGATCAGGACGAGATCGAATTATCGCTGGGAGAGATACGTGACGAACGCGATCGCGTCACTCCCGCAGGGTTCGATCTGCCGCTCAAGGAAGCTCGTGAACAGTACGAACGCAGCTATCTGGAACACCAACTTCGGGAAACCGGCGGCAGCATGAGCAAGGTCGCGCAACGCGTCGGCCTGGAACGTACGCATCTCTACCGAAAAATTCGTGCACTGGGAATCGACCCGAAGCGTGTAACAGCAGCTACGGATTAGCACGTGGGGTAGAATCCCGCACTGCCAGTCAAACATGAAAATAATAATTCTAGGTGCGAGCCAGGTGGGCATGTCGGTTGCTGAAGTCCTGGCCAGCGAGGCGAACGACATCACTATCGTCGATCGCGACGCCGCACAGCTCAGAGCCCTGCAAGATCATCTGGACATCCGCACGGTGCACGGGCATGCGTCACATCCCGAGGTGCTGCAGAAGGCCGGCGCCGAGGACGCCGACTTGATTCTCGCGGTTACCAACAGTGACGAGACCAACATGATCGCCTGCCAGGTGGCCTACACGCTGTTTCATACGCCCACCAAGATTGCCCGGGTACGAGCGGTGGAGTATCTCAATTACGCCCAGCTGTTCTGTCAGGAGGCGCTGCCCGTCGACGTCCTGATCAGCCCTGAGCAACTTGTTACCGACTCCATTCAACGACTGATCGAGACGCCCGGGGCCTTGCAGGTTCTGGACTTTGCCGACGGCCGGGTACGCTTGGTCGCGCTCAAGGCATTCTATGGCGGTCCACTCGTGGGGCACGCTCTTCGCGAAATGCCGCAACGCATGCCAGGGATCGACACCCGCGTTGCGGCTGTGTTTCGCCACGGCCGGGCCATCGTGCCGGAAGGTGATACGGTAATCGAGGCGGACGACGAGGTGTTCTTCATCGCTGCAGCCGAACACATCTACGATGTCATGGGCGAGTTGCGCAAACTCGACAAGCCGGTTCGACGCGTTATTCTTGCCGGCGGCGGTAACATCGGAAGGCGCCTGGCCAAAGGCCTCGAAAGCAATTACAACGTCAAGCTTATCGAGCACAGCATCGAAGGTGCCCGTGCCTTATCGGAAGCACTCGACAATACTATCGTGTTGCAAGGAGACGCTGCCGATGAGGATCTTCTTCGTGAGGAGAATATCGACACCACAGATGTGTTCTGCGCCGTAACCAATGATGATCAGATCAACATTCTTTCGGCCATGCTGGCCAAGCGCATGGGAGCCCGCAAGGTAATGTCGCTGATCAACCGCAGCGCTTATGTTGATCTGGTGCAAAGCGGCATCATCGATATTGCCATATCGCCCCAGCAAACAACTATCAGCAGTCTGCTTGCCCACGTTCGGCGGGGGGATGTGGTGGTAGCGCATTCGCTGCGCCGCGGCGCGGCCGAGGCCATTGAAGCTGTCGCCCATGGGGACAGCCGGACTTCGAAGGTGGTCGGGCGCACCGTCGAGCAGATCAAGCTGCCGCCCGGCACGACCATCGATGCCGTGGTGCGCGGTAAAGAGGTCATCATTGCCCATCACGACACGCGCATCGAAGCAGACGATCACGTCATCTTGTTTCTAATAGACAAGAAACACGTCACCGATGTCGAGAAAGTCTTTCAGGTGGGTGTCACCTTCCTTTAGCCGCAGTGTAGCCACGCCGGAACCATCGATTCGTGCAACTGTTCGTTGTCCAACGCATTCTCGGACTGTTACTCAGCCTGTTCAGCATCAGTATGCTGCCGCCGATGCTGGTTTCGTGGTGGTACGACGACGGGGCGTTGAATGCCTTTTTCGGAGCCTTTTTCCTCATTGTGGTAGCGGGAATCGTGCTGTGGCTACCGGTGCGGCACCACCAGCGTGAGCTTCGCTTGCGCGACGGCTTCATCGTCGTCGTGATGTTCTGGGTCGCGCTGGGACTGTGCGGCAGTATTCCATTGCTGCTCGCGAACACTCCGGACATGTCGGTGACCGACGCAGTGTTCGAGTCGGTATCCGGACTCACCACCACCGGTGCGACGGTTATCGAGGGCATCGACCTGCTGCCGCGTTCCATCCTCTTTTACCGCCAACAGCTTCAATGGCTTGGTGGAATGGGAATCATCGTGCTGGCGGTGGCCATTCTGCCGATGCTCGGCGTAGGTGGGATGCAACTGTACCGGGCCGAAACACCGGGCCCCATGAAGGACAATAAACTGACACCGAGAATTACCGAGACCGCGAAAGCCCTCTGGTACATCTATCTGGGCCTGACGATTCTCTGCGCGGGCGCCTACTGGTTCGCGGGAATGACGCCCTTCGATGCCGTCACCCACAGCTTCTCGACCATCGCCATAGGTGGCTTCTCGACCCATGATGCGAGTCTCGGCTATTTCAATAACCCCCTGGTCGAGGCCGTCGCTGTGGTTTTTATGACCATGGCGGGGATCAACTTTGCCATTCACTTTCTCGCCTGGCGCTCACGCAGTCCGCGTCCGTACTTCGGTGATACGGAGCTCAAGACCTATATCGGCCTGCTGGTGTGCATATCCGCGGTCACGAGCCTTTATCTGTTCTATTCAGGAGCCTTTCCGAGCTTCGCGAGCGCGGTCCGCTACGGCGTCTTTCAATCCGTATCCATCAGCACAACGACCGGCTTTACCACCAGCGGCTATCACATCTGGCCGAGCTTTCTGCCCGTGATGCTGCTGTTCGCGAGCTTCGTAGGCGGTTGCGCCGGCTCCACCGGTGGTGGCTTGAAAGTCATCCGGGTGGTCTTGCTTTTCAAACAGGGCAAACGCGAAATTACCCGCTTGATCCACCCCAGCGCCCAGGTACCCATCAAGGTGAATGGCGCCAGCATGCCGAACAGGGTGGTGGACGCCGTATGGGGATTCTTCGCCACCTATGTGGCGGCCTTTTCCTTCATGCTGCTCGCGCTGCTTGCGCTGGGACTCGATCAAGTGTCGGCCTTTTCCGCCGTCGCCGCCTGCATCAACAACCTCGGCCCCGGCCTGGGTTCCGTCGGCGCCAGCTACGCCGACCTCAGCGACGGCGCAAAGTGGATCCTGAGCCTGGCCATGCTCCTGGGCCGCCTGGAAATCTTCACCCTCCTGGTCATCCTGACCCCCGACTTCTGGCGCGGCTGATAAGTCAAGAGGTACCGGTAGCTCCCATGAGTCTGGTCGAGAATCTCGAAGCCATGCTGGCCGCGGGCAGAGAGGATGCTTTGTTGCGCTTCAGTCTTGGTAGCGCCTACCTGAAGGATCAACCGGCACTGGCAGCCGAGCACCTTGCCCGGGCGGTGGAACTGAACCCCGAGTACTCGGCAGCGTGGAAGAATTACGCCAAGGCTCTGGCGGCCTCGGGACACGACGACAAAGCCAGAAAGGCCTACACCCTCGGCATCGCTGCAGCCAAGCGCAACGGAGACATCCAGGCGGCCAAGGAAATGACTGTATTCCTACGAAGACTGGAACATCAATAAGTCAAGAGGTACCGGTGTTGCCTTATTGTCTGGCGGCGGCTGGGGGGGTCAATAAGGCAACACCGGTACCTCTTGACTTATTCAGGCGCACCAGGCTTCGGCTCCGCTGTTTACCTGGAGGGTGCCGGTGAGGTGCGACAGATTGTCGAGGTTGTGGCGGCGCATGTAATCTTCCAGGCCCTGGTTGATTTTCGTGCACACCAGGGGATCGTAGAAAAGGGCCGTGCCTACGCCGACGGTGGCGGCGCCTGCGATGATGAACTCGAGGGCATCTGCGGCGCTGGCGACGCCTCCCTGGCCGATGATGGGCACGGCGTGGGGTTTTGCCACCTGGTACACCTGGTGCACCTTGAGCAGGGCCATGGGCTTGATCGCGGGGCCCGAGAGGCCCGCGTGGTTGGCACCGATGACGGGCCGCCGGCTTTCCACGTCGATGGCCATTCCCAAAAAGGTGTTGACCACCGCCAGGGCGTCGCTGCCGGCCTCGATGCAACGCCGCGCGCTCTCGGCGATGTCCGTCTGGTTGGGTGACAACTTGGTGATCACGGGCTTCGAGGTCGCCGCCCGGCAGGCTTCCACCACCCGCGCCGACATATCAGGATCGTTTCCGAATACCACACCACCCTCACGCACGTTCGGACAGGAAATGTTGATCTCCACCGCGTCGATAGGCGAGTCGTCGAATATGCGCGTCACCTGCACGTATTCCTCGACTGTCGCTCCGCAGACGTTGGCGATAAAACGCGTCTCCTGGAAGTCCAGGTCAGGAAGAATGTTGTCCACCACGTGACGGGCGCCGGGGTTCTGCAGGCCGATGGAATTGAGCATGCCGCCGGGGGTCTCCCAGACCCGGTGGGGCTGGTTGCCCAGGCGCGGTGAGAGCGTGGTGCCCTTCAGGCACACTGCACCCGCCTGATCGTTGGTAAAGCCCTCTACCCGTGTGTATTCTTCGCCGAATCCCACACAGCCGGACAACAGAACCAGGGGTGTATTCAGTCGCAGGCCGCAAAATTCCACGGCCAGCCTGCTGCTTGCGTCGCCGCTCACTCCTTCATTTTCTCCATGTTCGACGTCGTTCTCTACGAGCCGGAAATCCCCCCCAACACGGGCAACATTATACGCCTATGCGCAAACACGGGCTTTACGTTGCATTTGATCGCGCCGCTCGGATTCCACATGGAAGAAAAACGTTTACGACGCGCGGGGCTGGATTACCATGAATGGGCCAGCGTGCGCATGCACGAATCCTTGGATGCGTATTTGAATAGCGCAGGGCCGGCACGCCTTGTGGCCTTCTCCACACGGGGCACACGAGACTATACGTCCATCGAATACCAAACGGGGGATGCATTATTGTTCGGGCCGGAAACCCGGGGATTGCCGCAGCAGGTGCTGGATCGCGTGCCTTCCAGCGAACGCGTCAGCATCCCCATGCAGGCGGGGAATCGCAGCCTCAATCTTTCTAATGCAGTAGCGGTGGTATGTTACGAGGCATGGCGCCAGCATGGTTTCGCTCGGCGTCCGAGCACGGATCGCGGGGAAGTGTCGTGATGATGTCGAGCCCGGCGCGGGCCGTCTGCTTCAACGCAATGTGAGCAGTTCGCTGGTCTCGAACACACCATTTTCGGGCAACGGCACGGAATCCGGCCCCGACTCAGCGATGCGCAGAATCATCTCTTTGAGCGCCGTGCGCTGGGGCTCAGTCAGCCGGGACCAGGCGCGTGCCGTCTCGATGGCTTCCTGCTCGAGATCCTCGATGACCTTGACACCGAACATCAGCCACGCGGGACTCACTTCCAAGGCGGCGGCCAATTCGCTCAAGATACGCGGATGGTTGCATTTGCCGGCTTCAATGCGCTGGATAACCGCCTGACTGGTGCCAACGGCGGCTGCCAGCTGATGCTGGGTCCAGCCCTTCTCAACGCGGCTGTAGGTCAGCCGCCCGCCGAGGGTCGTAGTACGCACTTCGCATTCGGTGGTATTTGGCATCTCGAATGGACTCGTCGGACACTTTGATTTGAGGAACGTTATGTATTTCAGCACAGCCGGGGCTCGGGTTTTTTGAACCAGCGCACAGTTTCTGAGGAATCTAAGACTTTTACCGGCTCAACCGGCAAATTTTCCCGGGAAAGCCTCAATTTCTTCGCCAGCGCGCCCCGGGACCTGGTGTCGCTGCTGCGCGGCGAACTCGCTGGATTGGGCGCCGAGCACCTGCGGGCCGGACATGCGGGCATACGCTTTCGCGGCACCCTCGAGGTGGCCTACCGGGCTTGCCTGTGGTCACGGCTGGCGAGCCGCATCCTGCTGCCCGTTAAGAGCTTTCAGGCCGCCACCCAGGAGGAGCTGTACGCGGGAGTGCGCGCCATCCCCTGGTCGGAGCACGTTCCCGCGGCTGGAACCCTGGCAGTGGACTTCGCCAGCTCGCGCTCACAAATTGGCCACACCCGCTTCGGTGCACAGAAGGTCAAGGATGCCATCGTCGACCAACTGCGCGACCTCACCGGCGGACGCCCTTCGGTGGATCGGGAGCGCCCGGATGTGCGCATTAATGCCCACGTGGACAGGGACGTGGCCACCATCGCCATCGACCTGTCCGGCGACAGCCTTCACCGTCGCGGCTACCGATGCCAAAGCGGCCCGGCGCCGCTGAAGGAAAACGTCGCCGCCGGGATTCTGCTGCATGCCCGCTGGCCGGAGATGGCCGAAGCGGGACAGCCGTTGCTGGATCCCATGTGCGGATCCGGAACGCTGCTCATCGAAGCGGCATTGATGGCCGGTGACGTGGCGCCGGGCCTGACCCGCGACTACTTCGGCCTGCACCACTGGTGCGGGCACGACGCACCCTTGTGGGAGCGCTTGCTCGATGAAGCCCGGCAACGGCGCGGCGACGGCATACTGCGCCTGCCGCCAATAGCGGGCTTCGACATCGCCGCCAACGCCGTTACCCGTGCCGGCGAAAACCTGTTGCAGGCCGGGCTCGAGGAGCACATCGTCATCGAGCGCAAGGCCATCGACCAGTTGCAATCCCCCTGGCCGGGACGAACCGGGCTGTTGGTATGCAACCCCCCCTATGGCGAACGACTCGGGACCGTGGACGAACTCAGCGAGCTGTACGCCTCCATGGGTGAGACGCTGCGCAGCCACTTTCAGGGTTGGCGGGTCATGGTCCTGGTTGGGAACGCGACCCTGGGTTCGCGCCTGGGTTTGCGATCCCGGTTGAGCCACAAGCTGGACAACGGCCCGCTGGCCTGCCAGCTCACCCAGTACGATGTCCCGCCAGGGAGTCGCGGCAACGCCAGTAAACGCCAGGGGCGCGGGGGCACTGATCCCAACGCCGACATGTTCGCAAACCGCCTGCGCAAAAACCGGCGCACTATCGGTGGCTGGGCGCGGAAAAACCACATCGACTGCTACCGTCTTTATGACGCCGACATTCCCGAATACGCCTTCGCAGTGGATGTTTATCAGGCCGAAGCCACGTGGATCGTGGCCCAGGAGTACCAGGCGCCGGCAACCATCCCCGAGAGTCTGGCGGCGCTGCGACGGGACACGGTTCTGGGGACGCTGGTGGAGCTGCTCGAAGTGCCTGCCGAACGGGTGGTATTAAAGACCCGTCGCCAGCACAAAGGCGGGGGGCAATATCAGCAATTGGCGACCATGGGCCGCCTGCACGAAGTGCACGAGCACGGCTGCCGGCTGTTGGTCAACTTCCACGATCGGCTGGATACCGGACTGTTCCTCGACCACCGGCCGATACGACAGCTGGTGCACAGCCTGGCGGCGGGCCGGCGATTTCTGAATCTGTTTTCCTACACAGGCACGGCCACCGTGCAGGCCGCAGCCGGAGGCGCCACCGCCACCACCAGTGTCGACCTGTCGGCCAACTATCTGGACTGGGAGCGGCGCAACATGGAACTCAATGGCTTCTCCGGGGACCGGCACGTGCGGATCCAGGCGGATTGTATGCAGTGGCTCCTGAACGCGCCGGATGAGCATCGGGACTACGGCGTCGTGCTGCTTGACGCCCCGACCTTCTCGAACTCCAAGCGCATGACCGACACCCTGGACATACAGCGGGACCACGCCGCCCTCATCCGCCTGGCGGCACAGCGTTTGGCGGCGGATGGCGTTTTGCTGTTTTCCAATCACCTGAAGCGCTTTCGCATGGACCGCGGGGCCATCGCCGATGCCGGATTGGAACTCGAGGACATCACCCGCCAGACCATTTCCAGGGACTTCGCGCGCAAACCACGCACCCACAGTTGTTGGCGCATCAGCCACCGCCCGGATGCATAGACCCGGTCGCTGCTCGAGCGCTACCGCTGCCCGGACAACGGCAAAGCCATCGTCAGGATGACCGCGGCGACAGCCGCCACGTATACTGCGGCGCTGCCCACTTGCAACCCGAAACGCAACAAAGCGATGACTGCCAGCCGTTGGCGCAATCCCGTCCTGATTCTCGTGTGCGCCAGCGCCGTGCTGATCCTGTCCTTCGGCGTTCGCACCAGCTTCGGGATTTTTCTGGCGCCGGTGACCACGGACCTGGGTCTTGGCCGCACGAGTTTTGCCTTTGCCATTGCGATACAGAGCCTGCTGTGGGGGGTGTCGCAACCCTTCGCCGGCGCAATCGCGGATCGCTACGGCTCGGGCCGCGTAGTGGCCGTATGCGCACTCATGTACGTCCTCGGCCTGGTGCTCATGTCCAGTGCCAGCACCGGCACGGATCTGGTCTTGAGCAACGGCGTCCTCATCGGCCTGGGTTTGAGCGGCACCGGATTTCCGGTAATTCTGTCGGTGGTGGGCCGCAGCGTGAGCGAATCGCGACGCAGCCTCTTTCTAGGCTTGGCCAGCGCCGGTGGATCCTCGGGGCAAGTGCTGATGGTGCCCCTGGGGCAGTTGTTCCTGGACAGCTTCGGCTGGAGCACGGCCCTGCTGTGCTTTGCGCTCCTGTGCGCCGTGATGGTCCCCCTGGCGGCGGTCCTCAGCGGCAAAAACACCGACGGCCCTGAACGACTACGAACCCAAAGCTTGACCGAAGCCGTCGCCGAAGCGAGCCGGCACGGCGGCTATTGGTACCTCACCGCCGGATTCTTCGTCTGCGGTTTTCACGTCACCTTCATTGCCACGCACCTGCCGGCGTACATCATCGACCGGGGCGCAACGCCGGCCCTGGGCGCAGTGGCGCTGGCGCTGATCGGCTTCGGCAACATCATCGGCTCGCTCACCTGCGGGGTGCTCGGCGGCCGATATCCCAAGAAGCGCCTGCTCGCCGGTCTTTATCTGGCACGCTCTGTGGTCATCTCGCTGTTCATCCTGACGCCGGTCAGCGATCTCTCCATCATGCTGTTCGCCGCCGGGATCGGCATGCTGTGGCTCGGTACGGTGCCGCTCACCAGCGGCCTGGTCGCCCAAATTTTTGGCGTACGCTATATGGCAACGCTGTTCGGCTTCGTGTTTTTCAGCCATCAGGTGGGCAGCTTTCTGGGCGCGTGGCTGGGCGGTTATGTTTTCGACGCCACCGGGTCCTATGACATCGTATGGTGGATCGCTATCGTGCTGGGCGTGGTGGCGGCGGCCCTGCACTGGCCCATCGACGAACGCCCGCTGGTTCGCGCCGCGCCTGAACAAGCCTGAACAACTGAAATTCGCCGCCCGACAGCACACTATCGGCGCCGATATTACTCCAGGATGACCACTTCCAGGGGCGCGCCGACTCCCTTGAGCGTGTGCTTTCCAGCGCTCTCGAAACGACGGGGCATGCAGCGGGCAAACTCGACACTCGCCAGAGCGCGGTGACCGAGAGTCTTGGTCAGGCTTTCGATTCTCGCCACCTCGTTGGCCGCCGGGCCGATAACCGAAAACTCCAGCCGCTCCTGTACACCGATGTTACCGAACATGACGTCGCCCACGTGCAGACCGAGCCCGTAATCGAGAGCCTCCAGATCGTGACCGGCACGTTCCTCGTTCAACGCCTGCAGGCGCGACGCGGCGTCGCCGGCGGCGGCCATGGCGAGTTCGCATGCGGACTGCGGATCATGGTCGCGGATGGGAAAGATCGCCAGCACTGCATCGCCGATGAAACGCAACACTTCACCACCGTTGGCAAGCACGGCACCGGCGGTACACTCGAAGTAGCTGTTGAGCGTCTGCAGAAATTCCTCCGCGGCCATGCTGTCGGCAAGGCGCGTGGAGTCGCGCATGTCGCTGTACCAGATAATCGCGTGCACCATCTCACCGTCGCCGCGCTTGATCTGACCGTCCAACACCTGGCGACCCGCGTCCCTGCCAAGATAGGTGGCGAGAACCGTGTGGGCGATCTGTTGTTTAATCTGCACCTTCAACGACACCACCAGGCGTCGCTGGATGCGTACCAGGGAGCGAATTTCCCCGTCGCTGAAGCCCGACGGCCGATCCGTCGCCCACGACCCGATGACGCCATCCAGATGCGGTCCCGGGTCGTCATCCCGGGCAAAGGGGATCATCCACGCGACATAGTCGCTACCGCCCTGATCGCGGAGCTCCCGGCATACGGGAAAATCCAACAACGCCTCTTCGCCCTTCAACCGCCGGCGCAGAAACGGAATCTGCGTGCTCAGCATGTGATTCATGGGGCTTTGCCGCCAGTCTTCGGAACTGAACGCATCCCCGTGCAGCGTCTCGATGTGCTCGACGGTTCCGCTTTGCTCGTCCCTGCGCCAGATGACGGACACGGATGCGAATTTCGGGTGCAGGATGCGAAAGCTGACGAAACCGCGCCACAGGGGAATCCCGGCGGCCAGCAGTCGGTCACAACATCCGGCGACGATAACACGCACGTCGCCGTCGCCCAGCGCCTGGGACATCAACCAATCCGCGACTCCGTCTATGAGCACCGCGCTGGCGGTGGCACTGGCTTCATTTTCCCGCATGACGCCTCGACAAACTCCGACAGTTGTCAATCAATTACCAGGAGAGCTCGCGCCGGCCGGCCAGATCCGGCTCGCCGCAGTGGCGCAACATTTCGTCGCGCGCCGCCGTGCGAAGCTGAATTGCGCGATCCCAGGCGCTGACATTTTCATCGTCACCTGCGCCGGCCGGTATTAACGCTTCGCTCACATGTACGCGTATGCGGCCCCGGCGCGGAAACAGGGATCTGTCGCGTAGAATCGATCGCGTTCCGCGCAGGGTCACCGGCACCACCGGTGCACCGGCCTCCACCGCCGACAGGAAGCCGCCCAGATGAAAAGGCAGCAACCCCGGCATGCGATGCAGGGTGCCTTCGGGAAATACCGCCAGGGAGTCTCCCATTCGCAGACGTTCGGTGACCTGGCGGGCGTTCTCCGCACCCCGCGCCCGATCGAAACGTTCCACGAACAGGCAACCGAGACGCTCGAGGAAAATTTTCGCGAAAAAGTTGTCGCGAAGCTCCTGCTTGGCGACAAAGGCGACGGGTCGCGGCAACACGCTGGTGAGCACGAGCCCGTCGAGGTAACTGCCGTGATTGGCGACGACTACGTAGCTTCCCCTGGCAGGAAGACGCTCGAGTCCCTGCACCGATGGACCGGCCCCGGTAAGTCCCAGCAGGCGCCGGCCGAGCCAACCGAGCCAGCGCCAGCGTCGCGCAAGACCCGGCGTGCAGGCTACCATCGGCCATGCGATCCCCAGCAGAATAACGAACACTACCCAGACATAAGCGGCGAAAGCCGCATCGCTTACACGCCGCCACAAGCGCCTCACCTGGGGTAACAGGCTGGCCGCGCCCAGGCGCAAAAACTGCACCCACACGGCGCGATGCTGTGGGACAAGGGCACCGCGATCGTACAAGCCGCGCAGGGCGACCCGCCGGATCTTACCGCTGGAAGTCTTCAACACGGTTCCCGGCGATGCAATCACCACATCATCGGCGGGCATCCCCAGAAACTCGTCGGTGAGTTCCTCGATGCGGTGTCTCAACGCCGCCCGCGCGGCATCGCCGGTTTCCCGGGTCTCGGCCACCACAATGAGCTGCTCGGTGCCGGAGCCGGGATCGCTGCCGCCGAAGACAGCGACGCAGCCGCGACGTATGCCCTCGATATCGGCGATGGCCTGCTCCAACTCATAGGGATAAATATTGCGCCCGGCACGAATGATAACGTCCTTGACGCGGCCGGTTATAAAGACTTCGCCGTCGGCCACATAGGCGCGATCGCCGGAGTCGAGCCAACCGTCGTGAAACAACTCCCGGGTCGCCTCCGGATTCCGGTAGTAGCCGCTGGTCGTGGACGGGCCGCGAAACTCGAGACGCCCCTCCGTTCGCTCCGCGGTTTCGCGCTCGGCCTCGTCGACGATGCGTACTTCAAATCCCGGAATGGGAACACCACTGGATACGAACACCTGGGCATCGGCATCGTCTGCATCGGCGGGCACCGCACGTCCTTCGTTCATGATCGGCCCGCGCTTGACCCGCGCCGTGCGCATGCCGCGCCCGACCGGGGTAAAGGCGACCCCAAGGGTAGCTTCTGCGAGGCCGTAGACAGGCGCAATCGCCTCGGTGCGCAAGCCGTAGGGGACAAAGCGCTTGGCGAAGCGATCCATGGTTTCCGGACTCACCGGTTCCGCGCCATTGAAGGCGAGCCGCCAGGAAGACAAGTCCAAGCCCTCGATGTCGGCATCCTTGATGCGTCGCACGCACAATTCATAGGCAAAATTCGGCCCGCCGGACATGCTGCCGCGGTGCGCATGGATCGCCTGCAACCAGCGCTCGGGACGCGCGAGAAACGTCAGCGGTGACATCAGCACCAGGGGGAAGCCGAACACCATGCTGCCCAGCCAGGCGCCGATGAGTCCCATGTCGTGATAGAGCGGCAACCAGCTGACGAAAACGTCGCTGGACCGGGCCTCGAGAGCTTCGCCCATGGAGCGCAGGCTGGCGAGAAGTTGCGCGTGGGTAAGCACTACCCCTTTGGGGTTACCCGTGCTTCCAGACGTGTACTGGAGAAAGGCCACCGTGTCGGGAGATGCGGCGCTGGCTTCGTCCAGCAGCCCGGCCCCGCTCAACTCCGGCACGGTAACGATAGTACGCAGCTCCGGCACGTGAGACGTGAGCAGGCGCGATACCCGTTTCGCCGGCGGGAAGGTTATCAGGCAAACGGCGCCGGCATTTTTCAAGATGCGCGCATGGCGGCGAAAGTGATCTTCTATCTGAGACAGCCGTGCCGGCGGATAAATGGGCACAGGCACTCCGCCGGCCAGCAGAATTCCCATGAAACTATAAAGGTACTCCGCGCTGGTGGGCAGCATCACGGCGACGGATTGACCGGGTGTGAATGGCAGGCGTCTCAGGCCGGCGGCGACGGCACGGGAACCGTCGAGCAGATCCCGGTAACTGATGTCGCGTATCTCACCGGCGTCGCCGTACAGTTGCACGTGGATGCGGTCGGGGTGGGCGCGCACATGCCAGTCCAGGGCCTCCAACAGGGTCACAGCGGCGCTGGGCGCGGGCACTTCCACGACTGCAGCAGCCTCCACCACTGTGGCGTCGGCAGTGCGCACGCCGGGCTTGCCCGCCAGCAACGCGCGCAGAACGTCTCGGGGAGTCTCGACGCTCGCCAGGGTCGCCTCGCTCAGCGTGACACCGAAGCTCTGCTCCAGACGCACCAGTAATTCCACCCGCGCCAGGCTGTCCAGACCCAGATCTCTATCCAGGGTGCTGTCGAGGCTCACCTGCACGCGATCACGCATGTGGGGGTGCAGTTCGCAAACCACGTCGCGCACCTTGGAAAGAAGTGCATCGGCTTCGATGGCCTGAGGCTTGCCGTCGCTTGTGGGGACCGCGTCCATGCTCGCGTTCATAGCCAGGCTACCAGTGAAGGGACTTGGGTGCGCACGGCCGCCAGTATATGTGCCGAGCCGGGCGGGGATAAACATACACTTTGCTAACATACCCCCTGGCGCCCGATAAGGGGCAGCGGTTTCCCTGGAGGCCGGCGGCCGCACATTGTCCTGGCTGGACGGTGCGCCTACCATGGCCGCCAGCGCCGAGCTGCTTTGCCAGGATCAACAATCGTGTCCATTCCACGGAGCCACATGGTTATCGCCTGCCGCGGCGGCGATCGCACGGCGGTGGAGGAACGACCTCTGTTGCCCCCGCAAGCCGGCGAGCTGTTGCTCAAGGTGCGCGTCGTCGGGCTGTGCGGAACCGATTTGTTCAAGCTGGACACCGGCTCGGTAGCGCCGGGTACGGTGCTGGGGCACGAGCTGGTAGGTGAGGTGGCGGGCGTTGGCAACGGCGTCAGCGGATTTCGCGACGGCGACCGGGTCGCGGTTCCCCATCATGTGGCGTGCGGACAGTGCCCGTTGTGCCGGCGCGGTGCCGTCACCATGTGCGAAGCATTCAAGGAGAACCTTCTGGCGCCGGGGGGATTTGCCGATCATGTGGTGGTCAAAGCCCGCGCCACTGCCCATGCGGCCCGCAAGCTGCCCGATGATCTGGCCGATGATGTGGCGGTGTTCATGGAACCGGCGGCCTGCGTGCTGCGCGGCGTGCGTCACGCCAATATTGCGCCGGACGGTGTTGCCGTGGTGCAGGGCGGCGGCGGTATGGGCCTGCTGCACCTGTTGGTGCTGAGCGCCGTATACCCGCAACTGCGGGTCCTGGTGATCGATCCCATGGAGGAGCGGCGCGATCTGGCCCGCGGGCTCGGTGCCGAAGCCGCAGCAGCTCCCGGTGACGATGCCCGCCGGGCATTGATGGTAGTCAGCGACGGACTCGGCGCCGATGCGGTTTTCGACACCGTCGGCGGCGCGTCACTACTCGACGGTGCCCTCGCGCTTACCCGCCCCGGGGGCGCGGTGGTGCTGTTTGCGCATGCGTCTGCCGGCGAGTGCGCGGGCTTCGAACTCAACACATTGTTCAAGTACGAGCGCCGGATACTCGGCAGCTACTCCGGCGCTCTGGAGGACCAGTCCCGGGTATTCTCCATGATGCTGGAGGGCGCACTGGACCCTTCCGCCCTGGTGAGCCACCGCCTGCCTCTGGTGGATTTCGCCACCGGCGTCGCCATCGCCCGGCGACGGGAATCCCTCAAGATTCTGTTCGCACCCTGATAACCGACCGAAGCAAGCGTGATGCAGCCACTACCCGAACACATGCGCGCAGCGATCCTGGTGGGACCTGAGCGCATCGAGATTCGAGAAATGCCGGTGCCCCGTCCCGGCGACGGCGAACTCGTTCTGCGGGTTCGCGCCGCCACCACCTGCGGTACCGACGTCAAAGTTTTTCGCCGCGGCGGTCATCCGCGCATGCTCCAGGTACCGAGTCCGTTCGGCCACGAGATGGCCGGCACCGTGGCTGCGGTGGGAAGCGGCGTGGAGAGCTTCTCGCCGGGCGATCCGCTGGTGGTTGCCAATTCCGCCGCCTGCGGCGGTTGCGACTACTGTCGCGAACAACGGCAAAATCTGTGCACCGATCTGCACTACCTCAACGGTGCATTTGCGGAGTATCTGCGCGTTCCCGCGCGCTTCGTGAAACGCAGCAGCTACCCGATTCCCGCCGGTCTGGATTTCGACAGGGCGGCACTGACCGAACCCCTGGCCTGCGTTCTACACGGCTTGGATGCCTGTGAACTCGCGCGCCGCCCGGGCGGGTCGCAAGTCGTGGTGTTCGGCGCCGGCCCCATCGGATTGCTGTTTACCGCCGCGCTGCGGCGCGACGGTCACCGGGTCATTCTGGCGGATCCGAACGCGCCGCGCCTTGAAGTGGGTAAACGCATGGGCGCGACAAGCGTGCAGCTCATCGCCCGCGGGGGCGGTCAGGCGGAACGCATCAGAAGCGCAACCGCGGAGGGGCTGGGCGCCGATGTGTGTATTGATTGCACCGGCCAACCGGCGGTATGGAGCGATAGCATGCAAGCGCTGCGTCCCGGTGGACTGGCGCTATTGTTCGGCGGCTGTGCGCCGGGAACCCGTGTGGAACTGGACACCCATCATGTTCACTACAGCGAAATCACGGTAAAAGGCGTGTATCACCACCGCCCGGAGACCGTGCAACGGGCACTGGAGATGCTGAGTGATACGAGCTTCGAATCCGGGCACCTGCTGAGCGCGGTGCGGCCCATCGAAGAAGTCGAGCAGGCGTTACGCGCGATGATCGAAAAGAAAGCCCTCAAGGTGGTAATTCGGGATAACCCTTAGCCGCGCTGTTGGGGCGCACCACCGCCTTTCTCGATGACGGCGAAATCACCTCCCTGCACGATCTCGGCAATGGCGTCCGGTGACGGAGTCGGCGCCGCCGCCAGGACTTTTTCGGCATAGTCCTCGGACCGATCCACCGGAACGTATCCGAGACGCGCGGCGTTGCTGTTATCCCACCAGCTGCGCGCGTTATCCGATACGCCGTACACTATCTCGTAGCGCATGTCCGGATGTTCGAGGCCGATCTCGATGAGCTGGGTGAGATCCCGAGGGCTCACCCAAATACTCAATCGCCGCCTGTCGACAGGCTCGTCAGCGACGTTGCCAATGCGCAGGCACATTACGCGCATTCCATACTTATCGGCATACAGGCTGCCGAGGGCTTCCCCGAATGCCTTGCTGACACCGTAGCGGCTGTCGGGGCGCACGCTGACATCGGTACCGATACGCTCACTGCGTGGATAAAAACCCATGGCGTGGTTGCTGCTGGCAAAAAGAAAGCGCTCGACGCCTTGTCGGCGAGCGGCCTCGATGACGTTGTAGGTGCCGGCAATATTAATATCCAGAATCGGTTCCCATGCGTCTTCCCTGGGCACGCCTCCCAGATGCACGACGCCGTAAACGTCCTCCATCAATGGCGCCAGCGCCGGGGCGTCGGTGACATCCGCGGCGACGAATTCTTCGCCGTCCGCGATGCTCGATATGGCATTCACGTCGCACAGGCGCAGCACATATTTGCCGCGCAAGGTTTTGCGCAGATAAGTGCCGATGCTGCCGGCGGCGCCGGTTATCAATATGCGTTTCACATTGCTGTTCTCTTTGCGTGTAGCGCCCGGGATTATTCCGACTCTGTTCCCGGCGGCCGGGTGAGCAACGCCTGCACGGCATCGACGGGCGCGACCCCTTCGTGCAGTACCTTGTTGACCTGTTCGGCGATGGGCATGTCCACCGCGATTCGCTGCGCTTGACGCATCACTTCGCGGGCTGCGCTAACGCCCTCCACTACCTGGCCGACGGACTGCACCGCCGCGTCCACTTGCAGCCCACTGGCGAGAGCCAATCCGAAACGCCGGTTGCGGGATTGATCATCGGTGCAGGTGAGCACCAGATCGCCGAGGCCGGCAAGACCCATGAAACTTTCCGGCTGCCCGCCCAGGGCCGTGCCGAAACGCATAATCTCTCGAAGCCCGCGGGTGATGAGTGCTGCCCGGGTGTTTGCACCGAATCCGAGACCATCGGCGATGCCGGCGGCGATGGCGAGCACGTTCTTTACCGCGCCACCGATTTCCACGCCGACGATGTCCGTGCTGGTGTATACCCGGAACCGTTGGTTGCGAAACAAATCGGCAACAGTCTCGGCAAATCCGGCATCGGCTGACGCACAGCTCACCGCTGCCGGCAATCCGCGGGCAATTTCATTGGCGAATGTCGGTCCGGACAGCACCGCTCCAGGCATTGTTGCGGCGATATTCTCCGCCGCCACTTCGTGCAACAGACGTCCGCTGCCTGGTTCAAATCCCTTGGTCGCCCAGAATATCCCCTCCATTGCCTTGTCACGGGATACGAGATCGGCACATAGCCCGGAGAAGCCGCTGCTGGGAACCGCAATCAGGACAAAGCGCGCCGCCGCCGTCGATTCGTCCAGATCGGCGCTGACCTGCAGCCCTTCGGGAAATGCGTGATCCGGAAGGTAGCGCCGATTGCGGCCCTCCCCCGCCATGCGGGCGATTTGCTCGCGGTCACGTCCCCACAGCGACACCCGGTGACCATTGCGCGTCAGTAGAATCGCCAGCGCCGTCCCCCAGGAACCAGCCCCGAGAACCGCGATATTGCACTGCTGACGAGTCTTGACCCCTATTCCTCGATTTGCGCTTGTTGTTCGCTGAACTGCGACGATATGTGCTGCTGATACATCTTCTCGAAGTTAACCGCCGCCAGTATGAATGGGGGAAATCCGCCGCGTGTTGCAAGGCTGGAAATCAACTCGCGGGCATAGGGAAACAGGATACCGGGACAGTAACTCCCCAGGGTTGGCCCCATCTCGTCGGAGGTGAGGCCCGTGATGCCGAAAATGCCGGCAACGGCGGCTTCGGCAAGGAACGCCGTCTTTCCGCCGACGGTTACGGTGACGGTAACCATCAGCACCACCTCGAACTCGCCGGCATCCAGGTCGCTGGAGTGACTGTGCAGATGCACATCCATCTCCGGCTCCCAATTGGCCTGAAAAATCTGTGGCGAGTTAGGCGTCTCGAAAGAGGTGTCTTTGATGTAGACCTTCTTGATACTGAACTCGCCATGGAGTGGAGTCGACCGCCACGGCTGCTCGCGTTCTAACTCAGACATGATTGAACCCCACAGTCGCGCTGTCGGTGCTCGAGGGTCGACGACTTGTGTTCATTTCTTGACCAGGGGAAGGTTGGCGCCTTCCCAGGCGATCAGCCCCCCTGCCAGATTATAAACCTGCTCGAAACCGTTTTTTCGCAAGGTACTACCCACGCCCCCGGCGGTCTGACCGTTTCGACAGGCCGTGATAATGGGCCGGCCGCGGTACTTGTTGAGTTTGGACAGCTGCTCTTGAACCGACTTCTGGGGAATATTGACCGAATTGACGATGTGACCCTGGCTGAACTCTCCATCGGTGCGAATATCCAGGACCAGGGCATCCTCGCGATTAATGAGCTGGGTGGCATCCATCGGACTGAGTTTCTTCGTGCCACCGCCACCGAAACTCTGCCACAGAGTCCACAACAGCGTGCCCAGAATGACAACGAAGGCCATAGCCAGGCTCGAATGGTTGGAAAAAAACTCGGGCAATCGCTCCATGGGGTCTTTCCGGATTGTCTAAAGGCTGACCGCTGTGGCCGGCGGGATGGTGGGCGAGATTAGCGTGAACCGGGGTGTCAGGCAATGGCGCCGGCGGGCCGCGCAGCGCGAGACCATACTCGAGATACGCTTTCAGGCCTGGATGGATACGCTCCCAACACCCTAGAATTCCCGCCATGGCAATGCACCAGCGACGTCGCGTTCCCCCGCCCGCACCGCTCGCCTCGACCGGCCAGGTCAGGGCCCTGGTTTTCGTGTTGTCCCTGGGTGTGCTCGCGGTCGGAGGAGGAACACCGGCGGAGGCCGGCGCCGCTGCCAATGACGACCCGAAAGAACAGCTGGAGAGCGTGCGCAAACGCATTCGGGAACTCGACCGACGCCTGAATCAAACACGCATGCAACGGGACAAGCTGGCCACGGGACTGCGCGACACGGAGATTGCCGTCGCCCGGGTCACGACGGAACTCGCAGAACTCGACCGAGACAAGACTGAACATGAAAAACGCCTCGCGAGCCTGGCGCGGCGTCACCGGGAGATCCTCGAGAACATGCAGGAATTGCGCACAGATCTGGCTCGCTACGTACGCGCCGCGTATGCCACAGGCCGCCAGGACCAGTTCAAGCTGCTACTCAATCAAGAGAACCCGGCCACTCTATCCCGGGCTCTGACCTACTATGCTTACTTCAACCGTGATCGCGCCGAGCGGATCCGAGCATTGGCTATGGTTCTGCAGGAACTGGCCGATATTAAGGAGAGCACCACCCGGGACACGGCCAGGCTGGCGCGCTTGCGTGAGCAAAAAGCCACCGCCAGGAAGCGCCTGGAGGGCCAACGCCAGGCGCGGCGTGATGTCATCGCCCGGCTCAGCCGGGATCTCGGCGACCAGGATGCACGCCTGGAAAGGCTCAGGCAGGACGAGCAGACGCTGGCGGAACTGGTGGCCGGCTTGGCCAGGGAACTGGCCGACATCGCGCCCGCCGAAATCCGCCAGGTGCCCTTCCGGCAGCTGAAAGGCAAGCTGCCGTGGCCCTCGGTGGGGAAAATTCGCCACAGGTTCGGAACTCCCCGGGGTAGTGGGGACCTAAGTTGGAAGGGCGTTCTGGTGATCGCGCAGCCCGGAACGCCGGTGCACGCGGTATCTCATGGCCGCGTGGCCTTTGCAGACTGGCTACGCGGATTCGGCCTGCTGATGATTATCGAGCATGGTGACGGCTATATGAGCCTGTACGGACACAGCGAGTCGCTGTTCAAAGACGTCGGCGACTGGGTCGAGGCCGGCGAGATTATCAGCAAGGTAGGAGACAGCGGCGGGCGCGAAAGCAGCGGCCTGTACTTCGAAATTCGCCACCTGGGCAAACCGGTGGACCCCACGCGCTGGTGTGCTCTGGGCCCGGCCGCACAGTCAGCTAAGCTTGTGTCTCCGTAGGAGACGCTTGTATCCTAGAATATTGGTCGGCGCTCAGCGCCTGGAGGATTTGATGAAATCTCTTTTCCGAAGCATGCCCGTGCTCGCATTCGGGGCCCTGTTGGGCGCCTCGCTGACGCTCGGGGAAGGGGTGCTCGCCGGCAAGAACGAGACCGAGACCCTGCCTCTGGAGGACCTGCGAACGTTCACCGAGATCTTTGCCAAGATTAAGAACGATTACGTAGAGCCTATCGAGGACAAAGCCCTGCTGGAGAATGCCATCCGCGGCATGCTCGCGGGTCTCGACCCGCACTCCGCCTATCTGGTCCCGGCGGACTACAAGGAACTGCAGGCGGGAACCAGCGGAGAATTCGGAGGCCTCGGCATCGAGGTCGGCATGGAAGATGGCTTCGTCAAGGTCATCTCCCCCATCGACGACACACCGGCGCATCGGGCCGGCGTCAAGGCGGGAGACCTGGTCATTCGACTCGACGATACGCCGGTCAAGGGAATGGCGCTGTCGGACGCGGTCAAGATAATGCGCGGCAAGCCAGGCACGGACATCGTTCTGACCATCGTTCGCGACGGTGAGGACAAGCCCCTGAAGATTACGATTACCCGCGACGTCATTCGCGTCACCAGTGTAAAGAGCGAATTGCTCGACTCGGGCTACGGTTATGTACGCATATCCCAATTCCAGTCCCGAACCGGGGACAATCTCCGCGAGGCGCTGGACAAGCTGGAAGGCTCGGCGGACGGTCCGCTGAAAGGACTTGTCCTGGATCTGCGCAACAACCCCGGCGGCGTATTAAGTGCCGCAGTCTCGGTTAGTGACGCCTTTCTGAAAGATGGAATTATCGTCTATACGGAAGGCCGCCTCGACGACGCGAAACTGAAGTTCAACGCCAAGCCCACGGACATACTCAATGGCGCGCCCCTGGTCGTTCTGGTTAACGGGGGCTCCGCATCGGCATCGGAAATCGTCGCCGGCGCGCTCCAGGATCATCAGCGGGCAATTATCATGGGACAGAAAACCTTTGGTAAGGGTTCCGTGCAGACCATTCTACCCATGGACAACGGCTCGGCACTCAAGCTGACCACTGCCAAATACTACACACCGTCGGGGACCTCCATTCAGGCTACAGGAATTTCTCCGGACATCGAGCTCGAGAACCTGAAGTTCGACGAATCCGATGCAAGCGCCTCGAGGCGCATCAAGGAAGCCGATCTGGCGCGTCATCTCGAAGGCGAGGGCGAAAAGGACGGCACGAAAAGCACTGACAAGGGCAAAGACGCTAAGGCCGACAAGAGCGCGCTGCCGCTCGCCAAGCGGGACTATGCTATCTACGAGGCGTTGAATTTGCTCAAAGGGCTCGCCATTTTGCAAAAACACAGTTCTTGACAGTGCCGACGCTGGCACCTGCGACGCGACCCGAGCGCCGCGTCGCAGACCATGCAGCCCGCGGGCTCCTGCTCACCATTTGCCTTTGCAGCGCCGGAACAGGCACCGCTCAAAGCCTCACCCAGGGGGGCGTCGAGCCGGGCGGGCTACCCGCCATCAGTATCATCATCGACGATCTGGGTTACCGTCGCCGGGACGGCCTGCGCGCTCTCGAGCTTCCAGGTCCGGTAGCCTATGCGGTCCTGCCTCACACGCCCTATGCGCGCAGCCTCGCGAGTATCGCTTTCCAGCTCGACAAGGAAGTGCTTCTGCACGTCCCCATGGAATCGGAGTTGGATAAGGCTCTTGGTCCAGGCGCCCTGGTCAATGGCATGGCGCGCCTCGAACTCCAGGCGGTGCTCGACGCCGGGCTCGCCTCGGTACCCCATGTGAGTGGCATTAACAATCACATGGGCAGTGCGCTCACCCAGGAAATGCGCGCCATGGGATGGCTCATGGAGTGGATGGACAAGAACGGGGCGCTCTACTTTGTCGACAGCCTCACCAGTGCGAGAAGCGTTGCGCTGCGTTCGGCCAACGCGGCGGGATTACGTGCCATCGGCCGTGACGTCTTTCTCGACGCTACTGCGGACACCGAAATGATCCGCAAACAATTCCAACGACTGATTGAGCTCGCCCGCACGCACGGCACGGGCCTCGCAATCGGCCATCCCTATCCTGAAACCCTGAGTGTGCTGCGCGACGTACTGTTGAAACCCTCATATTACGGCGTCGAGTTAGTACCCGTGCGGGAGCTGATCGTGAGAAGATCACTAGCTTTCCACGCGAAGTCGACGAAACCGGCACCGTACAACGGCAAGCGCCCACACTATGCGCGCAATTCACTCATTGGCAGGAAGCAATTGCGCTCAGTCGCTGTCCCACGGTAAGGCGGCGACCACCATATAAGTGCCAAGCCCACCGAGTACCCACGTTAGCAGCGGCACCGAACTCAGCCGCGCCGCGCCCCCCTCCTGCACCGCAAGCAATACCACCGCGGCGACGATCAACCCCGCGCCTACAACACCAAGCACGGTGCGTTGATTCGAACGGCGCATCTCGCGGCGAATCTTATCGAGCTCTGCCGGTGCGATTTCCACGCGCAGCTTTCCACTGCGTGCCTGGCGCAAAACCTCGTAGGCGAGTCCCGGTAAAGCGGGCAGAATCTCACCCCATCGCGGCGCATGGGTTTTCAATTCGCGCACCACGGCGCGGGGACCCAGTTGCTCGCGCATCCAGCGCTCCAGAAAAGGCTTGGCCGTTTGCCACAAGTCCAAATCGGGATAGAGCTGCCGGCCAAGGCCTTCGATATTCAGCAGGGTCTTCTGCAGCAGAATCAACTGGGGTTGAACTTCCATGTGGAAGCGCCGGGCCGTCTGAAAAAGTCGGAGCAGCAGCTGGCCAAAAGAAATATCTTTCAACGGCCGCTCAAAGATGGGTTCACAAACACTGCGGATAGCGGACTCGAATTCGTTGATGCGCGTATCGGCGGGCACCCACTCGGACAGCACGTGCAGTTCCGCCACGCGATGATAGTCACGATTGAAGAAGGCAATAAAGTTCTCAGCCAGATAGCGCTGATCCTCCGGCGTCAAACTACCCATGATGCCGAAGTCCACCGCCACGTAGCAGGGATTGTTCGGATCGCCGCGGGCGACGAAAATATTCCCCGGATGCATGTCGGCGTGAAAAAAATTGTGCCTCATCACTTGAGTAAAAAATATCTCGACGCCATGCTCGGCAAGCACACGGAGATCGATGCCGTGGTCTCTCAAGGCATCGATGTCACTGATTGGAATCCCCGAAACACGCTCCATAACCATGACGTTCGGCCGCGTGAAGTCCCAGTAGACCTCCGGCACCTGCAGCAGGGCGGAATCCTGAAAATTCCGCCGAAGCTGTGAGGCAGACGCGGCTTCGCGCATCAAATCCAGTTCATCGAGAATGGTAATCTCGTACTCGGCGACTATCTGGCGGGGATGTAAGCGGCGGCCCTCGCGCCAATAGCGTTCGGCGAGATCGGCCACCAGATAAAGAAGGCTCACGTCGCGGCGGATGACGGCCTCGATGCCCGGGCGCACGACTTTGACCACCACCTCTCGGCCGTCTTTCAAGCGTGCGGAATGAACCTGCGCGATGGAGGCGGATGCCAGCGGTGTCTCGTCGAATTCGACGAACAAATCCTCGACCGGACTGTGCAAGGCCCGCTCGATGATGGCCCGGGCCTGGGCCCCCGGAAATGGGGGCACCTGATCCTGAAGATTTGCCAACTCATCGGCAATGTCGTCAGGCAGAAGATCCCGGCGTGTCGAAATTATCTGTCCAAACTTGACGAAAATCGGTCCCAGATCTTCCAGGGCACGTCGAAGCCGAATTGCCCGCGGCGCGCGCGTCCGGCGTACCCAGTTCCAGGGCAACAGATAAAGAAGAAAGCGCACCGGCCGCAGCAGCGGCGTGGTCAAAATGATTTCGTCGAGACCGTGCCTGATGAGTATGGCGTTGATATAGATCAGACGTAGAGCCTGGCGCGGACGAATCAATGCTCAAAGCCTCCGGGCACGGCCGTTGAGCCTTGTGATGCGGGCATCGAGACGTTCAACGGCGTCACGTGCCTCATCCACCCGGGCGGCAAAATCGTCCACTTCCAGTTGTGTCGGGCACAGACGCCGCTCCTCACGCAGATACTCGCCCAGGTCCCAGGCAACAGTCTCGGTAGCGGCCCGGGCCCAGGAGACGAAACCACGTATCCCGCGGCCGAGCTCATGGGCGATGGAATCTCCGAACAAGTTCGAAAGCGGCTCCTCCCAATCGATATTGGCCCGTTTCGCCAGTTTGGTGAGCTTTTGTACCAACTGCAGATCGCCGCTGATGGAAACATCCGCTGGCAGAACGCCGTCTACCGACTCGAGCGAACCCAACAGGCGCAACAATGTGAACGGTGGGCCGCTGATTGTGACATCGGCAACGACCGCAAACTGCGCCTCATCGCCGTCAACCTGCACGACGCTGACACCCGCGCCCGAAGGGTGCAATTGAAAACGCCTGTCGATACCCTGAATGTGTACTTCCAGCACCGATCCCTCGAGCTCGGCAACACCTTCCGCCAGCTCCGGGTCCAACTCGAGAAAATTTCGCACCGCCGCCTGCAGCCCGGCAGCGACCACTGATTGTGCGCTCACTTCACGCCCCCCAACAGCTCATCCAGCACCATCAGAGATTCATCTTCCCTGACGACCACCGAGCCGACCAACTTGTCGTGCAGGCCCTGATGACGACGATCCCAGATACTCCATAAAACCCCTACCCCAAGGCAAGCGAGGCCGAGCCACAGAGCGGCACATCGCACGAGACACTGCAGCAGCGATAAACGAGCGCCGCTGTCCGCGCGCAAAACCTGACAACCCAACAAAAGCATTCCCGGAGTAGCCGCCAGGAATCGCCAGAACAACGTTTGCGCGGAACAAAGCATCGCCAGCAACCACGCACCGTGAAGCGAGAGTGCGGACAGATCCCGTGCCAGGGCGGAAGCACTTGGTGGGCCTTCCTGCGTCACGAGCCGCAATAGCACGAGCGTTGCAATCAGTCCCGACGCCAGAATCAAGTCCACGAGCCCGGCGAGTAAGCGCCGCCCGAATCCCTCATAGATCACGCGCGCATCAAGTCTCATAGCTTGTATCCGCGATGCACGGCCGCGATGCCGCCACTCAAATTGTGGTAATTGCATCGCTCGAAGCCCGCCGTTTTCATCATTTCCAGAAGCTTTTCCTGAGACGGGTGCATTCGTATGGATTCCGCCAGGTAACGGTAGCTATCTGAATCCCCGGCAATCAGTCGACCCATGCGCGGCAATATTTTCATGATGTACGCATGGTAAAGCGGATCGAGCAGTGGAACTTTCAGTGTGGAAAACTCGAGAATCAACATCTGGCCACCCGGGCGCAACACGTGAAACATCGATCCCAGAGCGCGTTCCTTGACCGTAACATTGCGCAGACCAAAAGCGATGGTTATCAGATCGAAACTATTCTCGGGGAACGGCAACGATTCTGCATCTGCCTGCACGTAGCAAACACCCTTCAACACGCCCGAATCGACCAATCGCCGCCGGCCCACGTCCAACATGTCGGCACTGATATCGGCGAGTGTCACTGATCCACTGTCACCAACCATTGCCGCGAACCGCAGAGCAAGATCCCCGGTGCCACCCGCAAGGTCCAAAACCTGCTGACCTGCGCGCACGCCGGCAAGGTCGACCACGAAGCGTTTCCACAGGCGGTGCACACCGAACGACATCACGTCGTTCATTAAGTCATAATTTTCCGCTACGGAAGAAAACACCGACGAGACTCGCCGGGCTTTTTCCCCGACCGGGACCTTCTCGAAACCGAAGTCGGTGGACCGCTCGGTCATGGTCCGATGCGTCGATATTCCAGCGCCGTGCTGTTCACGAGCTCGTGGATTTACGAAGATGTCCGGCGGCCGCCAGTCGCGACAGATAATCTGCCCACAGCTCCTCGTTGTGTGAGCAGAAACGCTGGAGCTCTTGCCACGAGTACAACCCCGTGTCGTGACCGTCGTCGAAATACAGGCGGACCGCGTAGTTGCCGACTGGCTCGATGCGGTCGATGCCCACGTCTTCCTTGCCAATCTGCAATACGTCCTGACCGGGTCCGTGACCGCGCACCTCGGCGGACGGGGAATGTACCCGCAGAAATTCCGCCGTAAGCCGAAAAGGCCCGTCGTCTCCGAAGGCGATATCCAGAACCCGCGACTTCTTATGGTAGCTAATCTCGGTGGGTACGATCTGCTTGGCGCTCATGGCGAACTAATCTCCAGCGAAAGGCCGTCGGCATCTGTTTGAGGGCTATAGAATGTACTTCGTCAAATCATCGTTGACCAGCAGATTGCCAAGATGCTCGTCAACGTATGCAGCATCGACTCGAATCTCCTCACCGGCATGATCAGGAGCCTCGAAGGAGATATTGTCCAGCAGTCTTTCAAGCACAGTGTGCAGCCTTCTTGCCCCGATATTTTCGGTTCGCTCGTTCACCTGCCAGGCCGCTTCGGCGATCCTCCGGACCGCATCATCGGTAAACCGCAAGGTGACACCTTCGGTAGCGATCAGTGCAATATATTGTTCGGTCAACGACGCATCCGGCTCAGTCAAGATGCGCGTGAAATCTTCCACACCAAGTGCGGAGAGTTCCACGCGGATCGGCAGTCGTCCCTGAAGCTCGGGCACGAGATCCGAAGGCTTCGACATATGAAACGCGCCGGATGCGATAAATAGAATATGATCGGTTTTAATCACGCCGTACTTGGTCGATACGGTGCAGCCTTCGACAAGGGGAAGAAGATCCCGTTGCACGCCCTCGCGTGACACGTCCCCGCCCGTTCCGGTGTTGTCTGAACGACGAGTAACCTTATCGATTTCATCGATGAATACGATCCCATTTTGCTCCACATCATCCAGAGCGTGGGTTTTCATGTCTTCTTCGTTGATGAGCTTGGCGGCTTCTTCTTCGCTAAGCACCCTGAAAGAGTCTTTGACACTCATCTTCTTGAGGCGTGTACGTCCACCGGACATGTTCTGAAACATCCCCTGCAACTGCGACGTCAACTCTTCCATGCCGGGCGGCGCCATGATCTCAACTCCAACCGCTGCCCCACTCAGTTCCACTTCAATCTGCTTGTCATCGAGCTTGCCCTCGCGAAGCATCTTGCGAAACTTCTGACGCGTCGAACTCGCCTCGTCGTCCTGCGAATCACCCGGCCCCGAGCCGTCGGTACGCGCCGGACGTAACAGTACGTCGAGTATGCGTTCCTCCGCCGCGTCTTCGGCCTGATGACGAACTGCCTCCATGGCGCGCTCGCGGCTCATCTTGATCGCCGCGTCGGCCAGATCGCGAACAATGGATTCCACATCTCGACCAACATATCCGACCTCTGTGAACTTGGTGGCCTCTACCTTGATAAAAGGTGCATTAGCGAGTCGCGCAAGACGCCTGGCAATCTCTGTCTTGCCGACACCCGTCGGCCCGATCATGAGAATGTTTTTCGGAGTGATCTCATGTCTCATGTCGGCGTCGACTTGATTGCGCCGCCAACGATCGCGCAAAGCGATGGCCACCGCGCGTTTGGCGGCATCCTGTCCAATAATGTGCTTGTCCAACTCGTGGACGATCTCTCTAGGTGTCATGTGTGACATGTTTATGTTCCGATTGGGCGGCGCGACCGCCGAGATCTGCTATGCCTCCCTGGCGTTGTCCGGGTCGCTGCTGGAGATCTATCGGTCGGCGCTGCCCTGCAATGATTCAATCGTGAGTGCGTTGTTGGTGTAAACGCAGATTTCGGCGGCGATACTCATGGCCTTCTCGACCACGCCGCGGGCATCCAGATCCGAGTTCTCGAGCATGGCTCTGGCGGCGGCGAGCGCATAGGCGCCGCCGGAACCAATGGCCATGGCGTCGAACTCAGGCTCGATGACATCGCCGTTGCCGGAGATCATCAAGGTACTCGATGCGTCGGCCACCAGCAGCAGGGCTTCGAGGCGACGCAGCGCCCGATCCGTTCGCCAGTCCTTGGCCAGCTCCACGGCCGCGCGGGTCAGGTTTCCGTGGTGTTTCTCCAGCTGCCCCTCGAAGCGCTCGAACAGCGTAAAGGCGTCGGCTGTACCGCCGGCAAAGCCCGCGATGACCTTGTCGTGGTAGACACGGCGCACCTTCTTCGCGTTGCCCTTGACGACGGTATCGCCCAGTGACACCTGGCCGTCGCCCCCCATGACCACATCGCCGCCCCGGCGTACGGTGAGGATGGTGGTGCCCGAAAATTGTTGCATGAGAACGCGCCCGAATAGTGGAGATCCGCTGATCTTACACGAGGACAGTGGCCGATGACTCTTCTCTCTCCCTTGCGCCAGGAGAGAAAGTGACGCAATCAGCTCTTGCTCTTTCGGCGCCTCGCCCTGGGGTGCGCCCGGTCGTACACCTGGGCCAGGTGTTGGAAATCCAAGTGGGTGTAAACCTGGGTGGTGCTGATGTCCGCGTGGCCGAGCAACTCCTGAACGGCACGCAGGTCGCCGCTGGATTCGAGCATGTGACTGGCGAAGGAGTGGCGGAGCATGTGGGGATGCACCGGGCGCCCGAGGCCCTGAATCTTCGCCCATCTCGCCAGCCTCGCCTGTATCGAGCGTGCCGTGAGGCGCGTGCCGCGACGGCTGACAAACAGAGCCGTCTCGCCTGGGGCAGCCAGGGCCGATCGCTCGCCCAACCAGGTCCGCAACCACTTGCAGGCGACCGAGCCCACCGGCAGTACCCGTTGCTTGGCGCCCTTGCCCGTTACCTGGACCAGGGCATCGGTGAGATTGACGTCGCCAAGGTTCAGCGACACGGTCTCCGCCAGGCGCAGTCCCGATGAGTACATCAGTTCGAATATGGCCCGGTCCCGGATATCGAGGCCGCCTCTTACGGGCATGTCCAGCAGCGCGGTTACCCGGTCCACATCCAGAGCATCGGGGAGCTTGCGCGTTCCTCGTGGAGCGATCACGCCGGCGGCGGGGTTGTGGGTCGCCGCCCCTTCTCGGAGCAGGAATTTGTAAAAGCTGCGAATCGCCGACAGCGTCCGTTGCAGGGTCGGCGCGCCGGCGCCCTGGCGGTGACGCCTGGCGATATAGTCGCGCACCCGCGACTCGTCCACCGCGCGCCAGTCATTGACGTCCAGGTCTACGAGTCGCTGGGAAAAGCGCGCAATCTCGCGCCGGTATCCGTCGACTGTGAGCGGCGACAGCCGCCGTTCAGTGCCGACGTGGGTGACGAAGCGTTCTATCCAATCTTGCATACACAAACACTTGCCGCGGTACCGCCCGGCATCACTCGACAGCGATGTGGCGCACGAGAACGCGGCTTACGATGTCGCCCAGTTGCCTCAGGAAAATCGTCCCCATGCCGGGGTGGAAGCGCTGCCCGTCCCGGCTGCCGATGGCGAGTACCCCGAAGCGCGCATTGTGCCCCAGCGGCAGGAGCGCGCCGGATCCGATTTCACCCGCGTTCTCAGGGAACAGAAAGGCGAGCTGTTCGTCTTTGAAATGACCGCAGATCGGCTTGTTGGACGTCAATACCTGGGAAAACAGCTCGGCGCCCACCGAGTTCTTACCTACGAATTCTCCCAGACCCTGCTCGCCTTCCGACACCGGATCTGCGAACAAGCGTATTGCCGCGAAATCTGCATTGAAGTCCTCGCCCATCGCCTGGTAGAGACTGGTCAAAACCTCATCGAGGCCCGTGCACTCCACCAGCGACAGGGTCAATTGATGCAGGCGCTGGGACAAGGCTTCGTTGTCACGGGCGTTGTTGGCCAACGACTGCATGCGGCGGCGCATCTCGTGCACCTGATCGCGCAGCACGCCGACTTGATACTCCACCAACGACACCGCACCGCCGCAAGAATGGGGAACGACCAGATCCTCGAGCAATTTCGGATGGCGATCAAAAAAGTCCGGTGTCTCGCGCAGGTAGGCAGCGATTACCTCCTCCTCGCCGGAGGCCGGCGATACCGCGCGGCGTTTCTCATTGCTCATAGCTCGAAATTCCCCTCGAAGGCGCGCTGCGTCGGACCAGTTAACCACATCGGCTGGCCCACGCCATCCCAATTCACTGTCAACTCGCCACCGGGAAGCGTGACCAGGACCTGCGCACCCAGCCAACCGCGCGTGCGCCCGACCGCCACTGCGGCACAAGCACCGCTTCCACAGGCCAGCGTTTCGCCAACACCGCGTTCGAATACGCGTAGCCGTACATGGCTGTCATCGAGGACTTGCATGAACCCGACGTTAACCCCGTCGGGGAACTCTTCGATTGCCTGCACCGCGGGACCAAGCTCCTCCACCGGGGTCGATTCGCAGTCGTCCACGCGTATCACCGCGTGTGGATTACCCATGGACACCGCACCTATTTCCAGGCGCCGCGAGCCAACCTGTACGCTGTAACTGTCTGCCTGCACGTCGGCCAGAAATGGAATTTCCCGGGGCTCGAACCGGGGCATGCCCATATCCATCGTCACCACGTGCTCATCGGCCAGGCGCGCGCGCACCATGCCCTGCCCCGCCTCGATGGCAACGTACTCGCCGGTGACGATGCCAGCATCCCGCAAATAGGCCGCCAGGCACCGCAAGCCGTTGCCGCATTGGCCCGAGACACTACCGTCCTGATTGAATATCCGCGCGCGCGCGTCGGCATCAGCGCTGTCGGCGGGCTCCACTACCAGAAGTTGATCGCAACCAATTCCCCGGCGCCGATCCGCCAACAATCGAATCTGCTCGCCGCGGAGATGGAGCTCTCGCGACATGTTGTCGATGAGCACGAAGTCGTTTCCGATGCCGTGCATCTTGACGAAGGCCAATTTCATGGCCGCCAAGGGTACCTACACCGGCTGCCGATGCAAAGGAGAATGCCGCCGGTAAAGTGGCCGCTGACCGGCGCCGAGCCCCCACGGCGAGGCCTTTGCCCACGCCCATCGAGACCATCCCGCGACACAGGTCACAAATCCCGGGATCCCGTGCTTAACCCGAGCCCCCTGTAGTCGCATAATCGGTTTTATCGTCAGGGCCGCCATCGAGACTCTGCGATTCCAGCGGGGGGGAACGGTATCCTGCCCCCGCGAGGGCTTTCCGGACATGCAACGATCACGGCTGCTGGCGATGCTGATGCTAATCCTGGCGAGCAGCTTCGCTACGGCCGAGGTTTATAAATGGGTCGACGACCAGGGCGCCGTTCATTACGGCGATCGGCCACCGGCCACCGCCACCGACTCACACGCCATGACGTTGCCACCGGCGCCCACCAGGGACGCCGACCACGATCAGCGCAGTCTTAAGCAGCAGCGGCTCCTGGAAGCATTCGACGCGGAACGCGCCGAGCGGGACGAGGCCGCGGCCGCGTCAGCGGCGGCCAGGCGCGAGAGCACGAACAGATGCGAGAAGGCGCGCAGCGACCTGGCCAGAATCGAGCGGGCCAGCATCGTCTACACCACCGATGAGAGTGGAACACGCCGCTACATGAACGACCAGGAGCACCGCGAGGCGATCACGCAGACGCGGCGCTGGATCGGCAAGAACTGCCATTGACGGCGTCGACCAACGCAATGGAGGCGCACTGGCGTGGAACGCACAATGCCCTCCGAGTAGACCCCGAGGTTGCGACATGGGCCCGGATTCGACCTCGCGCAAACCGGAAAATCCTTGTGGTTTCAGCGGTGTATCACCTATAGTTTATTTTCTCCAGCAAGTGGGACCGCGGTGAAAACAGGATCTTGGACGGCCGATTGGGCAGTCGCCCTGGTCATTTGCCTGGTGTTCGGAGCGGCCGCTTTGTTGCGGCTCGACGTCTTGGAGAGCTTGGAGCGGGTCGCCTATGACGTTGGTGTGAGCGGCTCCGCGCGCACGCCCAGCGAACGCATCGCCGTTGTCGCCATCGACGACCAGAGCATCAGCAACCTGGGACGCTGGCCCTGGCCGCGCAACATCCATGCGCAAATGATAGACACCCTGCATGCCGGCGGCGCCAAGGTCGTGGGAAATCTCGTTTTCTACTCAGAGCCTCAAATTGATCCGGGTCTCAAGTACATTGAAAAGTTGCGCGCCATCTATGCCGCCGCCGGCGTGCGAATTCCGGCCCTCGGCCGCCAGCTCGACGAAGCGGGCAAGGCCCTCGATAACGATACGGTTCTCGCCGCCAGTCTCGCCAGGGCCGGCAATGTGGTCCTGCCCATGACCTTCGAAATCGGCGAGCCCCAGGGAAATCCCGACGCGCCGCTGCCCGATTTTGTGGCCAGAAATGCAGTCGATGATGTGCGCCGCGCGCCGGGAGACGACGCGCCGGTGCAGCCGCCACCGGCCAGAGCGGCACAGACTCCGCCCATCGCGCAGATCGGCAGTCAGACCCTCGCCATCGGTCATCTGACGCAACTTCTGGATGTGGATGGCGGCAGCCGCAAGGAAGCGTTGATGCTGCGCTACTACGACCAATACTTCCCGTCCGTCGCCCTGCAGCTGGCCGCCAAGAGCCTCAATCTGAGCCCGGCCGACATCCAGGTAACCCTGGGTGAGGGTGTGCGTCTGGGAGGACTCAACATCGGCACCGACCCGCATCTGCGTATGAACACCTTCTTCTACTCCGGCGACGGCGACAAACCCGCCTTTTCGGTGTACTCCTTTTATGACATCTACAGCGGCCGCATTCCGGCGGAGAAGTTCCGTGACAAGATCGTGCTGGTAGGCGCTTCGGCTGCCGGGCTGGGCAATCTCAGCAAGACTCCGGTGGCCGCCGCCATGGCGCCGGTAGAGACCCTTGCCCACACCGTCTCCAGCATCCTCGAGGAGGATTTCTTCGTCGTACCCCAATGGAGCGGCTACGCCGAGCTGGGCGCATGGATGCTTATATCCCTTTATCTGATTCTGCTGTTTCCCCACTTGCGGGCCGGCACCGCGCTCGGGGTAACGGGCGTCCTGCTCATTGCCCTGCTGGCGGCGCATTTCGTCCTCATGACCCGCCAGGCACTGTGGGTGTCGCTGATGATGCCGGCAGCGCTTCTAGTGCTCGGCCACGGACTGCTCACCACCAAGCGTTTCCTGGTCACGGAGCGCGGCAAGCTTGCTTCGGACGCGGATTCAGCCGAGAGCAACCGCATGCTCGGGCTCGCTTTTCAGGGTCAGGGGCAACTGGACATGGCATTCGAGAAGTTCCGCAAGTGCCCGCTGGATGATTCCATCATGGACCTGCTCTATAACCTGGCTCTCGACTTCGAGCGCAAGCGCCAGTTCAACAAGGCGGGGGCCGCGTATCAGTATATGTCCGACCACGATCCGAAATTCCGCGATATTGCCAAGCGCATATCGCGCAGCAAGATCATGGAGGACACGGTGATGCTCGGCTCGGCCGGCACCGGCTCCGCCACGGGCACGCTGCTGCTCGACGGCGAGGGTGTGCAGAAACCGATGCTCGGTCGCTACCAAGTAGAAAAGGAGCTCGGCAAGGGCGCCATGGGCGTCGTCTACCTGGGCAGGGATCCGAAGATCAATCGCGTGGTCGCCATAAAGACCATGGCGCTGGCGCAGAATTTCGAAGAAGACGAAATCGACGAGGTCAAGGAGCGCTTTTTCCGCGAAGCGGAGACTGCGGGGCGCCTCAACCACCCCAATATCGTCACCATCTTCGATGCCGGAGAGGAGCACGATCTCGCCTATATCGCGATGGAATTCCTGAAGGGTCAAGACCTTACGAAATACACCAAGGCGGACCGCCTGCTGCCTGTGGATAAAGTTCTCAAGATCGTCGTTCAAGCCGCCGAGGCGCTGGACTATGCTCACGGGGAGAACGTTGTGCACAGGGACATCAAACCCGCTAATATCATGTACGAAGCCGACTCGGAGAGCGTAAAGCTGACTGATTTTGGAATCGCCCGAATCACCGATTCGAGCAGGACCAAAACGGGGATGGTGCTCGGGACTCCGTCCTATATGTCCCCGGAGCAACTGTCCGGGCGCAAGGTAGATGGGCGCTCCGACCTGTTTTCCCTGGGCGTCATGCTGTTCCAGCTGTCCACCGGCCAGCTGCCTTTCAAGGCGGATTCCATGGCGAGCTTGATGTACAAGATTGCCAACGACGCCCATCCGAGCCCCATGGACCTTCGCCCCGATCTGCCGCCCTGTCTTACGTCTATAATCGATAAGGCGCTGGCGAAGCTCGCGAACGAAAGGTATTCGCGGGGAGCTGAGATGGCACGCAATTTGCGGGCATGCGCCGAGCTGGTCACCGCTTGAGCATGCGAGCCGATGAGTCTTGACGACAAACTGGAGATCATCGGCGTCACCGATGTAGGCCGGAAGCGGGCCCACAACGAGGACAGTATCGGCAGCGATACGGACTTGGGCATCGCCGTTCTGGCCGACGGAATGGGCGGCTACAGGGCCGGTGAAGTGGCCAGTGCCATGGCGGTCAACATGATCCTCGACGATCTGCGCGAGGGGATGAAGCACGCAAAGAGTGGAGACGTCGATGAAGAGACCGGCTTCTGCCCGGAGTCAATGCTGATAAAAACCGCCATCGAGAAGGCGAATGCAACAATCTACCAGACCGCCCAGCGCCAACCCCAGTGCCATGGCATGGGGACAACAGTGGTGGCGCTCGCCTTTTATGACGACAGAATGTCCATCGCGCACGTGGGCGATTCGAGAATGTATCGCATGCGGGGCGGAGAGCTGCAGCAGGTGACTTCGGACCACTCGCTGCTACAGGAACTCATAGACAGAGGATTTTATACGCCGGAAGAAGCGAAAAAGTCGCTCAACAAAAACCTCGTGACCCGGGCAATGGGGATCGAGATGGCGGTAAATCCGGATTTACAGGAAGACGTTGTACAACCTGGTGACATATACCTCATGTGTTCGGATGGGCTTACGGATCTCGTCGAAGACGACGTTATCCATGAGACCCTGCTCGAATACGGTGAAAACCTCGAGGATGCCGCGCGGCACCTGGTCGATAAGGCCAATGCCGCGGGTGGGGTCGACAACATTTCCGTTATACTTGTACGCAGTTTGAAGTCCTTCGGGGCGACGAAAAACTGGTACAACAAAGTGCTTGATTGGTTTTAGTCGTTGATAAATACAGTGGGCTGGATGTGATATGCCTGGGAGCCTAGTACTCACCCTTAATCAGTCGGTCCTCGGCGATTTTTCGCTCGATAAGGAACGCCTGCTGATTGGACGCAAGCCGGAAAATGACATCCAGGTGGATAACCTGGCGGTCAGTGGTCAGCATGCGGCCATAATCACGATTCTCAACGACTCATTCCTCGAGGATCTGGACAGCACCAACGGAACCTTCGTTAATGGGAAGCTGGTCAAAAAGCATGCGCTGAAGCATGGCGACGTGATTACCATCGGTAAGCACGAACTCAAGTACGTCAACGACGAAGCGACCACCGATGATCAGGACTTCGAGAAGACCATGATCATCCGGCCGGGCATGGCGAGCCACGCCGCAGCCGCAGCCAAAGCCGAAGAGACGGCCCCGCCGCCGCCGGCGGGGACCAGCAGCCAGATGGCCGACGGGGATATGCCGCTCGGCAAAATCCAGGTCCTGAGTGGACCCGGCGCCGGCAAGGAACTCGAACTCAAAAAGGCCCTCATCACCCTCGGCCGCCCCGGTGTTCAAGTGGCGGTCATTACGCGACGGCCCCAGGGCTACTTCATCACCCACGTGGAAGGCAAGCACCCCCTGGTCAACGGCGATACCATCGGCGCCCAGGCCCACGCACTGAAAGACCATGACGTGGTGGAGCTGGCCGGCGTAAAAATGGAGTTCTTCGTCTCGGTATAAAGGCAAGAGATGCCCGCAGAGGTACCGCAGAGGTACCGGTGTTGCCTTATTTGACTTATTGAACCTGCCAATGCGATTTGGGTGTACGATTGCCTCGAAGGTTCAATAAGTCAAATAAGGCAACACCGGTACCTGTTACGACTCCCCCCCCTTTCTACTTCTCCAGATGCGTGTATACGCCATCCCAGTCTGCGGGGGGTGGATTATTGCGGAAGTGGTTGATGCGCTCGATGTAGAGCTTGTAGAGAGCGCGCTTGGGCGAGCGCTTGCTGAGATTCACGAATTGCAGCTCGGCCAATTCCCAATTCTGTGCGCGGTATAGCTTCACCGCCTCCCGGTAGAAGTCCAGCTCGTCACGGAGCTTCTTATCCACAGCATCCCGTGGGCCGAGGGGCTCGTAAATGCTGACGGGCTTGTCCCTGCCCTTGACGCGCACGCGGTCGAGCTCCCGGTACGCGAGTGCCGGCACGGCGTCCCGGGTAGCGCGGCTGACGATAATGGACACGCCGTAGCTTTTGGTCAGCCCCTCCAGGCGCGACGCCAGGTTAACCCCGTCGCCCAGAACCGTATAAGCACGCCGAAAGCTGGAACCCATATTTCCGACATTCATATCGCTGGTATTGATGCCGATCCCAATATGCAACTCCGGCCATCCGCGCTCGCGGAATTCTTTTGACAGCACACGCACCTGCGAAACCATGCGCAGCGCCGAATAGAGCGCATTGCGGGGGTGATTGGGATCGTCAATGGGCGCACCCCAAAATGCCATGATGGCGTCACCGATGTACTTGTCCACGGTCCCGCGGTGGTCATAGATGACACGCGTCATGGCGCTCAGGTACGCATTCATGAGCTCCGACAGTTCCCCCGCGCCAAGGCCCTCGGAAATGCTGGTGAAGTCGCGAACATCGGAGAACAGCACCGTGAGCTCGCGATTATGACTCTCCAGCGTGTAGGACTCCGGATTCTGGCTCATCTCCTCCACCAGCTCCGGTGGAATGTATTCGCCGAACAAGCCCGCGAGTTTGCGCTTACCGCGGGCCTCGAAAAAATAGGCGTACCACATGTTGAAAAGGAACAGCGTGAGGACCGTCAGCACGCTGGCCGCAAGGGGAAAAACGAAGTTGGCGTACTGCCAGACGAGAAGATTTGCCGTGACGATGGAGCCAAGCAGCACGAGCGTCATGACCCCCGACAAGATCGGGCTCAATACGGGTAACAGCAACGCCATCAGCAAACCCGATAGCAACACCAGCAAGAACTCGGCACCGAGGGTATATGCAGGGTTCTCCTTGATAGTCCCGTCGAGAATGCCCGTGATCATGTTTGCGTGGACCTCCACACCTGGATAGTCCCCCTGAACGGGAGTGGCGCGAAGGTCCAGCAAACCCGCCGCAGTCGCACCCACCAGAACGATTCGGCCCTCCAGAAGGGAGGCCGGCGCGCTACCGGTGATGACGTCGGTGGCAGACACGTAAGAAAAGCTGCCCTTGTGGCCGCGATACGGGATCAAGGCGCTGACGCGGGCATCCACGGGAATGCGGCGATCACCGATCTCCAACCACTCGAGTTCGGAGTAGCCTCGCCCGGACCGCGATTCATCAGGATAGCCGGGTACAACACCCTTCACTCCCAGAACATTGCGCGCCACCGACATGGACAACGATTCGTAGAAGTTTCCATCGTACTCGTAGAGCATTGGCACGCGGCGAACCAAGCCGTCGGTATCCGGCAACGCCATCAAATGACCGGTAGCAAATGCTTTTTCCTGCAACTGGGCGAGGTTCGCCGCGTAGCCTGAAGCCGTCACGAAGGGAATATTCCGGCCGGTAAAACTACCGCGGGGAAACAACGGCGTCGGGGGCGCACCGGCGGTCTCAGATCCACCGGAATCGCCTCCGCCGGTGAAAAAAACGCCCAGGATTACATTGCGCCCGTCCAGACTCTCTACAAGCGCGGAGTCATGATCATAGCGTGGCCGGAGTTGCTCATATCGCTGTTGAAGCGCCCGGTCATTCGCGGCCAAATCGCCGGTGAGCTCGTCGAGTAATGCCAGCGCACTGGCTTCTTCGGGCTCAGCGAATACCACGTCGAATGCGACGAGTGCGACGCCGTAGTGATCCATGAGCTGATCCACCAGCCGTGCCACCTTGTCTCTAGGCCACGGCCATCTACCTTGCGCGGCGAGACTCTTTTCATCGATCTCGACGATTACTATGCGGTCGTCCGATGTCTCCGGCATCGTCAAGCGCAGACGGATGTCATAGGCGATGCTGTCGAAACGGTCGATGATCTCCCACTCGTGCCATTTCAATGCGTGCACGAGAAATACCGACAGAATGAACAGGCTGACGAGAACCCTGATCCAGTGGCGTTTTAGGTATTCCTGAAGCACCTGAATGACTATAGCACCGGGCGTTGCAACAGGCGGACACAGGAAAGGTAGCGCTGTTCGTCCGGTGGTTGGTTGCGATCACGGGCCTCCAGCAAGCTTTCTGCAAGACATTGCATCATCGCGTGCTCCAGGGCGTGGGTGTCGTGAAAGCGATCGCGCAATGCATCGTACAAGGCCTGGATGCCGGTGGGCCGATCGCTGGTAATCTGCTCGATAATCGTGATGTGCATGCCCATGTGGAGAAACGGGTTCGAGCCCTCGCCCTCGACGGGAAAATCACGCAACAGGGAGTCTGGTTCCACGAGCATCCCATGGTATTCCGGATGCGCGCCGATAACCGCGGCGATGGATTGTTCCAAGGGCTCCAGCGGCGCACCCTCGCAGTGCTTGCGCCAAACGTCAACGAATACCTGGCGAAACTGATCCCGCTGCTGGCCGAAAATCATGGGCGCTGGCGCAATACTCAAGCCGGTATCTTGTGCCGGAATTCGCACAGATCCCGAATAACACAATTGCCGCACTGGGGATTGCGAGCCGTGCAAGTGTAACGTCCGTGCAAAATGAGCCAGTGATGAGCGTCCTGTTTGAATTCGTCATCCACGACCCGCTCGAGTTTGTCCTCAACCTGGCGCACGTTCTTGCCGGGAGCGAGACCCGTGCGATTGGAGACCCGATAGATGTGCGTGTCGACCGCGATGGTGGGCACACCGAATGCGGTATTGAGAATCACGTTGGCGGTCTTACGACCAACCCCCGGTAATGCCTCCAGGGCTTTTCTGTCCGCCGGCACCTGTCCGTCGTGCTGCTCCAGAAGCATCTCGCAAGTCTTAATAATGTTGCGCGCCTTGGTGTTAAAGAGTCCGATACTCTTGATATATGCCTTGAGCCCCTGCTCGCCAAGATCGCGAATCGCCTGAGGCGAACCTGCACGCTCGAACAACTTGTCGGTTGCCTTGTTGACACTGACGTCCGTGGCTTGGGCCGACAGAATGACGGCGACAAGCAACTGGAACGGCGTCTCGTACTCGAGCTCGGTGGTCGGCGCCGGCATGGCGGCGCGCAGCCGTTCGAAAATCGCTCTGCGCTTTTCCTTGTTCACGCAAACGGCAGACGGGCAGAAGTAATATTGATCGAATAGCTCACGCGTCTCGCAGGCCTCGACGGCGGTGACTGGCACGTTTTACCGCGGCCCGTATGACAGCCTGCTTGGTGGCACGATCAGCATCACGACCTGGCATGGCGGCATCTTTCATCCGCCGGCGCTCGGTTCGCGCGCGCAACAGTCGCGGCAGGCGGTTCTGGTGAGAGCGAAAACGCCGGCGCGCCAATGGCGCCCGACCGCGCATCCACCGTTGCAAAAAGGTATTCGCTTGCGCGCTCGATTCTGATTTCGGCAGTGACATGGGTGCCAACGCAATGCAATCCACCGGACACGGATCGAGGCAAAGCTCACAGCCGGTGCACTCGCTCTCGATAACCGTATGCATACGCTTGGCGGCGCCCAGAATGGCGTCCACCGGACAGGCCTGGATGCACAATGTACAGCCGATACACGCCGGCTCTTCGATGCGCGCCACGGTCCAGGGTCGCTCCTCGCCGAAAGCCGGATCCAAAGGCCTCGGCGCCAGATCCAACGCCAGCGCAAGGGCGTCAATCGTCGCCGCGCCACCGGGCGCACAGCGATTCAACTCCACCAGTCCCCCGGTCAGCGCTTCAGCGTACTCACGACAGCTGGGGTAACCGCACCCGGTGCACTGGGTTTGCGGCAACAGCCCATCGATGCCCTCCACCGAGATTCCCGCTTCCGCGTGTTTGCTGCCCGCCGGGTTCATTTGACGCGCATCCCCGGCTTTGCACCTTCATCGACGCTCAGCAGCCAGATGTCCTCGCCTCCGGGACCCGCGGCGAGCACCATTCCCTGGGACGTACCAAAGCGCATTTTGCGGTGCTTGAGGTTCGCCACCACCACCGTAAGCCGGCCAATCAGGTCTTGCGGATCGTAAGCAGCCTTTACGCCGGCGAAAATCGTGCGTGACTCGGGCCCGATATCGACGGTGAGCTCGAGCAGCTTGTCGGCGCCTTCCACACGCGCGGCCGCCGTGATGCGCGCAATGCGCAAATCGACTTTCATGAGCGCATCAATGTCGATCTCGTCGGCCACTGGCTCCAAGGAGTCGGTCGGCGACTGACCAGCATCCGACACGTCGCGCTCCGTCACTTCCAGAGTTTCCTTGGAATCTTCGACCATGGCATCCACCCGCTCGCGTTCGACGCGCGTCATCAACTTCTGAAATCCTTTGATCCGATGATCGAGAACCGGCTCGTGAACGTCGCTCCACGCTGACGCTTCGCTATCGAGAAACTTTTCCGCCCTGGCTGCCATCATCGGCACGATGGGCTTCAAGTAAATCATCAGTACGCGAAACAGGTTGAGTCCCATGCTGCAGACTGCCTGAACCTGAATCTGCGAGCCTTCCTGCTTGATCAACACCCACGGCTTGTGCTCGTCGATGTACTGATTGGCGAGATCCGCCAGCGCCATGATTTCCCGCACCGCCTTGGCGAATTCGCGCTCTTCGTAGTGACGGGCGATCTGATCTCCGGCGCTGACGAAGCGCGCGTAGAGATCCGGATCGGCGAGAGAAACGGCCATACGGCCATCGAATCCCTTGGCGATGAAACCGGCGCAGCGCGACGCGATATTCACGACCTTGCCGACCAGATCAGAGTTCACCCGTTGCACGAAGTCATCGAGGTTGAGATCCAGGTCATCGATTCCCGAACCTAGTTTTCCTGCGTAATAGTAGCGTAGGTACTCCGGATTGAGGTGATCGAGATAGGTTCGGGCATTGATGAACGTGCCCCGTGACTTTGACATCTTGCGACCGTTCACGGTGAGGAATCCGTGGCAGAAGACAGCGGTAGGCGTACGAAAGCCGGCGCCATGGAGATTCGCCGGCCAGAACAGAGTATGAAAATACGCGATGTCCTTGCCGATGAAATGATAAAGCTCGACCTGACTGTCCGGTCCCCAGTAGTCATCGAAATTCAGGTCATCCCGTTGCTTGCACAAGTTCTTGAAGCTCGCCATGTATCCGATGGGCGCATCGAGCCAGACATAGAAGAACTTTCCCGGCGCATCCGGGATCTCGAAGCCGAAATACGGCTCGTCACGGGAGATGTCCCAATCCTGCAAGCCCATGGCGAACCACTCTTGCAGCTTGTTAGCAATTTCGGGCTGAACCCGGGCCACACCGTCGGCGGCACCCACCCATCCCTTGAGCATGTCGGTGAAGTCGGCGAGGCGCACGAAGTAGTGTTCGGAATCGCGCCACAGGGGGGCTTGTCCCGACAGTACCGACAACGGGTTGATAAGATCGGAAGAGTGATAAGTGGTCGAGCAGACTTCGCAGCTATCGCCGTATTGGTCCGGCGCGCCACATTCGGGATTCGGACACGTGCCGCGAATATAGCGATCCGGCAAACCCACGCCCTTGACCGGGTCGTAGGGCTCGCGAATGGTTCGCACAGCGATATGGCCCGAATCGCGAAGCCGCTCATAGATGAGGTTCGCGAGATCCCGATTCTCATCGGAGTGAGTGGTGTAGAAATTGTCGAAGCTGATGGCGAACTCATGGAAATCAGCACGGTGTTCCTCGCCGATACGGGAAATCAATTCTTCGGGACTGATTCCGTCCTCCTCGGCACGTAACATGATTGGCGTGCCGTGGCTGTCGTCGGCGCATACGTACAGGCACTTGTGGCCGCGCAGCCGCTGGAAGCGCACCCAGATATCGGTCTGAATGTATTCCACCAGGTGTCCCAGATGGATCGCCCCATTGGCGTACGGGAGTGCGCTGGTGACGAGAATGGTTCTGGAGTCGTCGCTCATGGAGCCGGGTATAAAAGCGGAATCGAGGCCGGCGCACAAGGTATCACTTAGCCTCGATCCGTGCCATGGCGGTCCAATGCGGGCTCACGGGCCGTTTCGGCGCAGGCAAACTACGGTAGAATCGCCGCAGTGTTTTTTTCCCTTTGGAGTTCTGTGATGGGTGAGGTGACCAAGGCTGCGGTCGAGGAAGCGATAAGTGGCTACATCGATCCCTATCTGGATTCGGACCTGGTATCGGCGAAGTCCGTCAAGAGCGTGGAAGTCAACGACGGGCGGGTGCGGGTATCGATCCAGCTGGGCTTCCCCGCCCGTGGCTATACCGAGGCGCTGCGCCAGGCACTGGCCGAGCGCATTTCTGCACTCCAGGGGGTCAGCCAGTGCGACATCGAGGTAGGCGTGAAAATTGCCACCCACGTGGTCCAGCAAGGCGTGGAGACGCTCTCGAACGTGAAGAACATCATCGCGGTGGCCTCGGGCAAGGGCGGCGTGGGGAAATCCACCGTATCAGTGAACCTGGCCCTGGCGCTGTCGGCCGAAGGGGCCACGGTGGGTATCCTGGATGCCGATATCTACGGCCCCAGCCAGCCGCGCATGCTCGGCAGCAGCGGCCAGCCGGATTCCACCGACGGCAAATCCCTGGAGCCCCTGATCAGCTACCACATTCAATCCATGTCCATCGGTTATCTCGTGGACGAGGAAACGCCGATGATCTGGCGCGGTCCCATGGTGACCCAGGCACTCGAGCAACTGCTCAAGGACACCAATTGGCGGGACGTGGACTATCTCATCGTCGACCTGCCGCCGGGGACCGGCGACACGCAGCTCACGCTGGCGCAGAAGATCCCGGTGAGCGGCGCGATCATCGTCACGACCCCCCAGGACATCGCCTTGCTCGATGCCCGCAAGGGACTGAAGATGTTCGAGAAGGTCCAGGTGCCGGTGCTGGGGATCGTGGAAAACATGAGCACCCACGTGTGCAGCCAGTGCGGGCACGAGGAGCACATCTTCGGCGAAGGCGGCGGCAGGCGGATGGCCGAGCAGTACGATGTGGACTTTCTCGGCGCCCTGCCCCTGGACGGTAACATCCGAGCCGACGCCGACGACGGCAAACCGACGGTGGTAAAAAACCCCGACGGCCCGGTAGCGCAGCAGTTTCGCGAAATCGCCCGCCGCCTGGCGGCAAAGTTGTCCCTGAAAGCCAGAGACTACACCCAGGCCTTTCCGAAGATTATGATCCAGAATGATTAAAATACCTGCCGCATCCTTATCCCCTTTCCCCCTCCGGGGGAGAGGCTAGGGTGAGGGGGCCACATTTATT
>JAACFO010000164.1 GCA_009937425.1 Gammaproteobacteria bacterium
CGCCAGGGAGCAAGCTCCCCGCGCTGCCGTTCGACTTGCATGTGTTAAGCATGCCGCCAGCGTTCAATCTGAGCCAGGATCAAACTCTTCAATTTAAGTTGAAGAAAGGAAACTGCCCGAAGGCAGCTAATCTTGACTCGACGAATTCACTCAAAAAAATAAAAGGCTTGAGTGCTTGACGTCGATTAATCTCTTTAATAGATCACATCACCGACGCAAGCGCCCACACATATTGTCTGACCAGATTGTTAAAGAGCAGGCCCGAACGCAGGCAACCCGGCCCAGGCAGAAGCGGAATTATACTCCCGAACGCTGCCCGGTCAATAGTCCCCCCGGGCTTATTTCAGGAGACTGTAACCCTGGCGAATCGGCGTTTGCCGACCTGGAAAATGCCGGTGGTCCCGGCGTCGACTTCCAGGCTCAGGTCCTCCACCCGCTCGCCATCCATGCGCACGGCGCCCTGTTCGATCATGCGCCGGGCTTCGGTGGTGCTCTTGGTGAGCGCCGCCTCTTTCAACAGGTTGGTGATGGGTAAGCGTCCGCCAGGGGCGCGTACCTGGCGCTCCGGCATGTCCTCGGGCAGCTCGCCCTTCTTGAATCGCTGCTGAAACTCGCGCACCGCGTCCTCTGCCCCCGCCGCGCCGTGGAAGCGGGTGACGATCTCGCGCCCGAGACGCACCTTGAAATCCCTCGGATTTACCTCCCCGGAGTCGGCTTGCGCGCGCATGGCGGCGAGTTCCTCGAGGCTCGTGTCCAGGGACAAGAGCTCGTAGTAGCGCCACATGAGCGGATCCGACAGTGACATTATCTTGCCGAACATCTCTCTGGGCGGCTCATCGATGGCGATGGTGTTGCCCAGTGACTTGGACATCTTCTGCACCCCATCGAGCCCCTCGAGGATGGGCATGGTCATCACGACCTGGGGTGGTTGGCCCACGTGTTCCTGGAGCTGGCGCCCCACCAGCAGATTGAATTTCTGATCCGTACCTCCCAGTTCCACATCGGCCTTCATGGCCACCGAGTCGTATCCCTGCACCAGAGGGTAGAGAAACTCGTGAATGGCGATTGCCTGGCCGGACTTGTAGCGCTTGTCGAAATCATCGCGCTCGAGCATGCGCGCCACGGTGTGCTGGGCCGCGAGCTTGATGAGCCCGGCGGCGTCCATGGATTTCCACCAGGCGGAATTGAAGCAAATCTCGGTCTTTGCCTGGTCGAGAATCTTGAAGATTTGAGCCTGGTATGTGCGGGCGTTCTCCCGGATCTCCTCCTCGTTCAAGGGCTGACGGGTCACGTTCTTACCCGAAGGGTCGCCGATCATGCCGGTGAAATCCCCGATAAGGAACATCACATGGTGGCCCAGGTCCTGGAACTGGCGCAGCTTGTTGATCAGTACCGTGTGGCCCAGGTGCAGATCCGGCGCGGTGGGGTCGAATCCGGCCTTTACCCGCAGGGGCCGGCCAGTGGCGAGGCGCTCGGTGAGCTCCTTCTCGACGAGGATCTCCTGGGAGCCGCGTTTGATTTCATCCAGAGCGTTCATTGAACAGTGCTATCCGCGCGAGCCAGCATTCGGCCGGGGAGCGTATCACAGGCACCGGACACCCCGAAGGCTGCGCCATTTCCCACCTCCGGCGTGATCCCTTTGAACTTCGTCACAAAGCGCCGCAAGTTGCTCACCGGAATGGCTCGATTCCGGCTCTCATGCGCCGATATCAAGCATAGGCTGACAACTTTGACTCCCGGGGCCGCCGCTGAGAGCATCTCCGGTGATTGACGCCCTGAACCGTGCAGGCTATGGTGTAAAGGCCCGTAAAGACTGGATTTTCAAGCAATTACAGCACTATATTAAGGTTCAGCCGTAGTAAAACCACCCATAAACAGACGGGCTCACTCTATGACCTTGCGTTCCTATCCCGGCGATGACCGGCACGACTGGCGCTGGCGCCTGCTACTGGGCGGATTCGCCGTGCTCAGCATCGCGGCCGCGCTCGGGCTTTCCAGCCGGGGAACGGGTGCCGCGACGGTGGACGCGAGCCTGGGATTTCCCCGATCCCTGGCAGATGGCGACAACGCCACCCGGGTGAGCGCCAATGGAAATTCGTCCACATCCCCGTCCGGCACAGAAACAATCGCATCGCTGGCCAACACCTGGTCAGACCTGCCAAAGATTCGCCTGCGCTATTCCCGCACTCTCAGCCTGGTGGCCCGGCCGGACGATGCCGGGGCCGCACAGAACCCCGCGCAAGCGCCGGTGCTACGCGAGCACGCCATTACGGTACGCCGGGGAGATTCCCTCTACACGCTGTTTAAAGCCGAAGGCCTGCCGCTTTCGGATCTGGCCGCAATCATGGCGGCAGGGAATTCCACGGCGGGTCTCGAGCAGCTGCGCCCGGGAGACCGCATTAGCGTGTACACGGATGTGGAGAATCAGATTCAGGGACTCACCCATGAGCGCCGCGGCGGCAAGATGCTCAGCATCGCCCGGGTCGGACAGGCGTTTCGCGCTGGTGCGCAAACGCGGCCCGCGAACGCGGTGATCGTATCCAGCCAGGCCAGTAGCAATGTCACCGACAGCAATGCCCCCGATAACAGCGTCGACTGGGTCGAATTGCACAAACCGACGCCGGCTCTCAGGCGTCACTCGGTTTCCGTAAGCAACGGCGATTCTCTCTACTCCATATTCAAGAGCAACGGCTTTCTTCTCGCGGACCTGGCAACCATCGTCAAGTCGGGCGATGACGCTCGGCAGTTGACGCGCCTGATGCCGGGCCAACGCCTGGATTTTCACCTGGAGTCGGATAACGGCGTTGCGAAGCTCACGCATTACCTCGACGACACGCGGACCCTGCACGTGAGACGCAATGGCGTCGGCTATGACAGCAAGCTCATTGACGTGCCCCTGGACAGGCACCTGGCAGCGGCGGCCGGGACTATCGATGCATCCCTGTTCGTCGCCGGTCAGCGTGCAGGATTGTCGAACAAGGTCATCATGCAGATGGTGGAGATTTTTGGTTGGGACGTGGACTTCGCCCTCGACATCCGTGCCGGCGACCGCTTCGCGGTGGTTTACGAGGAGCTCTACAAGAACGGCGAGAAGCTCAAGGACGGAAACATCCTCGTCGCGATGTTCACCAATCAGGGAAGGTCCACGCGCATCGTGCGCTACGACTATCCAGACGGGCGCAGCGCCTACTTTACGCCTGAAGGCGTGAGCATACGCAAAGCGTTTCTGCGCTCACCCGTCAACTACACCCGCATCACCTCACGTTTCTCACGGAGTCGCAAGCACCCCAAGCTGCATCAATTCCGGGCTCACCGTGGCGTGGATTACGCCGCCGCCCGGGGCACGCCCATCAAGGCTGCCGGAGACGCCAGGGTGGAGTTCATCGGTTACAAGGGCGGCTATGGAAAAACCATCGTGCTGCGCCATGGCGCCGTGTACACCACGCTCTACGCTCATATGTCGCGATTCGCCAGGAAGCTGCGCCGCGGTCAACGCGTAAGCCAGGGTCAAACCATCGGCTACATCGGATCCACCGGACTCGCCACCGGTCCTCACCTGCACTACGAATTCAGGCTGCGCGGCGTGCATCGAAATCCGCTCAGGGTAAAACTGCCGCGGGCCGCACCCATCGAAAAGCAGTATACCCAGGACTTTCTAGTGAAGACGCGGGACCTTGTCGCACGGCTGGATGTGCTCACCACCCCCACCCTGGCTGCCGACGAGCGGCGTTTCACCAACACCGACTAGCGGCGCCCCTCATGGCTCTCCACATCGGCCTCATTTCCGGCACAAGCACGGATGCCGTCGACGCTGCGATCGTGGAAGTGAGTCCCGATCGCATTGAGCTCATCGCCTGGCACAGCGAACCGATCCCGAAGGATATTTCGTTGGCGCTGCGATCCGTCATCGATAACCAACTCATGGATCGTTCGTCATTCTGGCAACTGGATATACGTGTTGGTGAGCTGTTCGCACAGGCCACCCGCGCGTTGCTCGAGCACGCTCGGATCGAAGCCTCACAGGTGCGCGCCATCGGTAGTCACGGACAAACCGTGTTTCACGCACCGGATGCCGAGTTTCCGTGCACGGTGCAAATCGGCGATCCCAACGTCATCGCCGAGCGAACCGGAATTACGACGGTGGCGGACTTGCGCCGCCGGGACCTGGCCGCCGGCGGCCAGGGAGCACCGCTGGCGCCCGCGTTCCACGATGCGGTGTTTCGCACACAGAACCACGATCGCGTGGTCATCAATATCGGCGGAATCGGTAACTTGACCCTTCTACCCGCAGACGCTTCTCTGCCCGCTACCGGATTCGACACGGGGCCCGGGAACACGTTGATGGATGTGTGGGCAGGCCGGGTACGCGACGTGGCCATGGATGTGGATGGCCAATGGGCGCGCTCGGGGCAATGCCACCAGCGACTTCTGGATTTGTTCAAGACGGAACCGTACTTCGCCCTGGCGCCGCCCAAAAGCACTGGCAGGGAGCTGTTCAATCTGCCCTGGATCGACGGATATCTCTCACGACTTGGCGAGGACGTGGCGGCCGAGGATGTGCAGCGCACCCTCAGCGAACTCACCGTCGACACCATCACCGAGGCGGTTCGCAAGCATGCGCCGGAAACCCGCGAGGTGCTGATTTGCGGCGGCGGCGTGCACAATCCGCTGACCATGGAGCGGCTCACACAGGCGCTTCGACCCATCGACGTGCACTCGACGATGAGCATCGGTTTCGACCCTGACTGGGTGGAAGCGGCCGCCTTCGCGTGGTTGGCGGCACGGGCTATGGACGCAATGCCGGGTAATTTGCCCGCCGTGACCGGGGCGACGCACCCGGTGATACTCGGCGGGATCTATGCGGGCGGTTAAATCCCTTAGTGTCGGGTCAGGACTCCTCGACCATTCCGAAGCGCGCCTCGTGACCAAGTTGTAAGGGCGGTTCCAGATCCTCGGCCACGTGCACCAGGTTGCCGTTTACCTCGGCGCCCATAGCCATCTCGATGAGGCTGTAGTACACGTTTCCCGTAATACGCGCGTTGGATGCCAGCTCGATGTGCTGCCTGGCATGCACGTCGCCGATAACAGTGCCGTTGAGAACGACGTTCGGCACTCTCACCTCGCCTTCGATGGTGCCGCTCTCACTGAGCGTGAGTACAGACGAGGCGTCTTCTTCAGCAACGACGTTGCCTTTAACGGTACCGTCCACGTGCAGACCACCGGCGAATCGTACATCCCCGAGCATCTCGCTCTTACGCCCGACGAGGGTGTCGATCTTGGTAGTCCTGATTCTTTTCTTGGTTCCAAACATCAGTAGGGCTCTCTTAACTTGTCAGGCCGAGCCATTGGAATGACTTTTCGACACTTGCCGGCTTCTTACCTTTGGAGACTACCTGAACCTGGAGTCGGTCTGGCTTGAAACCGTCCGGCAATGTGAACCGGCCCTCGATACGTTGAAAAAATTTGAACTCGAAATTGAGAGAATTCCCCTGTTCTCCGTCCATGTCGCTAAGCAGCAATCCGGTGGGTTTCTTGTTCTGTTCATCTGTAATTTTCAATTTGACCGTTCCGGAGATCATTCTGACGCGTTTCAGTTGCTGGGTAAGCACCAGTTGGAACCGGTAGGCGCCGGGAGATGTCTCTTTGTCGACCACGAAGGTCTGGATCTTGAGGCCTTTTTCCTTACCGGCGGACACAATTCCGCGATAAAAGGCGATCTCTTCTTTGAGGGCCAGCACCTCATCCTGCAAGCTACCCAGATGCGTGTCCACGTCTTCGTATGCCTTTCCTTCAACTTGTTGTGCGCGCTCGAGGATGGCGACGCGCTCGCGAAGGACGGTATTGCCTTCGCGAAGAGCTTCGATGGTCGTTATCAATTCATCACGTTGTTCGCGCAAACTCGACAGCTCATCCTGCGCCCAGCCACGCGCGTTTTCGTATAGCGCGTAAGCCGAGGCGCCGATGGCAATCACGCCGACGAGCCCGATGATCAGATCCCTCACCGGGTGTTGCTGGCGAATGACCTGCTTTTTCACGCGCATGCGCACAATCCATTCATGCTTACGGCGCTCACGGTACCAGTGCCACCGACGCCAGGCCCATCCCTTCGTCGAGTCCGAACATGATGTTCATGTTTTGCACCGCCTGTCCCGCGGCGCCCTTGACGAGATTGTCCTCGACACTGAGAACCACCACGGTGTCACCACCACCCGGGCGATGCCAGGCCATGCGACACACATTGGCTCCACGCACACTACGCGTATCGGGATGACTGCCGGCCGGCATGACATCTACGAAGGGCTCTTCCTGGTAGCGGCGCTCGTAGACTTCCTGCAGGTCCACATCCGAACGTTTGAGGCGCGCATACAAGGTTGCGTGGATTCCGCGCAGCATCGGAACTAAATGTGGCACGAAGGTGACACCGATGTCGTGCCCTGTGGCCGATGTCAGCCCTTGCACTATCTCGGCGTAGTGGCGGTGACCGGCAACCGAGTAAGCCTTAAAATTGTCTCCTGCCTCACACAGTTGCGTCGCCAGCGCGCTCTTGCGCCCCGCGCCGCTGACCCCCGATTTGGCATCGGCAATGAGGCTGCCGGCGTCCACCAGGTCGTTTTCCAGCAAGGGCAGAAAGCCGAGCAACACCGCGGTTGGATAACAGCCGGGATTGGCAACCAGGCGGGCCTCGCGGATGGCCGGCCGGTTCAACTCAGGAAGCCCGTAGACGGCTTCTTCGACCAGCGCCGGCGCCGCGTGGGGCATGCCATACCAGTGCTGCCACTGATCCAGGTCCTTGAGGCGAAAGTCGGCAGCCAGATCCACGACCCGGGACCCGCCATCCAGGAGCGCTCCGACCTGGTGCATGGCGGTACCGTTGGGGGTCGCGAAAAAGACCATGTCACAGTCCCCGAGGGGACTGGAGGCCGGATCGCAGTAGTCGAGATCCACCAATCCGCGCAGGCTCGGAAACATGTCGTCGACGCGCCGCCCGGCTTCGCTCCGGGAAGTCACGGCGACCACCTCCGCCTGGGGGTGGGAGGCGAGCAAACGCAACAGTTCGACGCCGGTGTAACCGGTTCCACCGACTATGGCAACGCGGATCATGAGACTTGCATGAGGCCCTTCAACTTACCGATTAAATCATGGTAGCAGAGTGCGAGAAGCCGCGGGAAGCTCTCTAAGACACTGACCATGTTGGATTTTGGCGACCAGGGGGAAGATCGACCGGGCATAAAAAAGCGGCCGGAGCCGCTGAATAATTCTGACGGTCGTTGTTGTTATAATGTGCAACAACTTATGCCTCAGAAGACTAGTCCCTGGCCTGGTGACTGTCAACGGGAGGCCCAATTCAAGGGCCTCAGAGGTGCCGATGGGGGTCTGCCGGCGCGACCATGCGCGTAAAATTTCTGGAGTCACTACGGCAGAATCTGGCGCGTGCCGACGCGTTGCTGCCCCTGGTCCTGGTAGGCGTTGTCAGCGGCGCATTCTCGGGGCTCGTCATTATTGCCTTTCGCCTGCTGGCTGAATCCTCCTTTCTTACCTTCGGCATAAGAGACACCGCTGAGGACTTCGAAGCACTCAGCTGGCCCTGGCGGATCGGCCTTCCGGTGATTGGCGGCCTGGGCATCGGCATTCTGATGACGAGTGCGTCCATGGGCGCCAGGCAGGTTGGTGTCGTGCACGTCATGGAGCGGCTTGCCTACCACGCCGGCCGCCTGCCCTGGCGTAACGCCGTGCTGCAGTTCGTCGCCGCCACCATCGCCATCGTCACCGGCCATTCCGTCGGCCGCGAGGGACCGTCCATACACGTGGGTGCCGCCAGCGCCAGCCTGTTGGGCCAGTGGCTGCATTTACCCAACAACAGTATTCGCATCCTGGTGGCCTGCGGGACCGCCGCGGCCATCGCGGCCTCCTTCAACACACCCATTGCGGGCGTCATATTCGCCATGGAAGTGGTGATGATGGAGTACACGCTGGTGGGATTTACACCGGTCATGCTGGCAGCCGTGTGCGCCACTTCCATGACACGTTTCGTCTTCGGTGCGACCCCCATCGTGGAAGCGCCTGCTATCCAGATGACGTCCCTGCTCGAACTTCCTTACATGTTGCTGGTGGGATTGGTGCTGGGCACCATGGCGAGCCTGTTTATCAGCAGCGTACGGCGCCTGGATGAACAGGCGCGGAATTTTCCACTGTGGGTGCGGACCACGGTCGCCGGTCTCGTCACCGGCCTTTGCGCGCTGGCGGCGCCCCAGGTCATGGGGATCGGTTACGACACGGTGGAACTCGCCTTGATCGGTGGTCTGGGCCTGTCGGCGCTGGTGTTGATCGTGACGCTCAAGCTGGTTGCCACCACCGCCTGTATCGGT
>JAACFO010000053.1 GCA_009937425.1 Gammaproteobacteria bacterium
TGTTTGTAGGTACCCGGGCAGCTCTGTACGTACATGACTTAACATAATATACATTATGCGCATCAATATATGAGCGCTAAGCAAAGCCACCCGAGCGATTGACAAGTTTCTTGCCGCAAATCATTCCACAACCTGTCCTGCCTTCCCCAGAATGCGACAATTGTCACACCCCGCGGGATCGGCTTGTGACGACAATCACAATCAGATGGGTTCACGAGTACAGGAAAACCTGAGATAACGACGACACCCAGTAAGCAGCGGGATCCAGGAATCTTCGCGCCGGGAATCATGAGCACTCAAGGTACAAGTCACACACTGCACGGCCCACCAGCAGGCGAGTTGCTGGAGCCGCCCCCATGGGCGGATTTGGCCCAACGCCTGCACGCGGCCGAGCGCCAGAGCCGCTGGCTCAAGTACACCCTGTTCCTGATGGCGCCGCTGCTCATCTATATCTTCGTCGGCCAGGAGCTCCCGCAGCAAGTTGTTCGCAAGGAGACCCTGGTGGCCGCCGATCGCATGGAGCTGTTCGACGAGCACGGCAACTCACGCATGTACATGCGGGTTTACTCCGGCGTGCCGGTGGTGCAACTGGTGGACGAAAGCGGCATGCCGCGCCTGTCACTCGGCTTGCGCTACGACGATTCGCCCTTTATCAGCCTCTCGGACGTCGCCGGCCAGACCCGGGCCTCTCTACAGATCGGTGCCGGCGATCAACCGGCGTTGAAGCTGTTCGACGAGAGTGGCGAGCCGGTTTTCAGCGCCAACTGAGTGCCGGCGCCCCGCCGGGGCAATTTCATCCCGATTTCTTGACGACGGCCTGAAATCCTAGGATTCCAGACAGTAGCGCATGTCTGTAAAGCGCCTGCGCAAGGCGGCTACAGCCTCGCGCCAGTGACCTTCCGGAGCCCCGGCATCGCCCCTGAGGATCTCCGCCAGGAGTGCGGCCAGCTCGATGAAATCGGTCTCCTGCATGCCGTAGCGCGTCATTTCAGGGGTGCCCATGCGCACGCCGCTGGACGCGGCGAAGCTCGCATCGTCGTAAAATGCCTGGGGATTGGTGATGATGTTGTTCTGCTCGAGCAAATCTGCGGCCCACTCACCCTTCGAGCGCGCTACCCGCAGAAGCACCTGGTGCGTCTGGGTGAAATCGACTTCCGGGTCGCCTTCCACCACCAGATCCTGATCGGCCAGCGCCCGTGCAAAGGCCTTGGCGTTGGCAATGACCTGGGGCGGATATTCGTCCTTGAACTGCAGCATCTCGTAGGTTGCTCCCAACAAACCCAGCTGTGTGCCCAGATGGTGGTTGCTCACATGACCGGGAAAAGTACGCGACTCCACGTGACGCCAGAAGCCTTCGAAGGCGGATCCGGCCTCGATGTTGCTGAGAATAACGCCGCGCTGGGGACCGAAGTAGGTCTTATGGGTAGAGCCGGTAACCACATCGGCGCCCTCCTCCAGCGGCGATTGAAAATACTTACCCAATAACCCCAACACGTGGGCGCCGTCGTACATGATCAGCGGCCTGCCGGGATTGTCGGCGCCGAATTCTCCGTGCACGAATTGCGCAACCTCTTTTACGGGCTCGGTGTGAATAATCACGCTTCGCCCGAAAACGATGAGCTCCGGGCGCTCTTCGGCAATGAGGGCCTTTGTCGCTTCCACATCGATGCGATAGGGATTCTCGGCACAGAACGGAAAATGGGACACGGCCGGGCGCCCTGTTTGCGGGTCCAGCATCACGTAGTTTTTCAGGGCCCCACCGATCTGTGCGCTCAAATGCCCGCCCTTGTTGAGGTCGTGAACCAGCACTCGGCGCAGCACCTCCGCAGGTCGGCCGGCGCGAAAGCGGTTTTTGAACTGCTTGAGAGCGTCGTAAACCGTATCGTTGGCCATCTGACCACTGATGATGCGGGTTTCTGCCTGGGAACAGCCGAAGAAGCTCCTGAGAGCCGCCTTGAGCTCCTCTTCCTTGTCCATGATGAAGGCCGTGCCCTTGTAGTAGCGCACGTCTGGAGCCCCGGCCCCCAGGGCCTTGAGGCGGTTGTGTTCGTTGTAACGTGAAGACGGATCGGCAATGCACAAAGCGTCCACGAAGGCCGATGTGCATTGCTCCGACGGGATCAAGTTGATGCACCGGGTGCGACGCCAGGCCGTATTTGCCCGCGCATCGACAGCAAGCGTCGCCGCCGTCTGCGCCACCGTCTCCACTTGCGCGCGTGCCGCCACCGGCGCTGGGGAAAATCCCGTGTAGGTGCGTGCGAAGGGTGCCGACGGCCACATGTGGCGCTCGACCAGCTCCGCGTCGAAGCTGTTACCACGATCGTCGTGCACTTGCAGTACAACCGGCTTGTCGGTGCGATAGCGAAGATCCGAGTTCATGAGCGCAAGACCGATGGGGCGTAGATCGTGTTCGTCGGACGGGGTCGCCGTGATGCCCTGTCCGTAGAAGCGGGTAACGGGAACCGTGGTGCCGGAGGTTACGCATCCCACCTCCTTTCCGTCATGCAGGACACGGTAGCCCGCGCGTAACGGGCGGCGTCCCTGAAAGACCGCGATGGGTTGGATAATGCGTGGCAAAACCCGTTCGCCGAGGGGCGAATGCAGTTCACCGCGTTTGATTGCGATGAACTCCTGTCGTTGGCGTTCGAGGGCGTGCTTACCGATGTATTCGCCATCGTCGGTAGAGCGCACCGCAAAGCGCGCCAGATCATTGGCGAATACCGGAATCTCGCATTGCTCGGTGTCGTCACCCAATTCGTGCCCGTACAGAGGCAATCCGGCCTCCAGGCGCAGCGAATCCCTGGCGCCCAGACCGATGGGCGCCGCGCCGAGAGCGATCAGCTTCTCCCACAGGGCAACCGTGTAGTCGCGTTTCGGGAACAGTTCGAAACCGGCGGACTCACCGGTGTATCCCGTGCGCGCGACGATGACCGGGTGGCCTTCGATGCTGACTGTGCCCAGCCAGTTCCGCTTGCTCTCCGGCAGCTCACGCTTGTCGACAATTTGCTCCATCAAGCTGGCCGACTCCGGGCCTTGCAGCGCGATCATTCCCAGCTCTTCGCTGATGTTCTCCATGTTCACGTCGGGCTGGCTGATGTGCCCGCTGAGCCAATCCCAATCCTTGTCGCGATTGGAAGCGTTGACGACCAACAGGTACTCGTCTTCGGCGAGCCGGTAGAGGTACGCGTCGTCGACGGCGCCGCCGGTATCCGTGGCAATGAAAGTGTATTGCGCCTGACCCACCTGCAGAGCACGTGCACTGTTAGTCAGCACCTTGAGAAGAAACGCCTGGGCGCCCTTCCCGCGCACCATGAATCGGCCCATGTGCGAGACATCGAAAAGGCCGCACCCGCGTCTGGTGGCGAGGTGCTCGCGAATGATGCCGGTTTCGTACTGCACCGGCATATCCCAGCCGCCGAAGGGAACCATCTTCGCCTGGTTCGCCTCGTGCCAATCGTGGAGTACCGTCTCACGCAGCTCAGAATTGTTTTCGCCCGACATGCTCTTTACCCGATCCTCATTCCTGCCCGCCTCAATCCTAGCCACAGCAAATAGCTGGACGCAAATGTGAATCGCACCGTGGAAGTGGAAGGACGTGATGTCTATCCGGGATCGACGAAGGCGCCGGGTACGCGAAGCGTGGTTCGCCGGGCTGGTGGAACTGCCGGCGGTCAGCTAATCAGCGATACGTTGCGGATACCGAACAGCCGCAGCAACCCCTGAAAGACCAGCAGCACACCGAGCACGACGGCCATAATCAGAGTCGAAAAGGCGGCCGCCTGGGTCGTCTCCCCGGCGTCATCCAGGAGCAATACGGAGACCGCGGCCAGGTTGTTGCCCGGCGTTACCAGGAAGATCACTGCCGCCAGCGTCACCATGGCGCGCATGAAGAAGAACACCCCGAGGCTGATCAGCGTAGGCCAGATGATCGGTAGCGTGATCTTGCGCATGGTGTGCAGGAAGCTGCCGCCAAGCATGGCCGACGCTTCGTCAAAGGTGCTGCTGATCTGCTTGAGGCTGGTGGTCGCAATGAGGAATCCCTGAGCGTGGTAGTGATAGACCGTGTTGATCGCGAGCATCAGCACGCTGCCGTAGATCAGGTAGATCGGGTTGGCCGGATCGTTGAAGGCGAAGATATAGCCCAGTCCCAGGACCATGCCAGGCACCGCCGCGGGCAGTATGGAAAGAAAATAGAGAAAGCGGGTAAATGGGTTGGCGATTTTCTGAATCACGTAGGCGGAAATGATCACCATGACCACCCCGATGACCGCGGCCAGACTCGACATCCAGATGCTGGTCCACAGCGGGCCATAACCACCTTGCACATCGACGTCGTAGTTGCTGAAGGTCAGCGACATGTTGTAGGGCCAGAGCCGGACGAAACTGGCGAAAATCACGATACCGATGATCAACACGATGGCCGAGCAGACGAGCACCACGCAGACCAGCATCGCCGTGTCGAACCTGCGGTTCGGCTTGATCGTCAGTGGCACCGAGCCCTCGGTGATCGCTGCGGTCTGGCGGCGGGAGACCTGGCGCTCGACGATCACCGCGACCGCCGCGGGGATCAGCAGGATCATGCCGATGACCGCGCCGAGGCGGAAATTCGCCTGGCCGGAGACCTGGTTATAGATCTCGGTGGCGAGGACACTGTAATCACCTCCGATGACCATCGGATTGCCGAAGTCGGTGATGACGATGGTGAACACCACGAAGACCGCCGACATGACACCGTAACGGGTCGCCGGCAAGGTAACCGTCCAGAAGATGCGCCAGCTCGAGCCCCCCAGCATACGCGCGGACTCGTAGAGCCGTGCATCGGCAACCGCCAGCGCCGCGGACAGCATCAGGATAGCGTGGGGCAGAGCGTAAAGGGTATTGGCGAGAAAAATTCCCCAGAAACCGTAGATATCGAACTCCGTGCCGAAGCTCCGGTTGACGAGTCCGTTGCGACCCAGCATCAACTGGAATCCCAATGCTTGAACCAGCGACGGCGCGAACAGCGGCAGCATGGCGATAAGCATCCAAAGCTTCTTGAGTGGAATTGCCGAACGGTGCATGGCATAGGCGAAGGCGTAGGCAAGCACGATTGTGACCAGGGTCGTACTGATGGAAACGGCGAAACTGTTGTTGATGGTGGTGACCAACTTGGGGTCGGTGAAGTAGTGGACGTAGTTGCCCAGACCCCAGGTGCCGTCATCGATGATGAAGCTCTTCTTGAGAATCGCCCACAGCGGGTAGAGAACGAAAATCAACAGCGGGATCGCCGCCAACAGGATGAATGCCGCCTTGATGTGGCGTTCGCTGATACGCACTCCCGGCCCCGCCCGGGCTGCCGTCACCGCCAAAGCGCACGCTCCGGACCGGGTGGGCGAGCTGCGGCGCTCATGCCGCGTAAACCCACAGGAGCTTCGCTGGAAGAATCGCGGGCAGTTGCATGCCCTTCGAGAGGTTCATCTCCCGCATCGCATTGGCAGAGAGTTCCGTCTTGAGTTTCTGACCCTTACCCTGGCCCTGGCCGTCGCCCAGGAGCAAATCGATCCGGTAAGTGGAGCCGAGAAACTCTATCCAGTCGACCTGCGCCGTGACGCTGTTGGGCACGTCATTTTCTCCGCTCAGGAGACGCACGTCTTCCGGGCGAATGGCGAGCCGCACGGGCTCGTCCGGGCGCGGCTGCAGGCGCCAGTTTGCGCAGTGGATTTCGGTCCCGCCCAAGCGCACGGTGCCGCCGGCGCCGGCCTGCGCGTCGAGAAAATTCATGGTGCCGATAAAATCGGCGACGAAGGCGGTCGCAGGATCGCCATAAATCTCGGTGGGCGGGCCGATCTGCTCGATGATGCCTTCGTTCATGACCACCACGCGATCGGCTATGGTGAGGGCCTCTTCCTGATCGTGGGTCACCATGATCGTGGTGATGCCGAGCCTTTGCTGCAGCTTGCGGATCTCGCCGCGCAAGCTCGCACGAACCTTGGCGTCGAGGGCCGAGAGCGGCTCATCGAGTAGCAGCACATAGGGCATGGGCGCGAGCGCCCGGGCCAGAGCGACACGTTGCTGCTGTCCACCGGAAAGTTGACTCGGGTATTTGGCCTGCTGGTCCTCCAGATGGACGAGTTCCAGCATCTCTCCTACCCGGTCGCCCACATCATCGCGCTTCCACTTGCGGCACTCCAAGCCGTAAGCGACGTTCTTGGCCACGGACATGTTGGGGAACAGCGAGTAGGACTGGAATACCATGCCGAAGTTGCGGTCGCGCTCGGCAGTTCTCACGAGATCTTCGCCGGTCAGGAGAACCTGCCCCGAATCGGCTTCTTCGAGGCCGGCGACCAGGCGCAATAGCGTCGTCTTGCCACAGCCGGAGGGACCCAGAAAGCAGACCAGCTCGCCCTCCTCGATATCGAGGCTGACGGAATCCACCGCCTTTACGGTACCGAATCTTTTCGTGACATTACGCAGGCGGAGAAACATCACGCTTCCCAGTCTGAAGGCGGTAGACCCCGGCGCCGGTGGCGCAGTCGCGCTGCTAGCTCCGCCAACGCCGGGGATGGGATCCTAACGTTCGATCTCAGCTTTCCACTTGGTGACGATGCGCGACTTGTTCTCGGCCGACCAATCGAAGTTCATGTCGTAGAGCACGGTCGACACGTCCGCCGGCAAGCCGGCGTTGCGCGCGTCCTCGGTGGCCACCGATCCCGGGACCACAGACATGGCCGCACGCGCCCCGTACAGCTTTGCCGCGGCCGGAGTCAAGAGCCAGTCGAGGAAACGCTGCGCATCGCCCTTGTTCTTAGAGCTCTTCATCAGGGCGGTGACCTCCATCTCGTAGCCCGCCCCTTCACTGGGGATGACCAACTTGATGGGGTAGCCTTTCTTGATCGACTTGACGGCAACGAAGGCGAAGGACGCGCCCACCGCATACTCGCCGACCCGGGTCAGCTTGCAGGGCTTGGAGCCGGACTTGATGTACTGGCCCATATTCTTGTCCAGGTCATGGAGAAACTTCCAGCCCTCTTTCTCGCCCTTCATTTGCAGGATGCTGGAGATCTGAAGGTATCCGGTGCCGGAACTTGCCGGGTTGGGCATGATGAGCTGACCCTTGTAGGCCGGATTGAGAAGATCCTGCCACGACGCCGGCATGGGCAGATTGTTTTTCTTCAGAACCTCCGTGTTGACGCAGAAGGCCGCGAAGTATCCGGTGGTCGCGAACCAGCGGTTTTGCGGATCTTTGAAGGACGTATTGACGGTCTCGATCCCCTTGGGCTTGTAAGACTCGGTCATCTCCAGGATGCGGGGATCGACCATTTGCGTGACCGCCCAGCCCCAGATCACGTCGTGTCGGGGATTGCTCTTCTCCGCCAGAATGCGGGCCCCGAGATCACCCGTGGACAGGCGCAGCATGTTCACCTTGATGTCGGGCGCCACCTTGGCGAAGGCGTCCAGGTAGACCTTGGCATCGTCTTCTTCGAGCGAGGTGTAAGCCGTGATCTCGCCAGCGTAGGCCGAAGTGGACAGGGCCAGCATCGCACCAATGGCAAGCCCCGATAGGACGTTCATCCTGTTTTTCATCGTTAACTCCCTCCTGTTATCGAAAGCCGGACTCTATTGTCCGGACTCTATTCTCGATTTGAAACAGTTCCCACTCAGGGGCCGGCCCCCGCAGCGTGTGAGAAACAATTTTGCCAAATCCTAACACGGGAATTTGAGGGGATCCACGCAGTCTGTTGCACCTACCAACTTTTTTGCGATATGGTTTGAAAAACAACGAACCTCAGGGAGACACCGGTATGGAGTTCATCTTCATGTTCACCCGCGACGATCAGACCGTGGAGGACTGTCTGGAAGTCTTTGATCTGATGGTGGATACAGGCGTCAAGCACCTGGGCTTCAAAGATGTTGGTGTGTCGCGGGAAACGCTTGTCGCCCTCAACGAGCGGATTAAGGCGAGCGGTGGTGTCAGTTATATGGAAGTGGTAAGCACCACAAGCGAGGCCTGCCTGAACTCGGCGCGCTCAGCGGTGGAGATTGGCGTCGACCGCTTGCTCGGCGGCACCGAGGCCGAGGCCATGCTCCAGGTATTGGCGGGTAGCGGCATTACCTACTTCCCCTTTCCCGGCCGGCCGGAAGGCCACCCGACGCAACTGGGCGGCACGCCCGAGCAGGTGACCACGGATTGCCAGCGCTTCGAGGCGTTGGGCTGCGCCGGGGTCGATCTGCTCGCCTACCGGGCCACCGAAGCCGAGCCCATCGCGCTGGTGCGCGCCGCGCGCCAGGCACTGGTCGGCGAACTCATTATCGCGGGCAGCGTGGGCACGCCTGCGCGCGTGCAGGAGTTGGCCGAGGCCGGTGTCGATGCCTTCACCGTGGGCTCGGCGGCCTTCGATGGATCCTTTTCACCGCGCAAGGGATCGCTGCGCTCGCAACTGAGCGATATTCTGGCGGCCTGCGTTCCTTGATCGAGAACCCGGCGCAATAGGCATCATGGCGCAGGACGTCCTCGAACGCCTGCTCGATGGCAATCTGCCGGACCCGGACGGTGGCCCGCCCCTGTCGATCCCGACACGGCGGGTGGCCATCGCCGACTCCCTGGATGGCAGCGAGGCCGAGTTGGTCGTGGGCCTGGCCCTTGGCGAACACCTGGCCGTGGTCAGTGACGAGAACACGCGGGCGGTACTGGGTGAGCGCGTGCTGGGCGCCCTCGGCGGGGCCGGACGGGTGACCGATATCCGCCTGCCCGGACGGCCCCATGCGGATGGGGAAACGGTCGAGGCAGTCCGGCACGCGAGTAAATCCTGCGACGCCCTCATCGCCGTGGGCTCGGGTACGATCAACGATGTCTGCAAATACGCGGCGGCCCGGGACGGCAAACCGTATGCGGTCTTCGCCACTGCGCCGTCCATGAACGGCTACACCTCCGTCAACGCCGCCATCAGTATAAGAGGCCACAAGAAATCCCTGCCCGCCACGGCAGCGAAGGGCGTATTCATGGATCTGACGGTGTTGTCCCAGGCGCCGCCGCGCATGATTCGCTCCGGGCTGGGCGATTCGGTCTGCCGCTCCACCGCGCAGGCGGATTGGCTGCTGGCGCATCTGTTGCTCGATCGCCCGTACCGCGAGGCGCCCTTTGTGTTGCTGGCGGAAGACGAGGCCCAACTGTTCGCCGGATCCGAAGCGCTCATGGCCGGGGACCTGGGGGTCATGCGCCGTCTGGCCCGAACGCTGACGCTGTCGGGCTTCGGCATGACCATCTGCGGCGGTAGCTACCCGGCCAGTGAAGGCGAGCATTTGATCAGCCACTATGTGGAGATGCTGGCGCCACCCGAATGGCCAGAGGCCTTCCACGGCGAGCAGATCGGTGTGACCACACTGAGCATGGCGCGACTGCAGGAGCGCCTGCTCGAGGGCGGCCCGCCGCGCCTCGAACCCAGCGCGCCCGACGAGAGCTCGATCACGGCGCATTTCGGCGCTGACCTGGGCGCTGCCTGCTGGGCCGAGTTCCAGGGCAAACGCCTGGATGCCGAGCGCGTCGAAGCGCTCAACGGGATGCTGACGGATGGCTGGGACGAGATCCGTGCACGGCTTCGGGCGGTCGTGCTGCCCGCCACCCGGCTCGAAGCGGTACTGCAAGCGGCGGGCGCGCCGACCACGCCCGAGGAACTGGGCTGGCCGCGCAACTTCTATTCGCAAGCGCTATGCCACGCGCGGGAAATCCGCAACCGTTACACATTCCTCGACCTGGCCGCCGATAGCGGAGCTTTGCAGGATGCGGACATTGTCTGATTCCGAGAAATGCCAGCCCATGGGCGCGCGCCGCGGCAGCCCACGGCGGGCAACGTCATGAGCGCGCAACGTCTGGGTAAGAACGCGCGCTTCGAGCGCATCGTCGCCGAATTGCGTGCCAGCCCCACGGTGCGCATCTCCGAGTTAGCCCGCGCCTTCGGCGTTTCCGCCGAGACGGTGCGGCGCGATATCGACGAGCTCAGCCAGCGCGGCTTGGTGGACCGGACCTACGGCGGCGCTACGGGGCGTGCGCTGGCCCACGAGCCGGCGGTCAACGAGCGCTACCGTCTTCTGGTCGAGGAGCGGGGGCGCATCGGCGAGCGGGCTGCGCAGCTGGTCGAGCCCGGCGACGTGCTGATGATCGATTCTGGTTCGACCACGACCCACTTCGCCCAACGCCTGGCCGCCACGGCGCAGGATCTGACGGTGCTCACCAACTGTCTCGGTGTTGTCCTGGCGCTCGGTCAGAGCCCGAGTATCCGGGTCGTGCTCTGCCCCGGCGATTACGATGTGCAGGAAGGCGGCAGCTTTGGCCCCGAGACCTGCGCCTTCCTGCGCCGCTACAACGCAACCAAGGCATTCATCGGCGCCAGCGGCTTGACCGCGGAAGGGCCGGACGAGACCAACTCGGCCGCGACCTGGGTCAAGCGCAGCATGATCGAACGCAGCGATCGCAAACTTTTGCTCGTCGACCAGACGAAATTCGGCGCTCGATCTCTGGAGTTGATCTGTCCACTGGAGGCCCTCGACGATGTGATCGCCGACTCCGCCCCGGGCCCGGACTTGAGAGACGCCCTCGCCTCTGCGCGCGTGAATGTCCATCTCGCCACGTAGATTGACCCGCGTATTGCAGCGGACGTCTCGGGCAAAATTTGTTGACCCGGGCTCAGGTGCTGCGTTCGCGGGGGTTGAAGATCTGCGGCAGTGGCGACGGCGGCTTCATGGGGGGTTGGGGTGGACGGACAATTTGCACGTTCATGCTGCCCAGATCGTCGAAGGATTTGCGCGAGAACGGATTCGAAATGGTAACGGACGCTCCGTCGCGTATCGCTTCGTCGATGATATTTTGTAGCTTCTCCGCCAGCTGCTGCTGCCACGGCAGCACGTAGTACCGCGGTTCGAGGGAATCGTCCAATCGCAACCAGAGATAAATGGCCTGCCCTTCGCTCAAGCTGACACCAAGCAAGGTTGCCTCGTCCACGTGGCGCTTGAACCATTCGTGCTTCATGGGTTTGGGCTGGCTCAACAACTCGGTAATGCCGAGATAGCCGATTGGTACGAACAGCGCCGTCAGAACAACCGCCAACGTTCTCACCGGTGTGCGGCGCCGGGACCAGATTGCGATGCTTGCGAGCAACGCTATTACAGCCAGCAAGGCACCGAAGATGACAAACAGATCCTTCATGACGGCACGGTGACGAGCCGGCGCCGCAACGTGGTGACACTGCCGGGCACCAGATCACCATTCCTGGTCAATCGAAATCTGAAAGCCGTTTCCTCCTGATTGCGGCGCAGCAGCTCGACGCTGGTCTCGAGGATCTGTCGCAGGCTGTCGTACTTCGCCTTGACGCTGACAACCACGCGCACCGGCACGATGACCCCGGCGGGCACTTTCCCGTACATGTGCACGTTGACGGTGTACTCGCCCGCCAGAATTCCGCGGCTGTAGGAAATTTCGTAATTGCGCGCGCTGGCGTCACCCTCCATTCCGAGATCGTCTCGAAGCAGATTGAAATATTGACTGCCCTGATTCCAGAAACCAACCGGGACATCGTTCGGCCCCTGCACCCAGAGATCCACGTCCACGGGAAGCTCGTCGGGCCAATGCATTTCGATGACCACATTACCCGGCGGCGTGTGCTCGTTGGTTTCTTCCTGGGGTTTGCTGATATGTGGCAGAAGCATGATTACCATGGCCACGAAGCCGATCAAAGCCAACATCAGTACGTCGCGGAAAACCGTACCGGACGAGTCATCGTAAAAATCGTCAAACTCCCACACGCTGTTCTCCCAACTCAACGATGGCGTTGAACAGGTCGGACGTGCCGGTCGCGAGGAAGCGGTGATTGACCATCAGCCACACGTGCAGCACGGCGCCAACCAGGGTCGTGTACAGGGCGATGGACATTCCCGCTACGAGAGTGCCGACCATCGCAGCGACTTCGTCGAGCTGCGCACTGGCCTGAGGGTCGACACCTGACAACGCAACGATGAATCCGATGACGGTGCCCACCAACCCGAGGAAAACCAGGCTGTCGGCGGTCTGACGCACAATTACGATCTGATTCCCCAGCCGGTTGCGCAGAAGATTCGCACCTATCGTGCGGCTCTCGGTGGACCGCCCCACCACCTTCGCGAGATAACGGCTTGCCAGTGACCGACTCGGGGGGACAGCCTGGCCAACGGCGTTGAGTTCGTGGTTCGTGCGCCAAATCCGCGACGCACACAGCAGTAATCCGAATACGAACACCGTGCAGATGCCGGTTGTCAGCCACGCGGTGTAATCCCGCAATGCGCCGTCCAACCAACCCTGCAGATACACCGCAACCAGCAGCCCCGTAGCGACAATGTTGAAAAGCGCGAAGCGCAGTATCAGCAAATGCCGATGCACCCACTGTCCTGGAGACGCATCAATGCCCACGGGAACCTCCCGAATCGCTTAGGAACTAGAAGCATGCTAGCACCGCACGGAAGGTGATCACCAGAAGCCTTGGAACGTGTGCAAACGCATCCCGGACGCTCGTATCCCTGTCCCATCGATGAATTTGAGAGGAACGTCACAGGGTAGCCACAGGAATGTGACGATGGTCCCGCGAATGCTATCAAGCGGTCCGTCGAGCAGCCCGATAACTCTACGCACACAGCTAAAACATAGAGAAATCGTCAGACACGATTAGTTCGGGGAGAGCAGCCATGACCACCTGGATCAGAAAGATTTTGTGCACGGCACTTCTCTGTGCCGGTGCCATCGTTTCGCTGCCGGCGAACGCCGATGTGGATTTAATGTTCGGGATCTACGCCGCCGATCAGCGTGTAAAAATGATGTGGCAGTGTGGAAGCCTGGTGGCCGCCATGGAAGAGCGCATGAGCGTTACACTCGAAGAGCCGGTGGTTATCGAAGTCGACATCAATCAAAACTACGATCAGGGTGTTGAGGATGTCACTGCCGGATTGGTGGACTTCGCACGCTTTCCCAATGTGGATCGCGGCTGGGTGATCCATCCCGATGTATCCGAGCATGTTGTAGTCGCCTGGCGTGAAGCGTTCATCGGGCTCAACTTCGAGCGGCTACCCTACCTCGCCAATCCGTACATATTTACTGAAGGCAGCTACGGCTATTGCCAAGAACTCGAGCGGTTGGCGGAGAGCGAACACATTCTCAGCGCAATTCAGTACTGAGTCCCGGCTTCGCGCCCGGGCGCGTTCTCACATGGTGTGGGTTTGGCGCTCCGACTTGAGCGCGGCGGCCAGATAGTTCTCGACCTTGTTCCTGGTCTGACCCTTATCGAGCTCACTGAACTGCACACCGATCCCGGCGGTACGGTTTCCCTGCGCGCCATTCGGCGTCAGCCAGATTATGCGCCCGGCTATCGGCAGCTTTTCTTTTTCGTCCATCAACGTCAGCAGCATGAACACTTCGTCGCCCAGCCGATAGGACTTACTGGTGGGAATGAACAGGCCACCATTTTTGACGAACGGCATGTAGGACGCGTACAGGGCGCTCTTGTCCCTGATCGTTAAAGAAAGAATACCTGGCTTGGGTGCCGCCATACTCGAGTTCCTCGTTGCCCGTTTGTTTCGCGCCGGCCCACGGCTCAGGCGCTGCTTCGCTGCCATTCGATGGCGATGCTCTCCAACATCAACTGCTCGTTGAGATTGAGCTGGCCCAGAGCGGCCCGCCGCGCCTCGATGAGCAAGTCAAAGAGCCGAAACAACCCTAGCAAGTCTAGTCCGCGGGCCAGACGCTGCATAGCAGGACCCTGGTCCAAATGGGTCAAACTGTGCGCCAACCGGCCATTTTTCAGACGTATCAGATCACACACCATGGACAGCAGCCAGTAGAGCGCGTCCAGGAGCCCTGTATCCCGCCAACCCCCGGCGATGGCGATGGGGTCGCCGTCACCCCGGATCAGCCGTTCCAGGTCCGCGACGATGGCCTCACGGGCTGCCAGGCGGCCATCGGCTGCAAGCACGCGGGCATTCAGCGGCGCCCCATGGGCGAGGCGCAGCGCCGTTTCAGCGCCCTCCTCCGAGGCCAGTTCCGCGGCCAGCCAGGCTTTTGCCACGTCCGTATCCGGAACCGGGAAATTCACTATCTGGCAGCGGCTGCGAATGGTCGCCGGCAGCGCGCCCGCGCGATGGGCGACCAGCACGAACAGGGCATCTCCCTGGGGCTCCTCGAGGGTTTTCAGCAGCGTGTTGGCGGCGGCGCGGGTCATGCGCTCCGCCGGGACCACCACCACCGCCTTGCGCCCCCCGTACTGGGCCGTGAGACCGATGCGCTGAATGAGGCTGCGGACCTGATCGATGCCGATTTGCTGCTTGGATTCCAGCGGCGCCAGCTCCTGCAGGTCCGGATGGGTACCTGCGGCGACCAAGCGGCAGCCGCGGCAGTCTCCGCAGGGAGGGTCCAGGGAATCGTGCCGTTCACACAGGACAGCCGCCAGCAGCCGGCAGGCGAACCGGTATTTGCCCACCCCCTCGGGACCCCGCAACAGCAGCGCGTGGGGCAGGCGCCCACCGGCCTGCATGGCCGCAATGCGCTGCCACTGAGTGGCATGCCAGGGAAGCTTCAACCAGGGATTTTTATCTGCCGTCACAGCAACGCTCCAATCGCTTCGAGCACCTCCCGGCTCACCTGTTCCAGCGGCGCGCCGGCATCGATTCGCCGAAAACGCCGCGGCTCGGCGGTGGCCCGTTGCAGATAATTATCACGGATCCGCTGGAAGAACTCCCGGTTCTCGCGTTCGAAACGATCCGGCCGACCGCGTTTTTCGATGCGCGCCATGCCGGCTTCCACCGGCACATCCAGCAGCAGGGTCAGATCCGGCCGCAAACTGCCCTGCACCCATTCCTCGAGCGCGCCGATACGCGCTTGCGCGATGCCACGCCCGCCGCCCTGGTAAGCGTAGGTGGCGTCGGTGAAACGATCGGATAATACCCAGTCACCGGATTCCAGCGCAGGCCTGATGACCTTGTGAAGATGCTCCGCGCGCGCAGCAAAAATCAACAGTAACTCCGCGTCAGTGGCCATGCCGTGATTATCCGGGGTCAGCAGCAGCTCGCGCACGGCCTCACCCAGGTGTGTGCCCCCGGGCTCGCGGGTCATGACAACGGGGATGTTCCTTGTGCCGAGAAATTCGCCTATTACCTCCATCTGGGTGGACTTACCCGCCCCTTCGATGCCCTCGACGGTGATAAAGCGGCCCCGATCAGCCACCGGAACTCCGGCGGCGCCTCTTTTGATAGCGATTTACCGCTTGCTGATGTTCTTCGTATGTAGCGGAAAAATGATGGCTACCATCACCCTTTGCGACGAAAAACAGTGCGCCGTCCGATTGCGGATGCAATACGGCGTGGATGGCGGCCGCCCCCGGCATGGCGATGGGCGTTGGCGGCAATCCCTTGCGGGTATAGGTGTTGTACGGCGTGTCGGTACGCAGGTCCCGGCGCCGGATATTGCCGTCAAAAGCGTCGCCCATGCCATAAATGACCGTCGGATCGGTCTCCAGGCGCATGCCTTTGCGCAATCGTTCGATGAAAACACCGGCAATGCGCGGCCGCTCGGTGGCCTCGCCGGTTTCTTTCTCGACAATGGAGGCGAGAATCAGTGCTTCTTGTGGGGATTTCAACGGAAGTCCCTGATCGCGCTTGGCCCAGCTGTCTGAGAGAAAGTCGCTCAGGGCCGCGTGGGCGCGGCGTAAAAAGGCGGCGTCGCTGGTGTCGCGGGGAAAGAAATAGGTGTTGGCGAAAAATTGTCCCTCCGGGTGCACGCCGGCAAGACCCAATCGCGTCATGATTGCATCCGGCGCAAGCCCGCTCAGGGTGTGCTCCAGGCGTTGATCCGCGGCGACCGCCGCCATCAGCTGCTTGAAGGTCCAGCCTTCCACCAGGGTGAGTGCGTGCTGCACGACGCGTCCGGCAATCAGCTGGTCGAGCAAGGTGAGAGGTGTGGTGCCGGCTTCGATACGATACTCGCCCGCCTTGATGGCGCCGGCCCGGCCGTGCCAACGGGCGTAAACCACCAGCGATCGGGGATGCGCGAGCACTCCACTGGCGGCCAACTCCTGGGTCACCCTGTTGAGGCTCGCACCAGCGGGTAGCGTGTAGTCGAAACCTCCTGTGGGTACCGCGAGAGGCTGGTCCAGGGCACGCCGCTGGCCGACGATGAACCAGGCGGTGGCAGCAGTCACGACCAAGAGCACGATCACGACGCCGCTGAGAACGCGCATCAGCTTGCGACTCCCCGTGCGATTGTTGTCGTCGCTTTCAGTCATGGGCCTTCAGTCATGGGTCATAGCCCCACGCTCGGTCAATAATTTCTGCAGCGCCCGCGCAACCGGTCCGACGCGCAATGACTTTTCCTCTATGGCCTTTATCGGCCAGATACCAATCAGGCTGTTGGTGAGGAAACATTCGTCGGCGGTAATCAAATCAGCGACGTCCAATTGCGTGCACTCCGGCGCTTGCCCGGTGACTTCGCGGGACGCTTCGAGCACGAGATCCCGCATGATTCCCGCGACGCCGCACTCCGACAGATCCGGGGTGCACAAACGCCCATCCCTGTGGATGAAGACATTACTCATGATCCCCTCGATGACGCGGTCTCGATCGTCGAGCATCAGGCCCTCATCCCGTTGCCCGGGATCGTGCTCGCCACGTGCGAGTACTTGCTCGAGGCGATTGAGGTGCTTGATCCCGGCGAGCCGGGCATTACGCCCCAACCTGGTTTCACAGATACGCACCGCAACACCCTCGTTTCGTGATGTGGCCGGGTACTGCGGCCACGGATAGCGCGCCACGATGCGCGTCGGTAGTGCATCCTTGTCGGGTGCATAACCCCGGCCGCCCGAACCGCGCGTCACCATGAGCTTCACTACGGCGCGCTCCTGGCCGTCGCAGATCCGCGCACATTCCTCTTCGAGAGTCCCGGGCTCCGGCGCCGCAATGGAGAGCCGCGCGCACCCGGCCACCAAACGGCCCAAGTGCCGCTCCAGGCACAAAGCCCGGCCGGCCTGCACCGCGATGGTCTCGAAGACACCGTCACCGAAGTGTAGCCCACGGTCACTGGCGGGCAGATTGGTTTGCGCGTGGCCGTTGATGAGCATCATTTGAGCAATCCCGCCAGCGCAGACAAGGGACCGCGGGCCTTCTGCCGGGTCTCGTCCAGTTCTCTTTGGGGCTGTGAGTCAGCGACAATGCCGGCACCGGCGCGCACTTCGACATTCTCGCCATCCAGGCTGATGGTGCGGATCAAGATGTTGGAGTCACCGCTGCCGTCCCGGTTGAAATATGCGAAGGCGCCAGTGTAGGGCCCCCGTGTTCGTCCCTCCAGCTCGGCGATAATTTCCATACAGCGCACTTTCGGGCAACCGGTGATGGTGCCGCCGGGGAAAACCGCCCGGATGACCTGCGCGGGTGTGACATCGGCGCGCAAGGTGCCGCGTATGTTGGAAACGATATGGTGCACATGGGTATACGATTCCAGCACCATCAACTCGTTCACCTCGATGCTGCCTGTGCGGCACACGCGGCCGAGATCATTGCGCTCCAGGTCGATGAGCATGATGTGCTCTGCGCGCTCTTTCGGATGTGTGAGCATGGCTTCGGACAACGCCCGATCCGCATCGCGATCGGGATTGCGTGGATAGGTGCCGGCGATGGGGCGCGTCTGCACAACGCGCCCGGCAATGCTTACCAGACGTTCCGGTGACGAACTTGCCACGGCACGATCGGCGAATACTGCGAGGCCGGCGAACGGTGCGGGGTTCGCGGCGCGCAAACGCGCATACACGGTAGCCGGGTCGACGCCCTCGGCAAGGCGACCGCGCCAGCCCCGGGACAAATTCACCTGGAATACGTCGCCGTCGTGGATGTAGCGCTTGATACGTTCGACGCCGTCGAGAAACTGCTCCGCTGGATCCTCGTCCAATCGTATCGGCAGCGCCTCTGGTTGGGGTACGCCAAACCCATCATCGGCCGCGGCCGTGCGTAGATCCTGCTCCATCTGATCCAGGCGATGCAGATGATCGGCTTCCGCCACCAACACCGTATCGCCGCTCGCGTGATCGCGAATGATGGCGGCTGGAACGCGATGAGCCTCGGCAACGGCAAGATGCCCATGGTCTTCGGGCAAAAGCACACTGGGTTCGGTCTGCGCCACCAACTCGTAGCCCAGGTAGACGAACCAGCCACCGAAAAATGGTAAGGGCGGCGGCGCCTGCGCCGGCGCACCGGTTTGCGCCATCCATTCGTCCAGATGCGTGAGAAAGTCGCCGCCGGTCAGGTCGACGCTATCGGAAGACAAGGTCCCCCCGGGGTAAAGCGTCAATTTGCCGTTGGGGAATGCGAACAGCACATCGAAGCGCGCCCGCTCACCGCCACGTTCGACGCTCTCGAGCAAAAAGGGATAGCGCTCGGGGTGCGCGCGATGCACGGCCAGCAGATCGGGACGAAGCGCAAGCCGGCGCCATCCACAATCCGCGGAGGACGAATTTTTCACTTGTCGAACGGGCTCCCGACCAGGCAGCGGGCCCGGCGCCTGGTCTTTCGATGCACGCCTGTCAGGTTACGCGCTTGAAGATGAGCGTGCCGTTCGTACCCCCAAAGCCGAAGGAATTGGACATGCTGACATTAATGGGCATCTCGCGCGCCTGGTTGGGGACGTAGTCCAGATCGCACTCGTCGTCCGGATCCTCCAGGTTGATGGTCGGCGGAGCCACCTTGTCGTGAATGGCCAGTATGCTGAAGACTGCTTCGACACCGCCCGCAGCCCCGAGAAGATGACCGATCATGGACTTCGTCGAGCTGACGGCCGTTTTGCTCGCGTGGGCGCCCAGTGCTGCTTTCACTGCTCGGGTTTCAATGACGTCGCCGGCGGGCGTCGACGTGCCGTGTGCGTTGATGTAGTCGATATCTTCCGGATTGAGCTTCCCGTCCTTCATGGCCAACACCATGCAACGGCGTGCGCCGTCACCGTCATCGGGGGGCAAGGTGATGTGATACGCATCGCTGCTCATGGCAAAGCCACTCAGCTCGGCATACATTGTCGCGCCCCGGGCCTTGGCGTGCTCGTACTCCTCGAGCACCACGACACCGGCACCGTCGCCGAGAACAAATCCGTCGCGACCTTTGTCCCATGGGCGGCTCGCGCCTTCCGGATCGTCGTTACGCGTAGACAGCGCGCGGGCCGACGCAAAACCGCCGAGTCCCGTCGGCGAAGTCGCCATCTCGGCGCCTCCGGCAATCATTACGTCCACGTCTCCCCGTTCGATCATGCGCGCCGCATCACCGATATTGTGGGTGCCGGTGGAGCACGCGGTAACAATGCCGTAATTGGGCCCCTTGATGCCGTACTGGATCGAGAGATTGCCGGCAATCATGTTGATGATGTTGCTCGGCACGAAGAACGGCGAAATTTTCCGCGGGCCGCCCTTGAGGTAACTATCGTGACCCTTCTCGATGCCGGGAAGGCCGCCTATTCCCGAGCCGATGGCAAGGCCGATGCGCTCAGCGTTGGCATCCGTCACCTCGAGCCCTGCATCCTGGATGGCCTGCATGGCAGCGGCGATCCCGTAGTGAATAAAGGGATCGGTCTTGCGCGCAGCTTTGGGGGACATATAGGGCGACAAGTCGAAATCGCGAACCGACCCGCCCATGCGGCTGGGAAACGCCGAAGTATCGAAGTGATCGATTATCCGGACGCCGCTCTTACCTTCGAGGATGTTACCCCAGGCTTCTTTTACCGTGTGACCGACGGGGGTGACCACGCCAAGGCCGGTAACGACTATGCGTCGCATCCGCTCATCACCTCATACAAAAAGAAAAGGCCGCCATCAAGCACATCGATGGCCGGCCTTCCCGATGCGAATTCTTCGCGCTGGTACTACTTGTTATGGGTGTTGATATAGTCCATCGCCTGCTGAACCGTGGTGATCTTTTCCGCTTCCTCGTCAGGGATCTCGATGTTGAACTCCTCCTCGAGAGCCATGACCAGTTCGACGGTGTCCAGCGAATCGGCACCGAGATCATCGACGAAGGAAGATTCCCCGGACACCTCTTCCTCCTTGACGCCAAGCTGCTCTACGACGATCTGCTTGACGCGTTCTTCAACGGTACTCATATCGGATTACCCCTCCCCAGACGATGCAGCCCTGTTGGTTCCGCGCCTAGTTTAGTTAAAAGGCACCAACTTGCAAGAAACTTCGGGCCCAGCCGCTGACCACGCAGCTTCCCCAGATAGTTCAAGCTCTTAGCTGGCAAAATTGATAACTCCCTGAAGCGCTGGGATTTCCCCGCGGCCGAGCCGGGCCCCAAGCCCGCCCAGCCCGTTCCGGAGCGGGAAATCAGCCCATGTACATGCCGCCGTTGACATGCAGCGTTTCACCCGTGATGTAGGCTGCCGCCGGTGATGCCAGAAAGGCGACCGCCGCGGCCACGTCCTGGGATGTACCGAGGCGTTTCAGGGGAATATCGGCAAGCAGCATTTCGCGCTGTTTATCCGTCAGTTCAGCCGTCATATCCGTATCGATGAAGCCCGGCGCCACAGCGTTGACGGTAATGGCGCGGCCGGCCAGTTCCCGCGCCAATGCCCGTGTGAAGCCGATTACACCGGCTTTCGCCGCAGCGTAGTTCGATTGACCGGCGTTGCCGGTAGCCCCGACCACAGACGTAATGTTGATAATACGCCCGCCGCGGTTCTTCATGAGATGGCGCACACTCGCCTTGCAAACACGAAACAGGGACGTCAGGTCGGTATTCAGCACCTCGTCCCACTCCTCCTGGTGCATGCGCGCGAGAAGATTGTCGCGGGTAATCCCTGCATTGTTGACCAAAGTGGTCGGATTGCGTGAATCCTTACCCAGACGCTCGAACAAGGCATTCACCGAGGCGCTGTCGGCGACATTCAGGGTCGTGCCGAAGCCTTCGATATTCGCTTCGCTGAGCGCCTGGCTGATGCCTTCGGCCCCCGCGTCGGTGGTGGCAGTGCCGATGACGAAAGCGCCGCGGGCGCCAAGAGCTTGAGCAATTGCCTGCCCTATGCCACGGCTCGCCCCGGTCACCAGCGCAATATCTCCTTCCAGCGTCATGTGAGTACCTGCATCTCCGTCAGGGCTTTGTCGAGGCTCGCGCTATCGTGCACGGCCATGGTCTTGAGACTTCGATCGATTCGCTTGTTGAGTCCCGTCAAAATGCGACCCGGTCCGGGCTCCACCAGAATGGTCGCGCCGCCGGCGCGCAGCGCGGCCACGGATTCGACCCAGCGCACGGGCTTGGTCAATTGCCGGGCGAGAGCATCGCGGATTTGCGCGGCGTCTTCATGGCTGCGATTGTCGGCATTGTGAACGACGGGGAATTGCGGGGCATTCACCTGTACGCCGTCGAGCTTCGCAACCAGGCGCTCCCGAGCCGGCACCATGAGCTCGCAATGCACCGGCACGCTCATGGGAAGTTTGATGGCCTTTCTCGCGCCGGCCTCCTGGGCCGCCACGATGGCCTTTCCCACCGCGCCTGCGTGACCGGCGATGACCACCTGCCCCGGCGCGTTGAAATTCACTGCCGATACGATATTCCCGGCGGCACGGTCAGTGACCGAATCGCAGATCTGCAGCGCTTGCGCGTCGTCGAGCCCCAACAATGCCGCGATGGCGCCCTGCCCCTCCGGCACGGCTTCCTGCATAAAGCGCCCGCGGGCAGCCACCAGGGCCACTGCATCCACAAAGGCCAGGCTGCCGGCGCAAACCAGGGCCGCGTACTCGCCAAGGCTGTGCCCCGCGGCAAGGGCCGGTGACGGGCCGCCGGCCGCCTGCCAGGCGCGCGCCACCGCAACCCCCGCCGCCAGCATCGCGGGTTGGGTCTGCTCGGTGGCGTTGAGGCGCGCTTCCGGACCCTGCTGAGTAAGCTCCCAAAGGTCGTATCCGAGCACCTGGGAGGCTTCCGCGAAGGTCTCCTGAACCTGACGGTAGTCCTCTGCGAGGCCGGCGAGCATGCCGATGGATTGGGATCCTTGTCCCGGAAATGTGAAGGCGAGCGTCATGATGATTATCAGTACTTGATGAGCGCCGAGCCCCAGGTAAAACCGCCGCCGAAGGCCTCCAGCAATATGTTATCGCCCCGTTTGACGCGGCCATCGCGCACGGCCACATCCAGGGCCAGGGGCACTGATGCGGCGGATGTATTGCCGTGCTCGGCGATGGTTACGACGACCCGCTCCGCGGGGATGTCCAGCTTGCGCGCCGTCGCCTCGATGATACGGATGTTGGCCTGGTGCGGAATCAGCCAATCGATATCCGAAGGGCGCATGTTGTTGGCTTCCAGAGCCTCGGCGACAATGCGCCGCAGGGTGCGTACCGCCACCTTGAAAACCTCGTTTCCGCGCATCTTCGTATAGGCGTTGCCTTCGGCGATCACGCCGGCACCTCTGGGCACACCACCCTCCACGTAGAGCAAATCTTCATAGCTGCCGTCGGCATGCAGATGGGTCGAGTAAATACCCGGCTCGTCGCTGGCTTCCAACACGACCGCGCCGCCGCCATCGCCGAACAATATGCAGGTCTGCCGATCGGACCAGTCGAGCAGACGCGAGTGGGTGTCGGCACCAACCACCAGTGCGCGTTTTACGCCTCCGGCTTTGATGAATTTGTCGGCGACGCCGAGGGCATAGATAAAACCGGTGCACACGGCCTGCAAATCGAAGGCGGTACAGCCGTTGGCGCCGAGGCGCGCCTGCAGGCGGCAGGCGGTAGCCGGATAGATTTTGTCCGGCGTGGTCGTGCCGACCACGATCAGATCCAACTCCGATGGGTCCACGTCCGCAGTCTCCAGCGCCGCCCGCGCGGCGCGTTCCGCCAGATCGCAAGTGGATTCGCCGTCGGCGACAATGTGCCGTTGATGAATGCCGGTGCGCTCGCGGATCCATTCATCGCTGGTATCCACCAGGCCCTCGAGCTCGGCATTGGTCATGACGTGCTCGGGCAGATAACTTCCCGTGGACATGATGCGGGAAAAAATCACACGGCCTCCGCCTGGGAGAGCACCGACTCCAGGTGCTGGCTGATGCGTTCCGGGACGTTCTTGCGGATCTCCGCAATGGCCTCGCTGATGGCGCGCGAGAAGGCAATCACATCCGCGCCCCCATGACTCTTGATGACGATGCCCCGAAGGCCGACGAAACTTGCACCGTTGTACTCACGGGGATCGATACGCCGGCGAAAGGCTCTCAGTACTGGAAAGGCGATGAACCCGACCGCGCGACTCCAGAAGCTGCGGCGGAATTCCTGGCGAATGAAATGCCCGATCATCGACGCCACGCCTTCGCTGGATTTGAGCGCCACATTGCCGACGAAACCGTCACACACAATCACGTTGGCCGTGCCCCTGTATATGTCGTCGCCCTCGACGAAGCCAACGTAATGGATATCGCTCGCGGCCAGCAACTTAGCGGCTTCCTTGACGCTCTCGTTACCCTTCATTTCTTCCTGGCCGATATTGAGTAAGCCCACCGTGGGCCGCGAAATATTGTCCACAGCGCTCACCAGAACCGATCCCATGACGGCAAACTGGAAGAGTTGTTGTGGCGTCGATTCCACGTTCGCGCCCAGGTCGAGAACATGTGTGTGGCCGGTCACCGACGGCAGGGCCGCGATGATGGCCGGGCGGTCGATCCCGGGTAATGTCTTGAGAACAAAACGGGCGGTGGCCATGAGCGCACCGGTGTTACCGGCACTCACGCAGGCGTGTGCTTCGCCGCGTTTGACCAGATCGATGGCGACGCGCATGGAGGAGTCTTTTTTGTTTCTGAGGGCCTGGGAAGGCAACTCGTCCATGCGCACTTCCTGGGACGCGTGCACCATCGACACACGCTTGGCGTCGGGGCAAGAATGCCGGGCAAGCTCAGCTTCCAGAATACCCTGGTTGCCAACCATTATCAGGTACAGCTCCGGGTGCTCAGCGAGCACTCGAAACGCAGCCGGCACGACCACGGAGGGGCCGTGGTCGCCACCCATCGCATCCAGGGCGACGGTAAGATTCAATGCCTACTCGTCCTTGGCCGGAACTACCTTGCGACCGCGGTAGAAACCGTCGGCGCTGACATTATGACGCCGATGGGTCTCGCCGCTGGTCGGATCGATGGAGAGGGTCGGGGGGGTAAGCGCGTCGTGTGAGCGCCGCTTATCGCGCCGGGCTGTTGAACTGCGTGTTTTTTGAACCGCCATGATTACTCCTGAAAGCGTCTCGAAGCCCCGGCTAGGGCGTATTTCGAGGCTTTAGTGATTCCAGTATTGAAAAAGGATTGTCCTCGCCGGCTTCTCCGGCAGTATCGTCCACGTGGCTGTCGCCGTGCCCTGCACTGTCATCCGTGAGATCGACCGTATCCGCGCCCTCTGGCATCTCGCACTCGCCGCGCGGATGCCGGGAGAAGTTCGGCATGGCCAGAATCAGCTCGTCCTCTACAAGGCCCGATAGCAAGACGGGCTCGTTGCCGACCAGCATCGGCTCGTATGTGGCGTCTAAGGCCGCCACCTCGTCGTTTTCGCGCACCAGCGCAACACGCACTTCACGTTCCACGTCGATCTCCATGGGCTCCAGGCAGCGTTGGCAGATCACGGCGAGCCTGGCACCGATGTGACCAAGCACGCAGGCCTGACCAGCATCGTCCCGGCCGAAGCGCAGCTCGAAATCCACCCGGCCGGCTTCCTCATTGAGAAGCTCCGCGAGTCTCGGCATCTGCGCCAGCGCCACGTTTCCGGTCAGCGACTCACCCTGACGGGCGAGGCGAAGCGGATATACGTGCTCCGGCGGGGCCTTGGACATAAGCGGCGAATAGTAATAATTCGCGCACCATGGTGTCAAAGGGCGCAGTTGCCGCCGGTCGACGTCCAGCCGGGCTTCTCACCCGGGGGCACTTGGGGTAGCCTGCCGCCGACTCCCGCCGGGAGCCCTGAGCACAGAGAACCGATGGCCCGTATATTGCTCGCCTCCACCTCCGTCTATAGACAGCAACTGCTGTCGCGCCTGGGGTTGGCTTTCCAGGTGGTCGACCCGCGGGTCGACGAGACACCGCACCCTGGCGAACAGGCACCGGCGCTGGTTGCGCGCCTCGCCGAGGAGAAAGCCCGCAGCGGCGCCAGGGGCCAACGGGACGCCCTGGTCATTGGCGGTGATCAGGTGGCGGTGCTCGATGGCGACATTCTCGGCAAGCCGGGCAACGCCGAGGCCAATCGGCGGCAACTGCAACGGGCGGCAGGCAGGCGTGTGCAGTTTCATACGGGATTGTGCTTGTTCGCGACCCAGGGCGCCCGGGCGCATGTGGAGGTGGTGCCTTTCGCCGTTACCTTTCGCCAGCTCAGCAGTGAACAAATAGCAGCATACGTCGAGCGCGAGCAAGCTTTTGACTGCGCCGGCGGCTTTCGCTGCGAGGGACTCGGCAGCGCGCTCTTCGAGCGCATGGAGGGCTCCGATCCCAGCGCCCTGGTGGGTTTGCCATTGCTGCGCCTCACCCAGATGCTCGCCAGCGAAGGCGTCGACGTATTACTGCAGCCGCGCGCCGCTGAAACCTAGCTGGATCGCCAGACTTTCCGCCACCGACGCGCCGAAGCGCCTCACGATTTGCTCCAGGTAGGAACGCCCGGGGGTGAAATCGACGATGTGCTCGACACCGACGACCTCTCGCGCCACGTAAGCGCTGCTGCCGATGGCATCCACCAGACCGAGCTCGACACTCCTCTCACCGGTCCACATCAATCCGCTGAAAATCTGTTGGTCGCTGGAAAGCCGATCACCGCGGCCCTTTTTGACTACGTCGATGAATTGCTGATGGATCTGGCCGAGCATATTCTTCAGGTGCGCCACTTCGTCGGGTTTAACGGGGGAGAAGGGATCGAGAAAGCCTTTCTGCTCGCCGGCCGTCATCAGGCGCCGTTCGACACCGATTTTTTGCATTGCATCGACGAAGCCGAAACCGTTCATGATCACGCCGATGGATCCAACGATACTGGACTCGTTGGCGTAAATCTTGTCGGCGGCCGCAGCAACGTAATAGCCCCCCGATGCGCAAACATCGGCGATCACCGCGTACAAGGGAATCTCGGGGAACTCGCCCCTCAGCCGGATTACTTCGTCGTTAATGTATGCGGCCTGCACCGGACTTCCACCGGGGCTGTTGATGCGCAATATGACGCCCTTGGTTTGCTCGTCCTCGAACGCCGCCCTGAGTCCTGAAACGATGCGATCGGCACTCGCATCCGTACCATCGGCGATCACCCCGCGCACGTTGATCAGAGCTGTGTGGGGCTCGTCAGCCTCCGACTCGAACCAGCTCCCGGGAAGATATACCAACAACAAGACCACCAGATAGGCGAGCATTCCGAACTTGAAGGCCATGTTCCAGCGGCGCGTGCGGCGTTGCTCGGCCAACGAGGCGAAGGCCAGACGGTTCAGCAGATCGCGCTGCCAACCCTGTTCGTCCGGGGCGGCGGCGGGCCC
>JAACFO010000165.1 GCA_009937425.1 Gammaproteobacteria bacterium
AGTCGTTTCCATCGATCATCCGGGCATCGTCTATGAAGTCGCAAATTTTTTCTCCCGGCGCGGAATCAACGTCGAAGATTTGTATACGAGTTGCTACCCGGCGCCACACACTGGAGCCTCAATGTTCGCACTGCACATGACCATCGGCATTCCCGCCGATGCGGCGATTGCATCGGTGCGCGGCGATTTCATGGATTTCTGCGACGATCTGAATCTCGACGCCATGATGGCGCCGGTGAAGTAAAGAGGCAATACCGGCACCTGTTACTCCTATGCGCAAAGGTAAGTTACCCGGTCGACATATGTTTGTTCTTGATACAAACGTTTTGATGCACGATCCATCGGCGATGTTTCGCTTCCATGAGCACGACATATTTATTCCCATGGTCGTTCTGGAGGAACTTGATGCCGCCAAAAAAGGATCATCGGAAGTCGCCAGGAACGCGCGCCAGGCAAGCCGGCTGCTTGACAGTCTCATCGGTGAAGCTGGACAAGACAGCATACTTGCAGGGCTTGCACTGCCGAGTGCAGGTGGAAACGGAAGTCCGGGGCGGGTATTTTTTCAAACCGACGATGCCGGCCACGCTCTGCCCGCATCGCTGCCGGGTGGAAATCCCGATAACAATATATTGAGCGCGGCGATTGCTCTACAAAGGGAACACCCGGACACCAGCACAGTCGTCGTATCAAAAGACATCAATCTACGCATCAAGGCGCGCGTTCTCGGCATCCGCGCAGAAGATTATCTCGATGACATGGTACTGGACGACGCGACTCTGCTCTACGGCGGAATGTCGGAGTTGCCCCGTTCGACTTTGGAATTCATCGGGACTGAATCGAGGCAATGGCAACAAGATGGCCGCTCGTATTTCAGCGTCAACGAAGCACAAGCGCGGCAGTGGGATCCCAATCAGTGCCTTTACGCGCCCGGATCGGGAAACACAGATTTCATTTTTCGCGACATGGGAGAGGACGGTGCAGCACTCGAGTCCGTTCGAGATTTTACCGCCAAGGGAAGCACCGTCTGGGGAATACGCGCGCGGAACCGCGAGCAGAATTTCGCCCTCAATTTGTTAATGGATCCGGATTTGGACTTCGTTTCCCTGCTCGGGACCGCCGGCACCGGCAAGACGCTGCTCGCCCTTGCCGCCGGCCTGACACAAACCCTCGAGGACAAGCGATTCCGGGAGATCGTCATGACCCGTGTCACGGTTCCGGTGGGTGACGACATAGGCTTTTTGCCGGGAACCGAAGAGGAGAAGATGGCGCCTTGGATGGGCGCATTGATGGACAATCTCGAAGTACTCACGGATTCCGAAATCGGCGGCGAGTGGGGACGCGCCGCCACCAACGACTTGCTCCACAGCCGTATCAAGATCCGTTCTCTGAACTACATGCGCGGCCGCACCTTTCTCAACCGCTATGTAATCATCGACGAAGCACAAAATTTGACCCGTAAGCAAATGACGACGCTCATCACGCGTGCCGGACCCGGCACGAAAATTGTCTGCATCGGCAATATCGCCCAAATCGACACACCCTATATTTCCGAGACGACATCGGGACTCACCTATGTGGTGGACGGCTTCAAATCATGGCGTCACAGCGGGCACATAACGCTGTTGCGGGGCGAACGCTCGCGCTTGGCCGACTTCGCCGCGGAAGAACTGGCGTGAGAGCCTATTCGCGCTAGGCCGCCTGTCCCTTGGACTTGGATTTCGTCCGTCCCTTGGCCTTGGCAGTGGACTTGGACCTACCCTCGGACTTCGCCTTGGGCTTCGACGCAGGCGTGCTCGCCTCCGCCGGGTCGTCATCATCCGCGTGCATGCTGCGGATCTCGCGCATGGCCACCGACAGCATGGCGAAGTCCGCCTTGGGACCGCCCTTGAGATCTGCCAGCACCTGACGGCAACGCCGAACCGAGGAATCGTTGCGCGTCATCCACGCGGCGATGCGCGAGTCGGCGTCGGGCTGACTCGAATCCTGGCGCAGCACATCACGGGTCAACAGGCGTTCCTGAGCTTGGAGATCGTCTCGCAACGCAGCTCTAGCAAGCGCTTGCCAGCGATTTCCCCTGGGCAAGGCAACGATCTGGTCGCGCATCCAGTGCAGATCCAACTGTTCGCCGAGCAAATAGTAAACAGCCGACACGTCCTCGACGGACATCTGCTCCGACTCCGCCACCTCGACAATGTCCAGTGCGGAAAACAGCTCATTGTAAGTAGCCACCCGCCGCGCCAGGTCCTCCGGGATCTTGGCGGCAACAAGACCAGCGACGCGCTCCTCCATCTGCACCCGGGCATCCTCTGGAATCAGTTCAGAAATAACCTGCGCTACGGCGCGCACACCGTCGGCGAAGTAGCTTATGTTGGCGTCCACATAGAGGGGCTGGGGCCGATTGCGAAGCAACCAACGCGATGCCCGCTCCACAAGCTTTCGCCCTTCCAGCAGCACATCGATTTGAACTTGCGCCGCAGCAATATTGTCCAGGGCTTCGATTTGATTCCACACCGCAGGCATATCAAAAACTTGCCGGGCAATCATGTAGGCACGGGAAATATCCGCAGGACCCGTTCCGGTCTCTTCGCGCAGTCGAAATATGAACGTGACCCCCGCCCTGTTGACTATTTCGTTGGCCAGCTCCGTGCTGATGATATCGGGAGCCAGACGGTGCGAGGGCATGAGGTCCTGAAAGCGATCCCGCAACGGTTTCGGAAAGTAGTTGCTCAACTCTTCGCCGCTCAGACAGTCCGCTGGCAGCTCGGATCCCAGCAGCTGCTTGAACAATCGGATCTTGACGTAGGCGAGGAGCACCGAGAGCTCCGGCGCCGTCAGGCCGCGGCCGACGGAGATGCGCTCGTCAATTTCCTCCTTTCCTGGTAGAAACTCGACCTCGCGGTCGAGATCCCCGTCGCGCTCGAGTTGACGCATCAGCCGCGCATGCACTTCCAGCATTAGCGGCGCCTGGGCAAGCGCCAGACTCATAGCCTGGGTTTGCATGTAATTATTGCGCAACACGAGATCTCCGACCTCGTCGGTCATCGTGGCCAGCAAATTGTTGCGCTGCTTGCCGGTCATGTCGCCGTTCTGGACCACGTCGTCGAGCAGAATCTTGATGTTCACCTCGTGATCAGAACTGTCGACACCCGCCGAGTTGTCAATAGCGTCGGTGTAGATGCGACCGCCGTTGGCGGCAAATTCGATTCTGCCAAGTTGCGTAAATCCGAGGTTGCCGCCCTCACCGATGACTTTACAGCGCAATTCGGTAGCATCGATGCGCACACCATCATTAGTCCGATCGCCGACAGCGTCGTGATGCTCAATTTTCGACTTCACATAGGTCCCGATTCCGCCGTTCCAGAGCAGATCGACAGATGCCCGCAAAATGGCCTTTATGAGATCATTGGGCGGCATGCTCGAGTCTTCCACATCCAGCAATGCCTGCATCTGACTCGAGATCGGAATCGACTTTGCCGAGCGTGGGAATACGCCGCCGCCTTTGGAGATAAGCTTCTGATCGTAGTTCTCCCAAGTCGATCGAGGTAAGGCAAACAAGCGTTCCCGCTCCTTGAAGCTCCTCCCCGGGTCTGGATCAGGATCCACAAATATGTGCAGATGATTGAACGCACCGATCAATTTGATATGTCTGGACAGCAGCAAGCCGTTACCGAATACGTCACCGGACATGTCGCCGATGCCGGCAACACTGAAATCCGTGGTCTGGGTATTAACACCCAGTTCGCGAAAATGCCTCTTCACCGACTCCCAGGCTCCCCGTGCCGTAATTCCCATGACCTTGTGGTCGTAGCCCTGGGAGCCGCCGGAGGCGAATGCGTCCCCCAGCCAGAACCCGTAGTCTTCAGAAATGCCGTTGGCGATGTCGGAAAAGGTGGCTGTACCCTTGTCGGCGGCGACCACCAGATAAGGATCGTCGCCGTCATGACGCACGACCCTGGAAGGCGGCACCACGCCGCCCGCGACCAGATTGTCCGTGATGTCCAGGAGGCCGCTGATGAAAGTCTTGTAACACGCGATGCCCTCGGCCTGAATGGCTTCCCGGTCGCCGCCCGCCGGCAACATCTTCGGCACGAAGCCGCCCTTCGACCCGACCGGTACGATAACGGCGTTCTTGACCATCTGCGCCTTGACCAGTCCCAGCACCTCGGTACGGAAGTCCTCGCGGCGATCCGACCAGCGCAAGCCCCCGCGGGCCACGGGCCCGCCGCGCAAATGCACGCCCTCGACGCGGGGTGAATAGACGAAGATCTCGAACATGGGCCGTGGCTCGGGCAGCTCGAGAACCTTTTTCGGATCGAACTTGAACGACAGATAGGGCTTGGCTTCGCCGTTTTCTCCGGTCTGGTAGAAGTTGGTTCTCAGGGTCGCCAGTATCGCGCCAAGAAGACTGCGCAGGATGCGGTCCTCGTCCAGGTGCTCGACTGCATCGAGGGCGGCGTGAATTTCGGACAGGAGATCCTCGCTGTCGCACCTTCGTTCCGGGTCAAAGCGGGCGTGAAACAACTGCACCAGCAATGCCGCAATGTGGGGATTAATCGACAGCGCGCGTTGCACGTAGCGGTGACTGAACGTCCAGCCGGCCTGACGCAGGTACTTGCAGTACGCTCTAATAATGACGATCTCGCGCCAGCCGAGCTTTGCGCGCAGCACCAGCCGGTTGAATCCGTCGTTCTCCACGTCGCGGCACCAGACCCGCGCGAATGTCTCTTGAAACTTGTCCCGGATTTCGTCCAGATCGAGTTCATCCTTGCCGGAATATTTCATGCTGAAGTCATGCATCCACACGCATGCGCCGTCGGCACGCTGGATCTCGCTGGGCCGTTCCTCCTCCACCCGCAGACCCATGTTCTCCAACATGGGCAAGGCATCGGAAAGAGATATCGGGCGCTCAGCGCGGAACATCTTGAACTGCAAAAGCCCATCCGGCGCTTCCAGGGGCTGATAAAGGCTCATCGCCAGAGAGTGCTCCCCCTCGGCCAGGGTCTCCATCTGCTCGATGTCGTGTACGGCGATGCGCGGGACGTAGTGCTCGCGATAGTCGGAACGAAGGCCCGCGCCATATCGGCGGTAAAGGCTCAAGCCCCGCTCTTCGCCGCAATGATCGAGCAGCGCACCGCGGAGATCGTCCCCCCAGTTACGGGTGATTTCGCGCAAACGCGCCTCGATTTCCGGCACATCGAAGTCTGCCTGGAAACCCGGTGGCACGCGTACGATGAAGTAAAGGCGCGCGAGCACGGATTCCGAGAGGCGCACGTCGAACTCGATATCGTGCCCCCCCAGGTAGTGCGCGAAAAGATCCTGGATCGCCAGACGGACCTCGGTATTGAAACGGTCCCTGGGCAGATACACGATGCAGGAATAGGATCGCCCGAATGGATCCCGGTGGATGAAAAGACGAATACGTTGACGCTCCTGCAGATGCAAGATGCCCATGGCCGTGGCGTAGAGCTCGTCGTCGGAGATCTGGAACAACAGATCGCGGGGAAAAGTCTCGAGTATGTTGATCAATGCCTTGGCGGCGTGACTGCCGTGCGGGTAGCCCGCGTGCAACATAACGCGCGCAACTTTCTCCCGTAACAGCGGAATCGCGCGCGGCCTGCGGCTGTAGGCGCCCACGGTGTAGAGCCCCAGGAACCGCCGCTCTCCGGTGACCTTACCCTCGGCATCAAAACGTTTGATACCGACGTGATCCAGATAGCCGGGGCGATGCACGGTGGCCCGCACGTTGGCCTTGGTAATCAAAAGCAAGGTGGGCTCCCCGGCCTGTCGGCGAATTTCCGGGGGAAGGCTCGCGAAGGACTGCGAGAGTTCGCCCCCGGACCTGTCCCTGCGCACGCCCAGTGCCGACTCTGTAATCGCCCGCATCTGCTCTTCGCCGTCTACCTCGACCAACTCGTACTCCCGGTATCCCAGGTAGGTGAAGTGATCCGCGCTCATCCATTCCAGAAAGGCCAAACCCTCCTCGAGCTCCCGGGCATCCACCGGCGGCGGATTCGTCTTGAGCTCGGAAATGATCGCGTCCAATTTCTCGCGCATCGGCAGCCAATCCTCCACCGCCGCGGACACATCGCGGAGCACGGCTTCGATTTCGGCGAGGATACTGTCGAGGATCTCCTGATCCGTCTGCCGGTCGACCTCCAGATGCATGACGGCCTCGGTCAGGGATCCATCCTCGCGTACGCCGCTCGCCAGTACATCGACTACACGACCGGCATCGTCACGCCGAAGCTGCATCACGGGGTGAATAACCAGGTGCGTCGTGAGGCCGCGCCGATTGAGCGCCATACGCACGGAGTCCACCAGAAAGGGCATGTCATCGGTGGCCACCTCGATGATCGTGTGGGTGGACTGCCAGCCGTGCTGCTCCAACTGCGGATTGTAAACACGCAGCTTCGGCGTCCCCGGGGTGCGCGTACGCAGAAAATTCCAGTGAGCCAGCGCTGCTCCGTAAAGATTGGCGACATCGCTGTCGGCAAGATCCTCGAAGGCGGTACCCGCGTAGTACTGGGCAACGAACTCCCCGACCACGCTGCGCTGTGCGGCGGGCACATGCTGACGGACCTCGGCCAGCACTGCGTCGATCAATTCCTTGAACTCGGTCGTGTGACGGAACATGGCGTTCTTCTCCCCGGATGGAGCCGGCTCCAAGCACCATGGTAGTGCGCCCCGAGGCCAGATGCCACGACCTGCTGGCGGGACCGCCGGAATCATCACGCCGCGGCCTACCGAGTCCAGGGGACGCCGCGTATACTCCGCATCAGGTCGCCCCCATGAATCACGTTTTTTACCGACATACCAAGTCCGAGCCGCCGGTGGCCGCGCGCGGCGAGGGTATGTACATCATCGATGCTGCCGGCAAGCGCTACCTGGACGGCTCCGGCGGAGCCGCCGTGTCCTCTCTCGGCCACAACCACCCGCGGGTGGTCGATGCCATCAAGGCGCAACTGGACAACCTGCCCTTCGCCCACACGGGCTTTTTCACCAGCGACCCGGCGGAGCAGCTCGCCGATGAGTTGATCGCCCAGGCCCCCGAGGGCCTCGAGCGGGTTTATTTTGTCAGCGGCGGCTCGGAAGCAGTCGAGGCGGCATTGAAGATCGCCCGCCAATACTTTCTCGAGCGCGGCGAGCCCGAGCGCCGCCACTTCATTGCCCGCCGCCAGAGTTATCACGGCAACACCCTCGGCGCCCTGTCGGTGGGCGGCAATGTGTGGCGGCGTGAACCCTTCGCTCCCCTGCTGGTTGAAAGCCACCACATCGCGCCTTGCTACCCCTACCGGGACGCCAGGGACCACGAGAGCGAAGAGGAATACGGGATACGAGTGGCGGATGAGCTGGAGGAGAAAATCGTCGAGCTCGGCGCCGAGTCCGTCATCGGCTTCATTTGCGAACCCGTGGTCGGCGCGACCCTGGGCGCGGTGCCGGCGGTACCCGGCTATCTTGCCCGCATCCGCGACATCTGCGATCGCCACGGCGTGCTGCTCATATTCGATGAGGTGATGTGCGGCATGGGACGCACGGGCAGCATGTACGCCTGCCAATACGACGGCGTATCGCCGGACTTGCTGGTGGCGGCCAAGGGCCTCGGCGCGGGTTACCAGCCAATCGGCGCCATGCTGGTGTCTCAACGCGTTTATTCCGCCATTGCCGAGGGCTCCGGCTTCTTTCAGCACGGCCACACCTACATGGGTCATCCAACAGCCTGTGCCGCCGGCCTCGCGGTGCAACAGGTGATCAGAGACGAGGGCCTTCTAGCGCGCGTGAACAACCAGGGTGAGAAGCTCACCGCGGCGCTTACCGAGCGCTTCGGCAATCACGCACACATCGGCAATATCCGCGGACGCGGATTATTTCTTGGCCTGGAACTGGTGGCGGAGCGCACCAGCAAGAAAACCTTCGAGCCGCAACGCCGCCTGCACGCGCATATCAAACAGCAGGCACTGGAGCGCGGCCTCATCTGTTATCCCATGGGCGGCACCATCGACGGCGCCCGCGGCGACCACGTCCTGCTGGCCCCCCCCTTCATCATAGAAGACACCCACATCGAGGAACTGGTAGACAAACTAGGCCAATCCATAGACGCCGCCCTCGCACAACAATAACCGGGCTCGGACGTGACACACACATACCCTTCAGACTACGTCCCGTCCCCCTCGCCTCGAGAGAGAGAGACAGGGTGGGGGCGCAGACAAAACACGGCCAATCCATCAACACCGCCTGCGCACAGTAAAAACCGGGCACGGAAGTCACCCCACATACCTTCCAGCCTAGGTCCCCTCCCCCTCGCCTCGAGGGGG
>JAACFO010000166.1 GCA_009937425.1 Gammaproteobacteria bacterium
TACGGTTGCCGTGTACACACAACGGGGCAAACCGGTGCACATCATCACCAGGGTCGTCATGCGCATGCAGGCGTGGCTTGGCTATCTAACCAGTCCATCGGGTTGATCAACATCCCTGCAATGGTGTCGAATTCGCGATACTGCAACAAGACGAACGCCCCGGGAGGCTTGTCATGAAATTCCAGTTGGCCATCAATATGGAGCGCGTCGCGCCGGATGTGGACATGCGCGATGTGGAGCGCCATACCCTGGAAATGGTGCAGATGGCCGACGACGGCGGCTTCGAGATCGCCTGGGCGGCAGAGCACCATGCGCTGGAGATGACCATCGCCCCCGGTCCATTCCAAATTCTGACCTGGTGGGCAGCCCACACCTCGCGCATTCGTCTCGGCCCGGCCGTGGTTGTGGCGCCTTACTGGCATCCAATCAGACTTGCGGGAGAGGCTGCCCTGTTGGATTTATACAGCGGCGGCCGGCTCGAATTCGGTATCGGCTCCGGCGCCTATCAGCGGGAGTTCGATCGCATGCACCCCGGCCTCAAGCAATCGGAAGGCTACAAGTACATGCACGAGATGCTGCCGGCGGTGAAGGCCCTGTGGAATGGCGATTATGAGCACAACGGCGAGTTCTGGTCCTTCCCGGCGGCGACGTCGGTGCCCAAGCCCCTGCAAAAACCCCACCCGCCGATCTGGGTCGCAGCGCGTGCGCCGATTACCTACGACTACGCGGTGAAGCAAGAGTGCAACATTCTTTCCTGGCCCTTGACCCGGCCGATGTCGGAAGTCGAGCTCTATAAGGAGCGGCTGGATACGGCGCTCGCCGACAATCCGGGTAAACCGCGTCCGATCTTCGCTGCGATGCGCCACACGGCGGTCTACGATCGCAAGCAGGATTGGGAAGTGCCGGTTAAGGCCGCCATGCGCCAGCTCAGTCAGTTCGAGAATTTATTCAAGAACATGGGTGATGTGGAGAACGGGTTTCCGAAAGCCATCGAGTTCTCGGAGCTGGAGAATCGGGACGAGTACAATCCGCGCATGCTGCAGGAACACATGATGTTCGGGACACCGGAAGAAGTCATCGCGAAGCTCGGACTGTACGACGCCCTCGGCGTCGATCACTTCACCTACTATGCGAGCATGGGACTTGGTTTCAAGGAGCAGAAACGCTCTCTCGCGTTGTTCATCGAAGAGGTGATGCCGGCGTTCCCGAGAGCCACCGCCTGACGCATCTCGAACGGATTGGCGCGTTCAAGAGTACCTCCGTCTTCGGCATCTACCCAGGCGCCTGGGGGATCGGGTCGCGAATCGGGAGGAATGCTAGTGGAAGTGGTCGCCTACAAGCCCCAGTGAGCATCCCATGAGCAGCAGCCGGTTGGACGATACCGCACACGACCTGCAGGGCAGCGGACCGGCGGTTGTCTTGATCCATGGCCTGGGGCTCAATCGCGCCATGTGGCAGTGGCAACTGCCCGCGCTGGTGCCGCACTTCACGGTGCTGACCTACGATCTACTGGGGCACGGCGCGAGCGCCAAACCCACCGGCGTGCCCGATCTCAGCATGTTTTCGGAACAACTGCTTCGGGTGATGGATCGCTGCGAAATTGAACGAGCGGCTGTCGCCGGATTCTCGCTGGGCGGCATGATCGTGCGGCGCTTCGCGCTCGATCACCCCGACAGATTGTCGGCAATGGCAATTCTGCACTCGGCACACGATCGCACGCCCAGTGAGCGTGAGGCAATCTTGAAACGTGCCCGGCAAGCGCAGGATACAGGTCCGTCGTCGACGGCAGACGCTGCCCTCGATCGCTGGTTTACACCAGACTTCCGCGCCGCGAACCCCCATGTGATGAATCTGATCCGTGAATGGATTCTGGCTAACGATCCGCAGGTCTACCCGGGGATATACCGTGTGCTTGCCGAGGGCGATGTAGAGATTGCGCGCGGCCTGGAGCGGATTTCGTGTCCCACGTTGGTAATGACCGGCGAGGAGGACCTTGGTAATTCAGCGAACATGGCGAAAAGAATGACTGCGCTCATCCCCGGTGCTCATGAAGTCATTCTCCCCGGACTCCGACACATGGCCCTCGCCGAATCGCCGCAGGTATTCAACCGGGCGCTTGCGTCATTCCTGCAGAGCGCCTTGTCGGCCTGAGAGCAAAGAGTGATGTCGCATACGGGATAAAAAAATTCGCATGGCGCATACTGCCGCGGGACACCAGCCGCCAGAATGGCGGCATCCTGCGAGGCTCGGGGGCACGCAGATGAACGGGGGGTTCGCTGCGTTGCAACATTAAGGGGAAGGGAAGGAACGACACGAAGGGGGCTCTATGACAAATCCACAAGACTTGTGTGCCAAGACGGGATTCTTTACGGGACTGCACAGTGGCATGGGGATCGCCGCCAAGGCGATGGTGGTGGTGTTCGTGGTATTCACCGCGCTCAACGTCGAATTCGCCAATGGCATTTATTCGGCCATTCGAAGTTGGATCGAGGCCAGCCTCAATTGGTACTACATCAGCGCCGTTACGATCATGCTGTTCGTGTGTTTCTACCTGATGCTCAGCCGCTTCGGGAAGATCAGGCTGGGCGACGACGACAGCAGGCCCGAGTTCAGTAATTTCTCCTGGTTCGCGATGCTTTTCTCTGCCGGTGTCGGCATTGGATTGCTGTTCTTCGGTATCGCGGAGCCGATGTTCTACTTCGATAACACGCAGCCTTGGGGCTACCCGAACAATCCCTTCGCCGACCACGCCGGCATTACTGAAATGGGCGTAGATCGCGCTGTACTCGCCATGCGCGTCACCTACTTCCACTGGGGTTTTCACGGCTGGGCCGTGTACGTGATGATCGGACTATGTCTGGCGTACTTCGGCTTTCGAAAGAAACTTCCGTTGACACTTCGTTCCGCGCTCTACCCGGTCCTCGGCGACAAAATCTACGGACCCATCGGACACGCGGTTGATCTCCTGGCGGTGTTCGGCACCGTATTCGGCGTGGCGACCTCGCTGGGACTCGGAGTCAGTCAGATGGCCACAGGACTCAATTTCCTCATGGGCATCGATCCGGGCGTCACGACTCAGATCATCTTGATCGTCATCATCTCCATCGTTGCGACTGGTTCCGCGGTATCGGGTGTTGGCAACGGGATTCGCATCATTTCCGAGTGGAACATCTGGTTGTCGGTTGTGCTGCTCGCATACTTTCTGTTCGGCGGTCCGGCCGGATGGCTCATGGGATTTTTCGTCACTACGATTGGCGACTATCTCTGGAATGTAGTCCCGATGGGATTCCGGACCTTCAATGCCGAAGGTGATTCCGCCTGGCAGGGCGGTTGGACGATATTCTATTGGGGCTGGTGGATCTCATGGGCGCCGTTCGTTGGAATGTTCATTGCCCGCATCAGTCGTGGACGTACCATTCGCGAATTCATGGTTGGCGTCATGTTCGTGCCGACGACCATCGCCTTTTTCTGGCTCTGCATCTTCGGCGGCAACGCGATACATCTGGAATTGACCGCCGACGGCGGCGTTGGCACCGCCGGGATCGCCCAGTTGGTGCGCGATTGGAATCTGCCCGCGGCGCTGTACGGCACCATCGAGCGGATGACGGATGTCAATTGGTTGAACATGGCCATGGCCGCCCTGGCCACATTTCTGTTGGCCACCTGGTTCATCACATCCTCTGACTCCGGAACGCTGGTCATTACCACCATGCTCAGCATGGGTAGTGATAATCCACCGCAGAAATTCCGCATCGTATGGGGACTGGGCGAGGGCTTCGTCGCGGCGGTTTTGCTGATGGCGGGAGGCCTGAAGGCGTTGCAGACTGCGTCGATTGCTGCCGCGCTACCGGTCAGTGTGATCATGCTGTTCATGACCTACGGTCTGGTGAAGTCGCTGCACGAGGATCCGAGCGCGGTCAGCCTACCCGATGAGAAATTTGCCCCCGATGGCACGAGGCTGGGGGCCGATCTCCGGACCTGATGGGCGATTATCCTACTATGGCGGGGGGCCGGATCCGGCCCCCCGCGGCTTCCTCAGGGCTTTCCTTTTGTATTCAATTCCGGTATGGTCCTCCTCGTCGGACGACGTAAATTGGTTTGTATGTCTGGCGCTCGCAGTGAATTCCCCTCAAGTTATCCCAAACTCAAATACGAAACTCTGCCCGGGCGGCCTCAGGCTTGCCCTGCCAACTCGTCACGACGAGGTATTTTCGCATTCCCGAGATAACCCGAGATCCGGCACGGCGAGATCAATATCAACACTTTGGAGAAAAGAATGTCTGTAGGAACCGTAAAATGGTTTAACCCCAGCAAAGGCTATGGCTTCATCGAGCCCACCGACGGCAGCAAGGACGTATTTATTCATATTTCCGCCCTGGAGCGCGCCGGCATCGGGTCCCTCAACGAAGGCCAGAAGATCGAGTACGAGCTCGTTCCCGGTAACAACGGAAAGACCTCTGCCGACAGCGTAAAGCTCGTCGACTAACGACGGAATTGCCATCAAGGTGGCGGCTGTACAGTATGTACAGCCGCCTTTTGACCGAGGCTATTCCGGGCCCTGCAAGAACCGTCAACAGAGAGATCCATGGCACGAAAGACTAACTACGCATTTGATCGTAACAACCGCGCCAAGGCCAAGGCGGCCAAGCGCGAGGCAAAAAGACAGGCCAAACTCGCCGCCAAGGAACAGAAGATGGGCGCAACGTCCGTCGAAGGCATGGCCGAAGACTCTCCGGCCGAGGGTAGCGAGGAAATTCAGGACAATCGCGCTGACGGAGTCAGCCCGCCGGAAAACAGCTAGCCGCGGCGCTCCCGCTGATAGTGTGTTTCAGTCGATCCTGGTTCGGCTGAACGGATAAGCCCGTGGCGTCAGCGCTGTTGCGCTTGCAAAGATTCGAGAAGTTGCCGTGCCTCGGGTTCGGTGGGCGCTAATTTGACCAGTGCTTTTGCGTACTTCACGGCACTCTCCAGGTCACCCCGGTCCCGGCTCATGGTCGCCAGGGCAATCAAGATGTCGCGATCATTCGGATGGCGATGGTGAGCTGCCCTCAGGACGACCAGGGCATTTTCCGCATCTCCGATCTTCTGCAAGGCGAGGGCGTGGATATACGCGTAGCGCGGAATGTCGGGTCGTAATTCCGCCGCCTGACCCAGGCGCTTCGCTGCTTCCGCGTAGCGCTGGTGCCGGATCGAGAGGAGGCCATAGGCGTGGAGTATGTCGGCCTGCTCCGGCGCCGTACGTAGAGCAGCACGCAGAATCTCCTCGCCCTTACCGTCCCGCCCCTGGAATCGATAGAGATCCGCCAGGTTCACGTATGCCGGTCCAAAGGATGGATGGCGCCTGATCGCTTCCCGGTAGGTCGCCTCCGCGATTTCCATCTCTCCACGATCCCGATAGAAATTCGCCAGGCTCGTCAGAGACTCGGGTCGATCGGCGATTGCCTTGTGGACTTTCTCGTACTCGGCGAAGGCGGCGACGAGGGTCTTGCGCGGCTCCGCCGGAAGGGCTTCCAGGGGAACCGGGGCCAGGAGTCGTGCCGCTTCCAGGCGTACGGCACGCACGGGATCCTCTACCAGGGGAAAGGCGAACCTGACGCGCTCACGGGGGCCGACGGCCTCCAGTGAGCCGAGGGCCGCCAGACGGACCAGGGCGTCCTCGTCCTGCAGTCCTCGATGAATCGCAGCGAAGGAATCTTGATTGAGAGTACGCCCGAGGATATCCAGGGCCGTGGCACGCACTATGCCGGGCTGGGTGGGATCCCGGGTGATCCCCATCAGTTGTTGTTCCCCTCCGGGCTCTCCCCGGCGGCCCGCGGCGAGGACCTCGCCGTAATGGGGCGATTGCCCGCGGGCGGGGCCGTGCCACTCGACGACCTTATTGGCGGCCCACTCGGCGGTTTTGTCCGCATGGCAGCCCGAGCAGGCGTTCGGGACTCCCAGTGCCGCCGAGAGATCCGGGCGTGGAATACGAAAGCTGTGGTCCCGGCGCGGGTCGACGACCATATACGTGCTTTCCGGCGCGTGACAGGCGACGCACTGACTGCCGGCCGTACCGCTGGTGTGGAAATGGTGGGCAGGGGTATCGAAGGCCTCGGAGAGGTGGCAACGGGAGCACAGCTTGTTGCCCTCGGCTTTGAGTTTCAGGCTATGGGGATTGTGGCAATCGCTGCAGGTGACTCCGGCACGGTACATTTTGCTCTGCAGGAACGAACCATAGACGTACACCTCGTCTTTGATCTGTCCGTCGGCGTGATAGAGATCGTCGGTTAACAGGGCGACCCGATAGTTGTCGAGGATTGGTTTGCCACTGCCGCCGGCATCACCCAGGGGCGCGCGCCGAGAGTGGCAACGCCCGCACGTTTCGACCTCGGTGCGCAACGCCGTGGGTTGCGTTGATGGTGCCGCAGAGACGGCGCCTGGTTCCAGCGCCCAGCGCCGGTCTTTGCGTTCGTCAAACGATACTTCCAAGCCGTTCAATGGTCCATAGGACGCGCTCGGTGCTTTCCCTGCCCTGGCCCAGGCCACGTGCTTTGAACCCGGGCCGTGGCAGGCCTCGCAGGAAACGTCGATTTCCGACCACACCGTTTCATAGCGATCGTTTTCGAAGTCAAATTGACGGCGCAAATCTGTCGAATGACAATCGGCGCACATGTAGTTCCAGTTCTGATTAATTTCGGTCCAGTGCAGGACGTCTCCCGGGGCGATGTGTTCATTGGGATACAAATGGAACCAGCGCTGGCCGCCCTGGTCTTTGGGCCGGGTGTCCCAGGCGAGACCCAGAGCCTGGTAACGTCCACCGGGAAAGGCGATGAGATATTGCTGCAGAGGATAAACACCGAAGGTGTAGTCGATCTTAAAGTCTTGTAACGCCCCGTCCGGGCCCTCCGTACTGACGTAATAGTCCCCATTTTTCTTGAAAAAGCGCGACCTCACGCCGTAGGCCGTGTACGTGGCATCGGCGAAATTACCGAGTACCGTCGCCTCCGTTGCCACCTGCATGGCCAGATCATGGTGGGAGCCGGACCACTCTCCATATTCTTGTTGGTGGCACTCGGTACAGGATTGGCTGCCCGCGAAGGACGCTGCACCCGCGGCCGCCACCGGCATCGCAATACCGATCATGGCGCACAGGGAAGTGATGAGGATGACCGATGGGTGATTGCTCAAGATGGCTTGATCTCGCTACTCAACGCCGCGCCTGGCAGGTAATCTCCACCCGGCTATCTCCGAACAGCTGTTTGGATTCCGTAGTGGTGCGGGCTGGTCGGGCGCCAACATGGAAGAACTCCCCATAAGCCTCGTCCATTGCATCGAAGTCGCCTAGATCCGCAAGGTGAACGTCGACCCGTACGATCCGGTCCATGTTCAAGTGTATCTCGGCTAGTATGTCGCGAATTGCAGCGAGTACCGCACGGGTTTCCGCACCGACGTCGCCAAGCACCGCACGTCCCGCGGGAAAGTCGGCTGCCACCAGACCTGAGAGAAAGGCGTAGTGATCATCCATCACGACCTGGCTGAACGGCGCTTTCGACGCCGGCACCGCCTTTGGCTGAAATCGTCTTAACACGATGACTCCCGCAAATCAGCGATTATGGATGATGCAGGAGATAAAGGGGAAGCGATGAGATCCGATACCGTCATTATCGGCGACGGCATACATTCCGGGCATCAGCGGCCGGGCTGGGGCGGGTAGTTCGCCTGTGAACGAATTCGACGTCATCATTGTGGGCGGTGGCGCCGCCGGACTCATGTGCGCGATTGCAGCCGGGAGTCGTGGCCGGAGCGTTGTCGTACTCGAAGGCTCCAACAAGATCGGCAAAAAAATACTCATGTCGGGTGGTGGCCGCTGTAACTTCACTAATTTGCACTGCGAACCGGCACGCTTCGTCTCCGCTAACCCGCACTTTTGTATCTCCGCCCTGAGCCGGTATACACAGTGGGACTTCATTGCGCTGGTCGAGAAACATGGCATCGCGTATCACGAGAAGACGGCTGGACAGCTGTTCTGCGATGGATCATCAAAAGAAATTCTCGCCATGCTGGCGGCAGAATGCAGGCGGGCGGGTGTGTCTATTTTGACGCACTGTAAGATCACATCGGTTGCACATGGGCAGCGTTATACGGTGGCGTGTAACAAGGGCACGTTTTCTGCCGAATCACTGGTGATCGCCACCGGTGGACTATCGATACCGAAGATGGGCGCGTCGGATTTCGGCTACCGTCTGGCACGGCAGTTCGGACTGAACGTGCGCGAGACCCGTGCCGGCCTGGTTCCGTTCGTATTCTCCGGC
>JAACFO010000054.1 GCA_009937425.1 Gammaproteobacteria bacterium
GGCGTCCTGCGCGAACGTCTGATCCCGCGCATTCTGGAAGCCGAGGCCGACAGCCTGTTGGATGCAAGCGGCGAGAATTTCGACCCGGCGCGTGTTCATGCCTGCATGTTGCGCAACGAGAAGCCCGGTGGACACGGTGAACGCGCATTTGCAGTGGGCGCCATCGACGCGGCGCTCTGGGACGCCGTCGCCAAGATCGAGGAGAAGCCCTTATATAAGGTGTTCGCCGAACGCTTCAACGGCGGCCGTTACGATCATCGCGTCAATGTATATCCCGGCGGTGGTTACTACGACGCCGACAAGGGCATTCAGGGCCTGAAAGATGAAATGCAGAACTACCGGGACGACGGTTACACGTTAATGAAGATGAAGGTCGGGGGTGCATCCCTCGACGAAGATCGGGCGCGTATCGAGGCGGTGCTGGAAGTGGCCGGCGGCGGACACAATCTGGCCGTGGACGCCAATGGCGCTCTCGATCTCGATACGGCTCGGGCCTACGCCAAGTGCGTGGATACCTATGATCTCGCCTGGTTCGAAGAGCCGGTGGACCCGCTGGACTACCAGGCCCACGCGGATCTTGCCGCCGACTGTGCGACTCCCATCGCCGTCGGTGAGAATCTGTTCTCGCTCACCGACGCCCGCAATCTACTTCGTCACGGCGGCCTGCGCTCGGACCGCGACTGGCTGCAGTTCGATCCCTCGCTCTGTTACGGCCCCACGGAATTCATTGCCATGCTGCAGATGTCCAGGGACTACGGCTGGTCGCCGCGCCGGCACGGGCCCCACGGCGGTCAGCAGCTGGGGCTGGCCCTGGCCGCGGGCCTGCAGCTGGGGGGCACCGAGACCTATCCGCTGGTATTCCAGCCCTTCGGAGGATTCGGCGACGACGCGGTGGTAACCGACGGCCAGGTGACGCCCGCGGACATTCCCGGCATAGGAGTAGAGAGCAAGGCCGAACTCTACAATACGATTCTCGCACCCCTGTTGGCACAATAGCGCGACTATGCTCTTGACCCCATCCGGCCCCCTGATGCCATGAAAGCTCCCCGGCGCGCGACCAGCCTCGAGGAAATGCAGGAGTGCTTGAGTCAGTTCCGATCGCCGGAGGGCATGCAGCGCGCCCGGGGCTTTCGCCCCCGGCCCACCGATGTGGTGATCTCTCCCTTTGCAAAATGCGGCACGACCTGGGTACAGCAGATCGTGCATGGTCTGAGAACCCGCGGATCCATGGAGTTTGACGAAATCACCCAGGTCGTTCCCTGGCTGGAGCTCGCCTACGATATGGGAATCGACTTGGCGGCAGACCAGAAGGGCCAGCCCCGGGCATTCAAAAGCCACTTGCCCTGGGACGGCATCCCCAAAGGCGGCCGCTATATTTGCGTAGTGCGCGATCCCAGGGATGCACTGGTCTCCATGTTTCGCTTCTTCGAGGGCTGGTTCTTCGAACCCGGCGCCGTCACCATCGATGCCTTCGCCACAGGCGAGTACATGGCGAGGAGCGCGCCGCGCAGCTACTGGCATCACCTGGCCTCCTGGTGGCCGCAGAGGGCCAGGCCCGATGTGCTGCTGTTGTGCTTCGAGGATATGAAGGCGGATCTGCAGAGAACCGTGCACCGAATTGCACGCTTGATGGAGATCCAGGTGGACCGTGAACTCGAGGACATTGTCATGGCGCAATCGACCATCGAATTCATGCGGCGGCATGAGCGCCAGTTCGACGATCATTTGGTGCGAGAGGCGCGTGATGGCGCCTGCGGACTGCCCGGCGGCGCGCGCACCACGAAGGTCAGGGCAGGGCGCATCGGCGATCATGCCCGCGAGCTCAGCGCCGACAGCATCCATGGGTTGAACTACATCTGGCACCGGGATATCGAGACCCGCTTCGGGCTCGCGTCCTACGCGCAGCTGCGCCGTCAGCTCTCCTAGCCGGAATTCCGCTCCTCTGGACTCTGTCCCGGATCGGTAATACGGTGTGGGTTTGCCATTTAAGGGTCCATATCCATGCTCGAGAAAGTACGTGCAGAACTCGCTCCCACCGGCGTCCTTCGCGCCGGCATCAACATGTCCAACTTCCTGCTGGTCACCGGGGAGACGCCGGAGGGGGATCCGGACGGTGTTTCACCCGACATAGCCCGGGAGGTGGCCAGGCGCCTGGGCGTTCCCGTCACCTTCGTGCCCTTCAAGACCCCAGGTGAGTTGGCCGACGCCGCCGTCGACGATCTCTGGGACATCGGCAACATCGGTGCGGAGCCGGAGCGTGCCAAGGTCATTGCATTCAGCGCCGCCTACGTGGAGATCGAGGCTACCTACATGGTCCCGGCGGATTCGCCGATCCAAAGCATCGAAGAGGTAGACCGGGAGGGCGTACGCATCGCCGTATCCGCACGCAGCGCCTACGAGCTCTGGCTCAGTGACAATATCAAGCACGCGCAACTGATAATGGCTCAAGGTCTCGCCGGTTCCTTCGACACTTTTGTCGAGCAGAAGCTGGATGCCCTGGCGGGATTGCGCCCGCGCCTGGTGGACGACGTGAAGAAGCTCCCGGGGGCGCGCATTCTGGACGGCAAGTTCACCGCCGTGCAGCAGGCAATCGGCACCAAACCCGATCGCGCTGCCAGCGTCGCGTATTTGCGTGATTTCGTCGAGGAGGTAAAGGCCAGCGGCTTCGTAGCGAGCCTGATCGAGAAGCATGGCGTGACCGGCCGGCTGACCGTAGCACCACCGGCCTGAGGGCCCCACGAACCCAGACTGCACCAACAGGGTGTTCGCATGCACCCAAGCGTCAAAGCGGAGAATATCGAAATGCTCGATCTGATGAAAATCGCCCGTACAGAGGCCGATGGTGGCGACCTGCTCGGACTTCTAACGGGCCTCTACCAACCGACCGATGTGCGCCCGCAAGGCTACCCGGATGCCACCATCTGGCAGGGCGGCAACCATGATGGAAAAATCAACCCGGTGGCACACTCCCTCACCGACGCCTATGCCCTGCTCGGTACGGTAGCCGCCATCGACATCCTCGGGCTGCCTTATTACGCAGTGCCCATGTGGGCACAGTACCGGCATGATCTGAAGCTCGAGCCGCTGTCCTGGTTCGGCAACATGCCCTGCACCTCGATCAAGTGGTCCACCGCCGGGGACGCCTACGTCAACGACGCCAGCGGTGAGAAGGTAGTGGTCATGGGCAAATCGGGTAATGCGCCGCTGCGCACCCAGGCTGGTGTCTACTGCAATGTCCGTCCCTACGGCACCATTACAGTCGTGCGCTGCATGCCCTGCCTGCCGTACTCCCAGGACCGTCAGGCGTTCACCGTTACCCCGGACAAGGGGGTCATCCACTCGGAGATGAATACTCCGGGCGTGCAGATGGCCTATGCCAACCGCCGGTTTCTGCGCATGGTGCACGAAACCGGCAAGCTCGGGCGCGTGGCCATGAAGCCCACCCAGGCCATGGAGGACGGCATCAACGCCGGGTTGCTTTCCTGGCTGCTGCAGGACACGAAGTTCGAAGTGGGCCGTAAGTATGCGGTGGATGGCTACGTGGAGCACCGGGAGAACGTCGATCGGATCATTTCCCTGCTGCCGCCGGATTTCAAGGACGGCATGGACAATTGGGGCGGGCGTATCGAGCAGCACATCGCGGACACCAACTACGGGCTGCTGCTGTGGGATTTGATGGACAAGCAAGACGTCATCGTGTTGGCGACGGATCTCGATGGCGATCGCCTTACGGATCTGCTTGCGGATGTATCCGATCCATTGCGCCATTTTGGGCAGTTGATACTCGATCACGTTGGTGTGAAAAAGAACATGAACGAGATGTGGGGAGAAATGGGCTATACCACCGGCAACGGCCGCGACATGACGTCGGTGATGTACCGCATGGTTGGCCCACCCATCCACGAGCAAACACTCGGCTCCGCCGATGCCATGCTGTTGAGACTCCTCAACGGGGACGAGTCAATGGGCGGCACCAAGAGGCCCTACGATCCGCGCATCCATTTCGTTCTCATCCGCGACGCCTACGTGGACGCAAATCCGGATAACAAAGAGCTGCACGCCTGGCTGGACGATGCGCTGTCGAAATTCGACGCGGTCTACGCGGGGGAGCGTCCCGGGTTTCTCGATGGATACAAGCAGCTCAAAGAGGCTATTCAACCCTGGGGATGATCGAGAACGCCAGTTCATCCTCCAGCAGAGCCCGCGTTCATGAGTGACGGAGTGTCGATAGCGGTGGTTGGTGTCGGTGCGATTGGGGGCGCCATGGCTGCCGCCCTTGGTGATGCAGGACACAATCCGGCCTTGTGCGTGCGTACACCGTTTCAGCATCTGTCGCGGCACTTCGATGGAGAGACGCGGGAATACGCACATCGCGTTTACACGCGCCCCGGCGATGTATCCCACGTGGATTGGGTTCTGCTGTGCACCAAGGCACACCAGATCGACGGTGCCGCTCATTGGCTTCGCCGCCTCATCGGTCCCGACAGCCGTGTCGGAGTCATGCAGAACGGCGTCGACCATGCGGCGCGAGTTTCTGCCTATGCGGCAGCAGAGCGGGTAGTGCCGTGCATCATATTTCTTCCCGCGAACAGCGACGAGCCAGGGTTCGTGGAACAGGCCCGCGCGGGAAGCGTACAGGTACCGGAGTGCCGGGCCGGGCGTGCGCTGGCCGATTTATTCGCGGGCCAGAGCGCGGTAACGGTCGCGCCCACCGCTGATTTCGTCTCGGCGGTGTGGTCGAAGCTCGTGTCGAATGCGGTTGGTGGTGCGATTTGCGCGCTGGCGCTCGAGCCATTGAGCGCAGTCGCCGCAACGCAAGTACGCGGGCTCTCCACAGGGCTCATCGAGGAGATTATGTGCGTCGGCCGAGCCGAAGGCGCCAGCTTTCCCGAAGACTTTGCCGAGAAGACCATCGAGAAATTTCGCGGACCCATCGGTGGGCACTGGACTTCCATAGCCGCCGACCGGCGTGACGGACGGCCCATGGAATGGCAAGCGAGAAATGCTGTCGTCGGCCAAATCGGCCGGCGCCACGGAATTCAGACACCATTGAACGACGCATTAACCGCGCTTCTCGCCCTGATCGATGCACCATCAAAATAGATAAGAAGACACACCTTTATTCGTTGCCCCCGATTACCAAGGAATCACTCATGGAATACAAATGGCTAGGTCGAACAGGCGTCAAAGTATCCTCGCTCTGCTTCGGCACCATGTCTTTCGGCGGGGACGCCGACGAGGCGGAGTCCGCCAGGATGTATGGCGCCTGCCGGGAACTGGGTATCAACTTCTTCGATTGCGCGGACGCTTACAGCAAGGGCCGGGCGGAGGAAATCCTGGGTAAGCTGATGGCGAGTGAACGCGACGATCTGGTGATTACGTCGAAATGCTTCAATCCCACCAGTAACGATATCAACGCGCGCGGCGGGAATCGCCGTCATATTCCCCGTGCCGTCGAGGCCAGCCTGGAGCGGCTGGGAACCGATCGGTTGGATGTTCTGTTCATGCACCGCTGGGATCCCGTTACACCTTTGGAAGAAACCCTGCGCGCCCTGGAAGATCTGGTGCGCGATGGAAAAGTGCTTTATCTGGGCGCAAGCAACTACTCCGCATGGCAGGTGACGAAGGGGCTGGGTATCTCCGAAAGGCGCGGCGGGCCGCGATTCGATGTTATTCAACCTATGTACAGTGTGGTGAAGCGACAGATCGAATCGGAGATTCTGCCCCTGGCGCGAAGTGAACAGCTGGGTGTCATCACTTACAGCCCCGTCGGCGGTGGACTACTCAGCGGCAAGTACGCCCCCGGGGTACGCCCCGACACCGGCCGACTCATCACTGACAAGGGATACACCGCCCGGTACGGGGAAGAATGGGTTTTCGAAACTGCCGGTGCGTTTACGGGTCTGGCCAAGGCCAAGGGCGTGCACCCGGTGAGCCTGGCCGTCGCCTGGGTAGCGGCGCATCCGGACGTCACCTGCCCGATCATCGGCTCGCGCAATCTGGAACAACTGGGCCCTTCCCTCGACTCCCTCGGTATCCATATGACCACCGAGCTGCGCGGGGAGATCTCGGCTCTGTCCCGTACACCGGCGCCGGCCACGGATCGGCTCGAGGAACAGTCATAGCGCGCCGCTCGACTTCTTTTCCGTGGAGGTGTTCCCATGCCGGATAGTGTATTCGACGACAACGAACGTTTTCTCGCCGGCCTCGAACTTCGCAAAAGGGTACTCGGCGAACAGCACGTGGAGCGTTCAATGAAGGCAGCGGTGGATGACCCCTTTCTGCGGCCTATTCAGCAGATGACCGTGGAGTTCGGCTGGGGACAGGTCTGGAACCGCCCCGGTCTGCCTTTGAAGCTGCGCAGCTTTCTCAGCGTCGCCTTTCTTGCCGCGCTGGGCAAGCATGCAGAGCTTCGCACGCATATTCGCGGTGCGCTGAACAACGGCGCAACGCCCGAGGAGCTCGGCGAAGTATTGCTCCAGGCGGCAGTTTATTGCGGGATGCCCGTGGGCCTGGAGTGCTATCGGATTGCCAAGGAAGTTCTCGATGAGCGGGCCGCGGAATCAGGCCCATAACGCGTTCCGACTCACACCAACAGACCGGAGTAGACGATGGATTGCAGGATGGACGGGCGGGTCGCCCTGATTACGGGTAGCAGCCGTGGCCTGGGGCGCGCCATGGCGCTCCAGTTCGCCGCATCGGGGGCCCACGTGTGCATCGTGGCCCGGCGCGAGGATGTGCTGGAACAAACGCGCCAGGAGGTGGAATCCGCGGGCGACGGGAAGGTCTGCGCCTGCGCGGCCGACGTTGGTAAGGCGGATGAGATGGAGCGTTTGATCGCGACCGCCGAGAAGGCGTTGGGACCCGTGGACATTCTCGTCAACAATGCCGGTACCTCGCGGCGCATGCCCTTCGAGGAGATTACCGACGCGCTATGGGTGGCGGATCTCGAGTTGAAGTTGTTCGCGGCGATTCGCGCTACCCGGTTGGTTTTCCCCGGCATGAAGCAGCGGCGTTGGGGTCGCATCATCAACGTCCTCAATACCGGTGCCAAGGCGCCGCCCGCGGGTGGTGCACCCACGGCGGTATCCCGGGCCGCGGGCATGGCGCTTACCAAGGTATTGGCGGGTGAGGGCGCGCCCCACAACGTACTGGTAAACGCGATGCTGGTGGGCCGGATCGAGAGCGATCAGTGGCTCAACCGTTGGCAGGATGGGGACCAGTCGCAAAGCTACGAGGAGTACATCGCGGAGATGGCAGCAGATTTGAAGTTGCCCATGGGCCGTCTCGGCACCGCCGAGGAGTTCGCTAATCTTGCTTGCTTTCTTTGCTCCGACGCCGGCTCCTACATCAATGGATGCGCCATCAACGTCGATGGCGGTATGAGCCCGGTGGTGTAATGAGCGGTGTGCGCACGTATTTGTAAGCTATCTGTACTCCATATTTCTCGTCGTCTGCGTTAGGATCAATCGTGAGTAAGATGATCGATGACGCATTCCGATGGAAATAGTGTGGCGCTCACAATTCCTCAATCGGGCACAGTCCGTCAGCCGGGGTCTGTCGTATCTTCTCACCCGCGTGCTGATTTGTGGCGATTTAGCCCTCGGCACGCTCAATCCACTGTGGGGCTGGTGGCTCTATAGACGTTGGACCAAGAAGGAAATTTCCTGGCCAATTTACTGGCCGATCTACAAACGCTGGCTTGCATTTTCTTGGAAGCATTTACGTCATGGGCAATCTCATACGGGGCTCTGGTCGATCGCGTGGTGTTCACCGCCCGTACGACACTCACACCACAAAGAGCGCATTGATTACCACCCCAAGGGTTCATGCGGCACTTGCAGCAACTGCTGCAAGACTTCCTGGCTTGCGCCGGCGGAGCAGGTGGCGTGCCCCTTTCTAGATAACAGTAAGTGCACAATTTATGGCGGATTGTTCTGGGATCACTTCAATTGCGGGAGATTTCCCACCGCCGAGCCGGAGTTGCACGTGTACAAGTGCCCCCGGTTCGCGACCGGATTGCTGAGCGGGACAATCGAGATCAGATCTGAAATGCCAACGGATCCCGAATCTCAGACCTGGTCCCATTCGTTTCGCGGGGGCGTGACGGCGGAGTCGGAATCAAGCGTGCGCGGCGACGCGCAGGATGTTTCGTCAAACTCCTGACGAGCCGCCGATTCAATCGATCACGCAGCCGCGCTCGGGCGAGACGCGATTTCCGCGTGCCAACGTACGACGTTTTCAGTGCCGCGTTCAGGGACTTCCACGTCGGCGCGTTTCGCGAACTCAATGGTCACGAACGCCGTAATGTCGGCGATGGTGAACGCCTCTCCCGCGACGAACGAATTGTCAGCGAGTTGCCGGTGGAGCAACGCGAAGAATCGTCCCAGAGACTGCTTGCCGCGCTCGACCAGTGCAGGAATTTGGGGAACGCCTCCAGGCATGCCGGAAAGGCCCCGGTCCTCGAACATTGGCAGAGCGTTTCGAACCACCTCCGAAGCGGGCGCGTAGCCCATGAACTCGACGCGTCGATTCCACATCTCCACGATCGCCTTGTCCTTCGCATCCGTCCCCATTAACGGGGGCTCGGGGTGCAGTTCCTCGATGTAACGGCAGATCGCCACCGATTCGGCAATACAGGTGCCGTCATCGAGCTCGAGCACCGGAACCATACTCAGCGGATTGATCGCGACGAAGGATTCATCGAATTGCGCCCGCTCGCGGGTATTTATCTGAACAAGTGGAATCTCGACGGATTTCTCCGCGAGGAACATACGCACCCGGCGTGGATTAGGTGCGAGAGCGAAATCGAACAATCTCATGGCATTCTCCCGATTGCGATCGCCGGACATCCAAAGTCCGCGACTCGAGCCGAGCCTCCAGCTCGTCGATTGTCGCATATGGAACCGGCGGCGTTGGGTTTTTCCGAACTGGAAAAACAACCGGTCAGATCTGCTCGGGCACCATCTTTATCGCACCGCAGGGGCACTCGGTGGCGCACATGGCGCAACCCTTGCAGTAGTCGTACTTGAACTCGAAACGCTGACCCGGACCGAGCTTGGTGATGGCGTTGTCGGGGCAGATGCCGTAGCAGTTGTCGCACTCAAAGCAGTTGCCGCAGGACAAACAGCGGCGCGCCTCGAACAGCGCGTTACCCTCGTCGAGCCCGGAGACGACCTCGTCGAAGGTGGTGCGGCGGCGGATGTCGTCGAGTATCGGCTGGACCGCCTGCTCCGCGTCGGTGTAGTACCAAGTGTTGAGCTGCTCAAAGCTCGCGACCTCGTGCTTGGGCGCGGGTGCGTAGGACACACCGCGCAAATATGCGTCGATGTTGCGCGCAGCCTTCTTGCCATGGCCGACAGCGACGGTCACGGTACGCTCCGAGGGCACCATGTCGCCGCCGGCGAACACACCGGGATACGCGGTCATCATGTCCGCGCCCACCTCGACCACCCCGTCGCGATTGAGTTCCACGCCCTGGAGATTGGTCAAAAGGCTCTGGTCCACGTTTTGCCCCAGTGCCAGAACCACGGTGTCCGCTTCGATGGTCTCGAATTCGCCGGTGGGCTGTGGCCAGCCATTGTCGTCCAGCACCATGGTCTCGACTTTGAGCGCGTGCTCGTCGGCCTCTTTGATCGTGCGCAACCAGTTGACCACCACGCCTTCCTCCAGGGCCTCGTCGATCTCGAAGTCGTGGGCTGGCATCTGCTCGCGGGTGCGGCGATACACGATGACGGGTTCCGCGCCGAGCCGCTTTGCGGTGCGGGCAACATCGACGGCGGTGTTGCCGCCACCGTACACGACCACCCGGCGTCCAAGCTTAAGCGGTGCGTCGTCCGTCTCCATGCCGCGCAGAAAGCTCACGGCGTCGAGGATCTTCATGGCGTCGGGGGCGGGGATGTCCACTTTTTTCGCCAGGTGCGCCCCGATGGCGGCGAAGCAGGCGTCGAATCCGCCCGTGGACAGGGCCGCGGGTATGTCGTCCACTCGCGCATCGAGCTCGAGAGTCACGCCCATATCGACGATGCGCTGCACCTCCGCGTCAACCACGTCGCGGGGTAGACGGTACTTGGGGATGCCGAAGCGCATCATCCCGCCGGGCACCGGCCCGGCCTCGCGGATGCTGACCTGGTGGCCCATCAGCGCCAGATGATAGGCGGCGGACAAACCGCTGGGACCGGCCCCGATGACCAGCACCTTGGCACCGCTGGACGGGGTCGCGTTTTCCACCGACCAACCCTCGCGGATGGCCAGATCACCGAGGAAGCGTTCCACCGCGTGTATATTGACGCTGCTATCCAGCGTGGCGCGGTTACAGGAGTCCTGGCAGGGGTGGTAGCAGGCCCGGCCCATGATGGCGGGCAACGGGTTGTTTTTCATCAGCTCGTCCCACGCGGCTCGGTAGTTCCCTTCCTCCGCGTGATAGAGCCAGGCCTGGATGTTTTCGCCGGCCGGACAGGCTTGATTGCAGGGCGGCAAGCGGTCCACGTACACCGGACGCTCCGTACGCCAACTGCCGGTCCTGTTCAGAAGGCTGCTGCCGACGTCGAGGGTGACGGCAAAGGGTTTGGTGGCCTGCACGTTATCGCTGCTCACGATGCATCCTCCGGCGTGGCGAGCAGATCGAACTTGCGGATGTTGCGTTCGGCAATGGCACGCAGCGCGTCCAGCTGCCCCGAGTTCTCCGGCTTGAACACGTGCGCGAAGCGGCGCTGAAGTTTCAGGTACTCGTCCACCGGCTTGCGCTCGCGGATCTTCGTCACCGACGTAAGGTCCCCATGCTCGGCCTCGATCAACGGGAACATGCCGCACTCCACCGCCAGTCGCCCGACCTTGATGGTGTCCCCTGGATTCGAACCCCAGCCGAGCGGGCAGGGCACGAAGATCTCCACATAGCGCGCGCCGCGAAAACCCATGGCCTTCTCTACCTTGTATTCGAGATCGTGCAGATCGTGCACCGAGGCGGTCGCCACATAGGGAATGCCGTGGGCCATGGCGATGAGGGGGACGCTCTTGCCGGTGTTGAACTCGTTGCCGGGCTCGGGTCCCACCGCCATGGTTGTCGCCGTGCGCGCCGCCGGCGGGGTCTGGCTCGAGCGCTGCACGCCGGTGTTCATGTAGGCCTCGTTGTTGTAGCAAATGTAGAGTACGTCGTCGTTGCGATCGAACATGCCCGACAGGCAGCCGATGCCGATATCGGTGGTGCCGCCATCTCCGCCCTGGGCGATGACCCTGATGTCCTCGCGTCCCTTGGCCTTGAGCGCAGCGGAGATCCCGGCGCCCACCGCCGCCACGTTGCCGAACAGCGAATGTATCCACGGCAGTCGCCAGGCGGTCTGTGGATAGGGCGTGGTGAACACTTCGAGACACCCGGTCGCGTTGGCGGAGATGACCTTGCCTTCGGCTGCGCGTAGTGCTGCGTCCACCGCGTAGCGCGCGCCGAGCGCTTCGCCACAGCCCTGGCAGGCACGGTGACCCGAGTCGAGGGAGTTGGATCGCTCGACGCTCGCCTGCACCGTGCGCCGTGCATCGTCCAGCAATCGGTTACCCACGGTAAAGGTGCCGGTCTGGTAGAACTTGACCCGCTGCTGGGTCTCAGGGACGCGCTTCATGGACCGGCCTCCTCAGATGGTCTTGGCGGCGGCCACCAGGCCGACGTCGCGCAGAATACTCTCCGCACTCGGCCCCGGGCGTTGCATGGTCTTCAGCCGCTCGAGCTCGCGGCGGATAACGTCCATGCTGATGTCGTGGAAGTGCGGCTCCTCGAGCTCGTCGCGTACGCCCTTGTCGAACATTCGCCGGAGGTTCTCCCTGGTGATGGGACGCCCGCCCAGGCCGCCGACCACCGAGTACACTCGCGCCGGCAGGCCGGTCAGTGCCATGCGCACATCGCCGGCGAGTATGCCGCCGATACCGACGGCCAGGCTTTTCTCGAAGACGATCACGCGCTCGGCATCGGCCAGCACCGCACGAAGTGCGTCGCTGGGGAACGGCCGGTAGGAGCGGATCGAGAGAGCGCCGATGGATGTGCCCTCGGCGCGCATGTCGGCCAGCACCGAATTCATGCTGCCTATCACCGAACCCATGGTGACGATGACGCTTTTTTTGCCCTCGGCGTCGAAGGACTTGAGCAACCCTCCGGAGTCCCGTGCGAACAGTTCCTGGAACTCCGCGGCCTGCTCTGGTATGAGGTCCAGGGCTTCCAGCTGCTTGTAGTGGGCGAGGAAGCGGACCTCGGCGAAGGCCTCCGGCCCGACCATCGCACCCATGGTCACTGGTGCTTCCGGGTCGAGCACCTGGCGGGGCTGAAACTCCGGTAGGAATCGATCCACCGTCTCCTGTTCCGGCACATCCACCCGGGTGTAGGCGTGAGTAAGAATGAAGCCATCCATGCACACCATGACCGGCAGGCTCGCCGCCTCGGCCAGTCGGAATGCCTGGATATGCACATCGACGGCCTGCTGGTTGTCCTCGACGAAGAGCTGGATCCAGGCCGCCTCGCGGGCCGACATGGAGTCACTCCAATCGTTCCAGATGTTGATGGGCGGGCCGATGGCGCGGTTGCCCACGGTCATTACGATGGGTAACCCCAGGCCGGAGGCGTTATAGACGGCTTCCATCATGAACAGCATCCCCTGGCTCGAGGTCGCCGTGTAAGTGCGCGCGCCGGCGGCGGAGGCGCCGATGCAGGTGCTCATGGCGCCGAACTCGGACTCCACATTCATGAACTGGCAGGAGCCAACCTCGCCGCGTTTCACCATCTGGCCCAGACCCTCGACGATGTGGGTCTGAGGAGTAATCGGATAGGCGGCGATCACCTCGGGCCTGCAAAATGCCACCGCCTTCGCGACCGCCGCCGAGCCCTCGATCTGCTGCAGCATGAAACTTCCTCCTTCCCGGTCAGGCCGCGTGGGCCTCGTCGTGTGCGGCCTGTGCGGCGCACACGTTGCGCTGTGCTACGTCGCCGGAGAATTTGTCGTTGATCGCCTTAACCACCGATGAGAAGTGGATGATGTCCGTCAACGCCGTCAGGGCACCGAGCAGAACCGTGTTCGGTGTCGATCGCCCCAGGTGACGCATGGCGAGCTCGGTGGCGGCAACCGTGGCGACGTGGTGTTCGGGCAAACGCTGCAGCGCATCCTCTATGTGCAGGTCCGCTACTTCGCGGCTCGTGTTGATCAGCACGAAGCCGTCGCTGGCCAGTCCGCTGAATACGTCGACGGCGTGGAATAGAGTCGGATCCTGAATGATCAGAAGATCCGGCGACATCACTGGCTCGTACAGCTCGATGGGCTCGTCGTCGATGCGCACGTAGGCCACCACGGGCGCACCCATGCGCTCGGAGCCGAAGCTGGGAATGGCCTGGGAGTGTTTACCCTCTTCGAAGGCCGCGATGGAGAGCATTTCCGCAGCGGTGACTACGCCCTGTCCGCCGCGCCCGTGGATCCGGATCTCGAACATGTTCGTCCTGTGGCTCGCGGGCGCGCACGCGCCCAGATCCCCCCTTCCCGCTATGTGGACCGAAGGCAGGGGTGCTGCATTGATAATCTGGCAGTTGGGCGCGCACAGTATTGACGGAGATCAAGCATGCGCGCGCCGGAGGCCGGGGAGGCTTGCCCCGGAATCGCTTACAAGGGGCTGCCGAGTTGGAAGAGGACCACGGGACCTTCCTGACCCAGCCCATCGGGCTGCACCAGAGGCCAGGCGATACCGATGCGGAAGGTGGAGACACTCCCCCATCCCATCTCCAGGGAGGTCAGAAACTCGAAGCCCGCGCCCACCAGAAAATCGTCGGATCGGTTGCTGACGCTGGCGTATCCGGCGTCCACGAAAGTCCCGAGTCGCAGCCGGTGCAGGAAAACCGGCAGCGATGCGTAGCCGAACTGGAGGTTTGCCAGTGGCCACAACACTTCGGCGCTGGCGGCAGCGGCGGTGGGTGCTTCGATGACGCTTGATTCGAATCCCCGGACGGGAAAAACCCGGGTTGATCTGCGGGTGAAGTAGCCCTCGGTGAGGTCGCCGCCGATGCGGAAGGTGGTGTGGCCAATGGTTGGCTCGCCCCAGGACTTGCCGCCTATGAACTGCAGCGAGGTGAGGATCTGATCACCGAACAGGAAAGCGACTCCCCCCGACAGGGATTGCCTGTTTTCGGTAAACAGATCGACGTTACCCCAGGTGCGCAGGGATTCGAAGCTCTTGCTCGCGGCGAAGCTGACCCAGGTTTCGTCTTGCGTGGAGCCGTCACCGTCCAGTGGGCTGAAGAGGCGCCAATTCAGTGACACGTCGACGTTATCGAATACCTGGCCGGATCCCGTCGTAGCCGTGAGGACGTCCGCGTGCTCGACGCGCTCACTTCTGAAAGGGCTCCAGAACACAGCCAGATCGTTGCGCTTCTCACTGACACTTTGCCCCAGGGCGGTTTCATAGCCGAAGGGGTATCGCGAATAGCGCGCCCCGATGGTCTTCCTCTGAATAAGGCCCTGCAGTGCAAGGAAATCGCTCTCGAACGAATATCGAAAACCGGCGCTGAAGATGTAGTCGCCGGTGACATCGCGGCTGTTGGTATCGACACCGAGCTGAAGCGCGCCGATTGCGGCGAAAATGTCCGGCTGGATATAGTTTGGCCAGAGGCTCTTGAACGGGTCGTACGCTTGCGTCGTAATCGCCGGGATCACGTCCACTTCTACGCTGTCCTTCTCGGAGAGATACTCCAGTGGAGGAAGATCTGGCAGCGCCGGTTCATAGTCCAGTATTCGCCATCCGTTTGCCGTGAGTTCCAGGTAATTGCCGGCTCTGGGTAACAGGGCCCCATGTGCAGCCGAGGTGATGGGCTGATGGTCCGCCTGGTGAATTTGAAAGCTGCCTGTCGCGTTCGACGCCCACACCAGGGTTTCGCCCTCCCACCACGGGTCCAGTTCGATGGAGGGTGTGTCCGTTACCCGGTGCCACTTGCCGTCGTGAACCCAGATGTCCCAGTTACCCCCAACGTTTGCGGCCACCGCGATGTGGCCGCGTTCGTTGCGAACGGGGCCGGAAAGCTGAATTACGCCAGCAGGAGCGGGGATCTTTTCTATCGCGTCAATGTCGGCTTTACGCGTACGCCTCAGCCCGCCTACGCCGTCATCGGGAAAAATGACTAACCAGCTACGGTGGCCACGACGGCCGACGGCAACGCGTCCGGGTCCAGGATCCCAAAGGGAGTGCAACTCGATGGAGCTTTCGACATTGTTTGCATAGCGGTAGATGTATGAGGTCGCGGCATATTCGGAGATCCACAAGGTGCCGGCCGTATCGACATATCCGTATCTGCCACGCCGCCCGATGCGCAGCTTTCCCGGGAACACGCCGGCGTTGTTCCAGTACACCATGGGTGCACTCCAGTAACCGCTGATGAGCAACCCCGCAGGGGCATCGTCCGTTCTTTCGTTATCCGCCTGGAACTCTCTCCACAAAGCGGCTCCGGTACTCCCGAATACGTCGCTCGCTTTCAGATCGATTTCAAAGGGGACGACGCCACCGCCGTGGACTTGCAGAAATTCGAGGATCTTGTTCCAGCCGTACCACTGGTAGAGCCACTGGGTGAATGGACGACCATAGATATGGTAGGCGTGATAGCCCGGCCAAATTTGCGGATGGTGACTGATGATATCGAGGTTGGGGACGGGAGCCGTATTAAAGATACTCGCTCGAAAAGGGTCTTGAATTCCTTTCCCCTGATACAGCGAGTACAGCAGGCTGCAGACACCGTCGTCCACCCACGGAGGAAGAACGAGGTTGGGGGAAACGATCTCGCCGAATCCCTTGTACAGTAGGCCTGGTATACCGGATCGAAGTCCAAAAATACCTTGCAGGCACAAACCCCTGAACATGAAATACGCCCAGGGGTCGGCTTCCGTGTAGCCATCCTCCAGCACACCGGGAGCTCGAAGTGGTATACGGATCTCTTTGTGGGGGATGACGTGAACCTTCACTTCCGGGAGATCCCGCAAGTCGTCCAAAACGATATGCAGTGGTTGTCGTACCGGCAACCCCTTGTCGGCGAGAAAGGCGAGCATGTCCGGTAGCTGCTCGAAAAGCCCGGCTGCCAGTTGCGTTTCCTGCTTTGGGAAGTAGATATAAAATCCTTCTTCTTCCACGACTTCCAACGCCGGAACACTCCAGCTGAGCGCAAGGAGGATGGGCGCGAAGAAGGTAGGTGTACGTATCATTCAATTCAAAATAGTGGATGTTTTCGTCAGTATCACCAGATGACCACGCAGAAATGCAACAAATGTGTGAAGTCATATTACCGATATGCGCATCCGGTACGCATCTTCGGTGCGCCGGCCGTGTGTATCGACAACTGGCGCCCACTCTTGTGACAATGCTCGTTGGCAGCCTCTATACCCGGGAACCACCGAGATGATTGAAGACACCATTGATCTTGAAACGTCTACAGGGGAGATGGAGACCTTCATTTGCCGTCCCGAGCGGGGTGGCCCCTTTCCTGCCGTGTTCTTTCTCATGGATGCGCCGGGTATCCGGGACGAGCTGCGCGACATGGTGAGACGACTCGCGACAGTGGGTTACTACGTGCTGTTGCCGAATCTCTACTATCGTGCGGGCCGCGACACGACTTATGGCCCCGACGTGCTCGAGAAGGGCAGTGCCGATCACAAGCGCATGCGCGCCGTGCGTACCAAGATGACCATTCCGCCAGTCATGGAGGACGTTGCCCAGATGCTTGCCTACGTGGATCGGCAGCCGGATGCGGCGAAAGGTCCTGTCGGCTGTCACGGATACTGCATGAGCGGGCCCTATGCGTTGGCCGCCGCCGCGCGCTTTCCGGATCGTATCGCCGCCGCTGCCTCCTTCTACGGAACCTGGCTGATCAGTGATGCCGAGGAAAGCCCTCATCTCTCATTCCCGAAGATGAAAGGTGAGATTTACATCGCCTGCGCCGAGCATGACGAGCTCGCCCCGTTGGCCATGGTCGAGGAGTTGAAAGGCCTTTTCGAGCAGGCGGGCACAACCGGGGAGCTGGAGATCTACCCGCGAGTGCACCATGGCTTCGGATTCCCGCAGCGCTGGTGTTACGACAGATCGGCGGCCGAGCGGCACTGGGAGCGCCTGCTTGCTCTCTACGGCCGTCGGCTGAAAGCGCCGTAGCCCGTGTTGCTCGCGCAGATACTGCGCCCGAATCTCCGCATTCAGCCTGTTAGCTCACAGGGCTCGAGCTGTCGATGGCTCTTGCCAGTAGATCCAGCGCCGCCTGGGTGAACGCCCACATATTGCCTTCGCGGTCGTCACTGCCGGTCTCGAGGGTGATGACGAACTCCTCCGGTCCCGCGACGGCGAGGCAACAATGCCCGGCCGCATCTCCGTAACGGTTACCCGTGGGGCCCGTCGCCCCCGTCTCCGCCAGTCCCCAGGTCGCGCCGAGCTTGTGGCGAACAGTGCGGGCGCATAGGGACGCGTAGGCTTCGGACGCGGAGCGCGTCTCCGCAGGCAGCTCGGCGGGGAGGTCGAGGAGTGCATGCCGGGCGGCTCCCGTATAAATCACACCGCCGCCGAGAAAATAGGCGGATGCCCCCGGAACCGAGAGCAACGCCGCGCTGACCAATCCCCCCGTCGAGGACTCGGAAATCGCGACGGTCTCGGATCGCTCCTTCAGCAATGCACCGAGATCCCTGGCCATCGAGTGTAGGTTCATCGCAATGTTCTCCCTGGCAGTTCTAAATCATGGCACGGCAGCCGGGCTGCGTTATAGCCTGCGAAGCGCGCGTTTGGCAGAGACTCCGTGGATGCTGGCGCAAACACCAGTAGAATGCCACGAACCCTTCGGTGAAGGGGATTGGAGCGCCCCCGGGGGGCCGGGCAGAAACCGGCTCTGTCTACGGCGCCATGTGCTACGGTGGGAAAGAATCTGTGGATACCTTTGACTATGTGATCGTGGGCGCCGGCTCGGCCGGCAGCGTGCTCGCCAACAGGTTGACTGCGGACGGTGAAACCAGTGTGTGCGTGCTCGAGGCCGGAGGGCGGGACTGGCATCCCTTCATTCATATCCCGGCCGGCTTCATCAAGACTTTCTACGATGACCGCGTGAACTGGAACTACAGCATGGAGCCCGGGGCCTGGACGGGTGGGCGCAGAATCCATGCGCCGCGGGGCAAGACCCTGGGCGGTTCCAGCTCCATCAACGGACACATTTATAACCGCGGCCAGAATCTCGATTTCGATACCTGGGCCCAGTACGGCAACCGTGGCTGGGGGTACGCCGACGTGCTGCCTTATTTCCGGCGTATGGAGCGGCGCATTGGCCCGGGCGACGATACCTACCGGGGCAGAGACGGTGAGCTCATTGTGACCGACATCGATTGGCGCCATCCGCTGTGCGAAGCCTTCATCGAAGGCGCGGTTCAACACGGTATCCCACGCAACCCCGACTACAACGGCGGTGTGCAGGAAGGCATTGCCTACGCCCAGCGCACCATCTTCAAGGGCCGGCGGGTAAGCGCGTCTGGCGTGTTCCTCCATCCTGCCATGAAGCGGAAGAATCTTCATGTGCGCACCCGCACCCATGCCACCGAAATTCTGCTCGAGAGCAAGCGCGCGGTGGGTGTGCGCTACAAAATCGGCGGCCCCAACGGGGCTTCCCAGGAGATCCGCGCCCGGCGCGAGGTGATTCTGTCGGGGGGAACGTACAACTCGCCACAACTTCTGCAGCTCTCGGGCATCGGCCCGCAAGCACTGCTGACGTCCCTGGGAATCGAGGTAAAGCACGGGCTTCCCGGTGTCGGCGAAAATCTGCGCGATCACTATGCACCTCGATTCGTCGCGCGGGTGAAAAATATCGACACCATCAACGAACTCGCCAGGGGTACCAAGCTCGCCGGTCAGATTGCCAAGTGGCTCATTACGCGCAAAGGCATCCTCGCCTTGAGCCCAACGTTGGTTTACTGCTTCTGGCATTCCAGCGAGGCGACGCAAAGCTCGGATCTGCAGATGACCTTCACACCCGCAAGCTACCTCGAAGGCGTTCAGGGTCAGCTGGAGCGGGAACCTGGCATGACGGTAGCATGCTGGCAGCAACGTCCCGAGAGCTCCGGCTACGTGCGCGCGCGCAGCACCGACGCTTTCGACGCACCGATCATACAAGCCAACTACCTGGCGGAAGAGTTCGACCAGCGCGTGCTTCTCTCCGGGATGAAGCTGGCGCGCAAATTACTTGCGTCCAAACCCCTTCAGCCGTACTACGCCCACGAGGACTTCCCGGGTCCGGGTGTGCAAAGCGACGACGAGCTGATGGGCGCCGCCAGAGAGCGGGGTACGACCACATTCCACCCTGCCGGGACGTGTCGCATGGGACCCGCGACCGATTCACTTGCAGTGGTCGACGATCAGCTCCGCGTGCACGGTCTCGAGGGACTGCGGGTGGTAGACGCTTCGACCATGCCGACCATGTTGTCGGCGAATCTGAACGCGGCCACCATGATGATCGCCGAAAAGGCGTCGGACATGATACTGGGGCGACCGGCGGCGGAACCGATTATCCCGCCCGAGCGCCGGCCGTTGAAGTGATGTAAGCCTACACCTGCTCCAGAAGGAGACGTTCATGACCCACCTTGCCGGCGGTTGCCTTTGCACCAGCGTACGTTTCCGCGTCACGGGAGCCAGCTTGTGCGTCTCCCATTGCCATTGCACTTTCTGCCGGCGCGCCACCGGCGCTGCTTTCATCACCTGGATGACGCTGAAAAGCGGCGACTTGGTCATGACCGATGGCCAACTGAGCGAATATCAATCCTCGCCCGGGGTGTGGCGGGGTTTCTGTGCCACTTGTGGTACTTCTCTGACCTATCGACACGTCGATCACGATGAAGAGATCGATATCGCCGCCGCGACCTTGGATGATCAAACAACGGTTGTCCCCGACGACCATCTCTGGACCGGTTCGATGGTGCCGTGGCTGGAATTCGCCGATACTCTGCCGCGCCTCGCCACGCACCACTGGGAGCACGGCTACCCGAAACGGGATTGACCCCGGTTTGGTGCCGGAGTTGACCGAATTGTCCTAAGCGCGGTTACTAATGCTCCCGCCAGCGTATCTCTTGCCCTGTTACGGTTCCGATGATGACCTCGTCCAGGGAACGAGGGATTTGTGAATCCGTGGCCGAAAAGGGGATGCGGCCTCCCATCAATTCGGCCAGTTTTTGCGGTAGCCGCGGATCCGCCTCCGGCTCGGCGTAGCCGTCCGGATACAGGGGCTGGCCGGTGGCAGGATCGTATTTGTCGCTGGCCCCGAGTGTGTGCAGGAGTTCGTGGGCGATGATGACCTTGTTGCTTCCCGCCTGCTGCGGGCTGGCGAAGGCGTTCACCACTCCTATCAGACCCTTTTGTAGCCCGAGGGAATGAGCTAATCGTGGGTTTGTGTCGGGGTCGAAGTAGCGAACGAAAATTTCTACGTCACTGGACGGGGGATCCGCGCCCCGGTCCACGCTCCACGACCAGTATCTGAGCTTCAGACTCCATAGCATGACCTGAAAAGCGTTGCCGCCGTGCGGCGGTGCCGGGGGCTGATCCTCCACCGGCTCGGCGAGAATAGTATGAACAGGTTGCTTGATCTGCACGCCGTAGTGCGTGGCCTCTTCGGTCATGAATTCATCGATGACTTTGAACGAGTTCCACTCGAGGCTCTTTATGTATTGCGCACTTCGTTGGCTACCGTCACCGTTAATAGGATACACAGCCACGGACAGGGGTCGGTCCCAGCTGGTCGTTCGTTGTGTCGTGAGCCAGTGGCCAACGGCTACCAGTATCAGAACGTATACCAGTATTCCCTTGCGCAATAAGGTGAGCATATGGAACTTTGATGTGCCGAGTGTGCCGTGAGCAACAGCTGACAGTCTGCGATGGATTAACTTACTAGCTAATCGTCAGTTCCATGGACAAACTTGAGCGTAACTCCCTGTAAACCAAAGCGCGCCCGATCAGGAATCTCAGAGAAACCGCACCGCGGTGCGCGAGCCAATTGGCCTTGGCTTCCTGAAAAGTACCTGGACTTCGGCCCTCCCCACTGGAATGTGCCTCTTTTTGTCTCCACGGGCTACATGTACACTTGTTTGTCTTCGCTAGTCTGACAACCGACTTCCATTCTATGATTTTCCGGGCTTATCGAGTCGGTGCCGGGTGTTACGAAGGAATATTTTGAATAGTCTCAATTGTGTCGGCGCGTTGTCCGCAGTCCGCTCCAGGGCACTGCAAGGGATTCTATGCTCACTGCTGCTGGCGGTTCCCAGTCTCGGACAGGGCGCCAGTGACGATAAGGATCCCACCACTCAGTTGTCGAAGCTGCAGTCGCTGATGTTCACTTACGCGGACAAGTACATGAGCGCTATCGCCCAGGTGACGTTCGAGATCCAGCAACGGGATCCCAGGAATCCAGAGCTGCGACTGCGCATGCATTCCCTGAAGCTGCTGGTCACGGCCAGCGTGCAGGAGCTTGCCGTGACACCAAACCCCGAGTCAACCCTGCTCGACATGATGGTTTTTGCGACCCTGCACCGAGTGGCTTTCGAAGAGGACTGGGCCCGGGAGCTCTACGGCGACGGGGTCGAGAATATCGCCGCAGTCATGCGGGTGCTTGAAACGGAGATCTGGGACATCGCTGGCGGTTACCTGACCGAGAAACAAATTGCCGAAGTCCGCAATCTGATTCGCGATTGGAAGGCGAAGAACGCCGGGCTCAAGACCGTATCCTACATCCGTTTCAGCGACTTTGCGTCGATGAGATCGCAATCGCCACTGGTGGACAAGGCGCGCAGTAGTGGATTTCTGGTCGACACGACGGGCGCCGAGAAAGCCGTGGACCAAGCGCTGCTACTCGCCGAGCGCGCACTGCACTATGGTCAGCGACTACCCTGGATTATCGAGTGGCAGGTCGAAAAGATTTTCTACCAGATGGCGGTCGAACCTGAGATGAGGGAGACCCTCGCGCAAACTCAGGGTATGACCCTGAGCCTGGACCGTTTTGCCGAGTCCATGGAAAAGCTGCCAAAGCAAATGACCGCCGAGCGACAGGCGACCATCGAGCATATGGCGAGCGCCATCGCCAGTGAACGCAGTGCGGCTATTCGGGAGCTTGGTGAAGCCCTCGCCGCGGAACGACGCGCCGCCCTCGAAGACGTCAAGCAGTCGATTGCGACGGAACGCGTGGCGTTGTTCGCCGAGTTGGATGTCCGCCAGAAAATGTTGAAAGGGACAGTCAGCGAGGTGCGCGCCGGTCTCGCCGACGCGGACAAGCTGACAATCAATCTGCAGAAGACCACCAGCGGCATCAACGAAGCATTGGTCAACGCCGACAAGCTGATGGTGCGTTTCGACTCGGGACCCGAAGGTGGTGATGCTGCCGAGCCTTTCGATATCAATATCTACGTGAACGCCATTAAGGAACTCAGTGTCGCCCTGCGCGAAGCCAATACTCTCATGCTGTCCACCGAGCGACTCACTGGTGGTGAGAGCGCGATGGGTGGCGTATTCGACCGCGTCCTATGGACCGGGACGATACTCATCCTGATTTTGTGCGTAGCGGTTTTCGTCACCATGCTTATCTACCGCGCAGCCGCACGCCACATAGTGCCCCGCTCCAGCTTCGAGTACGTGGGTCCGTCGCCCGACAACGAAACGCTGCCGGAACAAGCGCCAAGCACAAGACGAGAGGATAGTTGACGCCGCCCGGGCTTAAACCAGGGCGTCGGCCAGGATCAGGAATCAAGAGGACAGTATACCTAATCGGCGCGCACACCGATTATTGATAGTGCGGGCCTTTTCCAGCATGCAGGACGAATTGCCATGTGGTTCAAAAGTCTAACCCGCGCTACGCGTACCCTGTTACAAGTTGTGAGCATCGGGCTTATCGGTTGCCTCGTCGCTGTAGTCATCGTGTTTGTCTATGTGCTCGACAGCCGGCCCGATCTGTCCATTTGGCATCTCGCGGATCTCGACGAGGAGTTTACGGCCAAGTCGGATGTGTCGGACTTCAGCCAGTATCTCGCGTTGGAAGAACGTTTGTTCGAGCAGCTCGACGCGCTTGTCTACACAAAAGTCCCCGAGGGACCGGAAAACATCATCAACCGCTACAGCAGCGGAAGCCTGTCTGATCCCGGGCGCTGGCCCGTCAACTGGAACCGAACTTTCGAGTTGCGCCAAAAGCAGCCGCGAGCGGGGGTGTTGCTTCTGCACGGACTGTCGGATTCACCTTACAGCATGCGCGCACTGGCGCAGCTACTGCACGATCAAGGCGCCTGGGTGATCGGATTGCGCATTCCCGGCCACGGAACGGCGCCCTCCGGCCTGGTTGAAACACGCTGGCAGGATATGGCCGCCGCCGTGAGACTGGCTGCCCGGCACGTACGCGATGCGGTCGGCGACAAGCCGTTTTATCTCGTCGGTTACTCCAACGGCGGGGCGCTGTCGATGGAGTACACGCTGTCGACGTTGGACGACACTTCGTTGCCCCGGCCGTCCGGAGTCATCCTGCTGTCTCCGGAAATCGGCGTGTCCGCCGTCGCCGCGCTGGCAGTATGGCAGGGGCGACTGGGACACCTGTTGGGGCTCGAGAAACTGGCCTGGAACGGGTTACTTCCAGAGTACGATCCCTACAAGTACGGCTCTTTCGCGGTGAATGCCGGGGATCTCGCACACCGCATCACGGTGCACATTCAAGAGCAGCTGGACGCGCTGCAGGGCAGCGGGAAACTCGAAAAAATGCCACCGATTCTCGCCTTTCAATCCAGCGTGGACGCCACCGTAACGGCGCCCGCGCTGGTGGCGAACCTATTCGCCCGCCTGCCACCGGCGAATCACGAGCTCGTGCTCTTCGATATCAATCGCAATGTCAAAGCTGCATTACTGGTGAAGCAAGATCCCAGGAAGGTTTTCAAGCCACTGTTGGACAAATCCGATCGCAGCTACGATTTGACTGTGGTAACGAACGAAGACCCGGAATCCAACCGCGTCGTCGTCAGGACGAGGGCACACGGTAAGGAAGATTATTCGGCGCCGGTAAAGCTCGGCGAGTGGCCTCCAGGTATTTACTCCCTCTCCCATGTGGCACTGCCATTTTCCCCCCGGGATCCTGTCTATGGGGGGCCCTCGGCCGGGAAAAGTCCCGGGATTCAGCTCGGTAATCTGGCTCTCAGAGGCGAGCGTGGCGTTTTGTACGTCTCGGGGACGGAGCTCATGCGCCTGCGATGGAATCCGTTTTTCGATTACGTGCAGTCGCGGGTACTGCAGTTCACTCAGTTGAGCCACCAATGACGGCGTGACGTTAAAGCACCAATCAGAGATCCGCTATTGAATCGGTGCAGTGAGTGAACTCAAGCGCACGGTGAGCCGGAACCAGAATGACTTGTCGTCGTATTCCCCCGCCCTCATGAGGCGTGACTTCTCGAAATCAGCTTCGAACATCTTTTCCATTTGTTCGATGAACTCCGGCTCCGCGATGACGGCCGTGATCTCGAAGTTCAGACGGAACGAGCGATTGTCGAAGTTCGCGGTGCCGACGCATGCCGCGAGATCATCGATGATCATCGTCTTCTCGTGCAGGAACCCGTCCGTGTATCGATAGAATTTCGCGCCGACATTCGCCAGATCGTCGAAATACGACGCGGCCGCCAGGTCCACTATGCGATTGTCCGACTTGTCGGGAATCAGGAGTCGAATATCCACTCCACGCAGCGCGGCCAGCTGCAGCGCGTGGATCACGCCTTCGTCGGGTACGAAGTAGGGGCTCGCGATCCAGATCCGCTCCGACGCTGTATTAATGGCATGCGTGTACATCAGCGCGGCGGACTCGAGCTCGTCCGCCGGCCCGGAAGGCAGGACCAGCACATTAGCCTGGCCACCCTCTGCGGCATACATGGTCCAGTCCACCTCGAGATGCCGATTGGTCGCCCAGTACCAGTCTTCGACGAAAGACAGCTGCGCACCCACCGCGGCGGGTCCCTCGATTCGCACGTGAGTGTCGCGCCAGTGGCCAATCTTCGGATCCCTGCCGAGATACTCATCGCCGACGTTGTGCCCGCCTACCCAGGCGACGCGTCCGTCGACGATCACGTTCTTGCGATGATTGCGAAAGTTGATCTGGAAGCGATTGCCTGCGCCCTTGCGTGTGTTGAACGGGCGGATTTCCGCACCGGCGTCCTGGAGCTCACTCTTGTATGCGTCCGTCAGGTCGTGACTGCCCAGTTCATCGTAGAGAAAGTAGATCCGCACACCTTGCTTCGCCCTCTCGATGAGACACGATTGGATCGCGCGGCCGATCTGGTCGTCGTGCACGATGTAGAACTGAATCAGGATGTAGCTCTTGGCCTCTGCCATGCCGGCCAGGATGCTGTCAAAGGTTGCCTTGCCATCGATCAGGAGCTCCACGTTGTTCTCGCCCACGTACGGGAAGCCCGCCAGCGACTCGGCGGCGCGGGCGGACTCCGGGATGCGAAACTGGGTAAAGCGGTGGTTCTCCAGTTGCTCCCGCAGCTTCTGCTCCTGGTGCTGGATCTCCTTATCCCGGGACTGGCGCAGGGTCACGTAGCCCTTGAAGCGGCTGCGGCCCAACACCCAGTAGGCCGGCACCGCGACGATTGGCAGCAGATTCAGGGACAGGGCCCAGGCGATCGCGCCCTGGGCGGTACGGGTACCCATGATGGCGTCGATAGAGGAAATGAAGCCGACAACGTGAAGTACGGAAAAGAACAGCGTCAGCATAATTTACCTCCAATTCCAGGCAAGCACGTTTCCGTGACCAGACCAGAATTCATCCGTTGCGTCGTTCTCGAGCATAGTATTCACAAAAACGATCCGACCCGCTGGATGGTCCAAAATGCGGCGACGCCGCCGATCGCGTACGGCACCGCGCGCCCTACCTTCAGGGCCGTCTGGCTGTGCAGTTTATGCAGGCCCGCGAGTAAAAGCGATACTGCAACCACGAACAACACCTGACCGGTTTCGACACCGACATTAAACATCAGCAGCGCCAGCGGCACCTCGTTCCGGGGCACGCCGATTTCCGATAACGCGCCTGCAAAGCCCAGCCCGTGTACGAGACCGAAGGTGAACGCAATAAACCACGGGAAGCGTTCGGAAAGTGTGAGTACATCGGCGTTCTTGCGCACGACCTCCACCGACAGCAACACGATGCTCAGCGAAATCACCGCCTCGGTGGGTGCCTGCGGTATGTTCACCACGCCGAGGGTGGCTAATGCAAGAGTCAGACTGTGCGCCACGGTGAACGCCGTAACCGTCTTCAACAGCGGCCAGAGACCGGCGACGATCAGCAGCAGGGTCAGCAGAAACAGCAGGTGATCGAAACCTTCGAGAATATGAATGGTCCCCATGCGCCAGTACGAGACAGCCAGTTCGAACCGGGTCGCCTGCTCGGGAATGGTAAA
>JAACFO010000167.1 GCA_009937425.1 Gammaproteobacteria bacterium
ACCAGCAGCTTGGCGATACCGAAGGAGAACGCCGAGACACCGGTTTTGAATGGGTGGGAGCCGGCAATCGCTGCCGCTGCATAGGCTGATGTGCAAACCGGTGGCGTGATCTCTGAGATAACGCCGTAATAAAGCACGAACAGGTGTGAGGCGAGGGGTGGAATGCCCAGGCTGGCCAGAGCCGGTTGGGCGACGGTGACCAGCATGATGTAGAGCGCAGTCGTCGGCAGCCCGGCCCCCATCAGGATGCAGGTCATCGCGATCAGCACCAGCGACACGAACAGGGTCAAATTCGCCACGGTAATGTCCATCAAGGGAATCCAGGAAATCAGGCTGAAAAGATTCTCGGCGAGGGTCAGTGCGCTGTTCGTGACCATGAAGCCGAGACGGAAACCGAGGCCCGTGGAGTTGACGACACCGACGACGATGCCGATGGCGGCGCCGACGGCACCGACGGCGAGCGCATATTTGACGGCTGTGACGCAGCCTTCGCCCACCGCGCGCAAGCTCATGCGGTGCATGGGATTAACAAAACCGATGAAGAGCGCGGAGCTGATACCCCAGAATGCCGCCATGTGAGGCGAGTAGCCGCTGAACAGCACGTAGATCAACACGACCAGGGGAATAACCGTCGGCCATCCCTGGCGCAGGACTGCCAATAACTTGGGAATTTCGTCGGACGGTAAGCCCTTGAGTCCCAGGCGCTTGGCCTGAAAGTGCACGATGCACAGGACGCCGATGTAGTGCATGGCCGCGGGCACGGTGGCGGCGATGACGATGGTCGTGTAGGGAACCTCGAGAAACTCGGCCATGACGAAGGCGGCGGCACCCATGATCGGTGGGGTGATCTGTCCACCGGCGCTGGACGCGGCCTCGACGCCGCCGGCCAGGTGACCGGGGTAACCCATGCGTTTCATGTTGGGAATGGTCAGCGAGCCGGTGGAGACCGTGTTGGCGATGGAGGAACCCGAAATTGTTCCGAAGAAGGCGGAAGAGACAACGCTGATCTTGGCGAGGCCGCCCGTATAGCGACCGGCCATCACCGTCGCCACGTCGACGAAGAACTGCCCCAAACCCATGCGCTGGGCCAGGATGCCGAACAGCACGAATTGAAATACCACTGTGGACACGATCCACAGGGTGATCCCGTAAATGCCTTCGGCGGGGAAGTACATGTTGTTGACGTACTGTGCCCAGGGAATACCCGGATGCCTGAGCACCTGAACCGGAATGTACTGGCCGAATATCGCGTAACCGGTGAATACGAGAATAATGATCGGTACCACGATGCCCAGGGTCCGGCGCACGGCCTCGAGCAGCACGACGATCAGCATGGTTCCGAACACCACGTCGACGGGCGCCGGGTTGCCCTGTCGCAGGACTTGTTCGGGAAGAAAGAATCGGTAGCCCATGAACTGGAAGTCGACGCCGTACCAGGTGAAGCCGATGTACAGGGACGCGCAGATCCCGACAACGATGAAAAGCCAGTCCCAAATCGGCACGTTGGCGTAGCGCCACCAACTGTTGGCGTGCATTTTCCAGGCACGTTCACCCCTGATTACTGGAAAGCCAATGAAGACCAGCAGGATGACGCCCGACATATGGAAACCCATGTGCCAGTAATCGATGGGTACACCGATGCCCGCGGTGATGTAGTGATAGGCGGCGAACAATATGGAAAAAACAAAAGTGAACTTTATGAGCCAGGGGCCGATGGCGCGGGTGTGAAGGCCGGAGTCGAGCTTTTCCTCCAGCTCTTCGGCCTTCTTGATATCGAGTTGCGCCATGCGCTTTCTCCCTGCCGTCCAGTGTCAGTCGATGTTACAGACACGCCGGGACACAGGCGGGCCCGGTCGGGCCCGCCTGTGTCGACGCACGGAACGATTACTTAATCAGACCGACTTCTTTGTAGAATTTCTCCGCACCAGGATGCACCGGAATAAGCACACCCTTGAGGGCGGTTTCCTGGCGAATGGCCTTGCCTTTCGAGTGTCCTTTATCCAGGAGCTTACGGGTGTTTTTGTTCCACAACGCCTTGGTGATCTCGTAGATCAGATCGGTTGGTTGCCCGGCGGAAGTGATCAGCTGACCGTTAACGGCCACCGTCGGCACATCGTATGTGATGGTTTCATAAGTGCCGGCAGGGATCATGGACTCCACATAGTAAGGAATGATTCCGTTGATCGCTTTACGCTCCGAGGCAGAGAACTGGTAAAGCTCGAATCCCTTGGTGGCTCCCAACTGGATCAGCGCGGCGAACGGCGTACCACCAGCATAGAAGAAAGCATCCAACTGGCCATCGGCGAGGCGCTGCGAGCTCTGGGCGAGTCCCAACTCTTGCTCGTCGGCCTTGATGCCGTAGTGCTTGAGAATCATGCGCACCGAGACCTGAGTACCGGAGCCGGCGGCGGCGACGCCTACGCGTTTGCCATTCAAGTCTTTCAGGCTGCCAAGCTTGGCCCCCTTCGGCAACACCAGGTGCATGTCTTCTGGATACAAGTTGGCGATAACGCGGATGTTTTGGCGCTTGTTGCCAACGAACTTGCCTTCGCCGTTATAACCCTGGGTGACGCTTTGGGCGCCGGCCAGGCCGGCATCCAGCTGACCGGCGTCGATGGCATTGACGTTGGCCACCGAAGCGTTGGTGGAAACAGCGATAGCAACAAGCCCCGGCACACCACAGCTGCCGCCCTTGTCACAGGGTCGCGATCCGGGAGGATTGGAAATCGCGTTGGCGATCAGACCGCCGATGGGGAAGTAGGTGCCGCCGGCACCGCCGGTGCCGATGCGAAAGAACTTCATATCCTGGGCCTGGGTGGCGCCGCCGGCCAGGGTCAGGCCGGCGATAACGGCGGCCAAGAGTATTCCTAGTTTTCTTTTGAACATCATGCTCAATCTCCTGCTCTCTAGTTGACGTAACGTGCGCCCGCTGACCGCGTCCTTGCCAGCGTGCGCATGGGCTTTCCTCGAGGAATGGTGGTGGCACGCAGCCATGGATCTCCCCCGTGGAATAGGTTGGGCGTCTCGCCCGAATTCTTATAGTTGTCTGATTCTCCGGTGCGGCTATTAGATGCCGCTTGGTCCCGCCCGGTGACATATCCAGCCGGGGAGTATGGAGATGTGAGGGGCATAAACTCAAGCGATATTCGCCGATTAATTGATCGCACCCCGATATCGGATCCATGCATGGCGGACCCGGGTCCCCGGGATCGAGGGATCCCCTCGAGACACGGCACACTGGAATCCGCCGCTGGAAAGCCCGAGACTTGACCCGGAGGAGGGCTATTCACGGCGGTTAAAGGCAGTGGCGAATCCAGTCTATCCGGGTCTGTTCGACGAGGCCGGTGCCGGGCACCCCGTAGAAAGCACCAGCGCAGGTCCGCTGGCCGACCGCATGCGGCCGGCGACATTGGCCGAATTCGTCGGCCAGGAGCACCTGTTGGGGGAGGGTAAGCCTCTACGCCGCCTCATCGAGGCCGGAACGGTGCACTCGATGATCTTCTGGGGCCCCCCCGGCACCGGCAAGACGACGCTGGCGCGTCTCATCGCTCGCCACGCCAAGGCGCAGTTTCTGACCCTCTCGGCAGTCCTCGCAGGCGTCAAGGACATCCGCGCTGCGGTGGAGCAGGCCAGGCTCCACAAGCAGGCGAGCGGCGGCGACACCATCCTTTTCGTCGATGAGGTGCACCGCTTCAACAAGGTCCAGCAGGATGCCTTCCTGCCCCATGTGGAGGACGGCACGCTGCTGTTCATTGGCGCTACCACCGAGAACCCCTCCTTCGAGGTGATCGGTGCGCTGTTATCCCGGGCGCGGGTATACGTCCTGAAGTCTCTCACCAGCGACGATATCGAGCGGGTCATTCGGCACGCCCTGGCCGATGGCGAGCGCGGAGCAGGGCAGAGCGGGGTGGTCATGGCAGACGACCTGATCACCATGCTGGCCGAAGCCGCGGACGGTGATGCCCGGCGCGCCCTCAATTTGCTGGAAGTGGCAGTGGCGCTCGCCGAAGAGGGCGGTGGAAAGGCCCGTATCGACGAGGAGCTGCTGGGCATGGTGTTGTCCGGCGGCACGCCGCGCCGATTCGATAAGGGTGGTGACAACTTCTACGATCAGATCTCCGCGCTGCACAAATCCATCCGCGGATCGGCCCCCGACGCGAGCCTCTACTGGCTGGCGCGCATGCTCGACGGTGGTTGCGATCCGCTGTATATCGCTCGGCGCCTGGTGCGTGTCGCCTCGGAAGACATTGGCACTGCGGATCCCCGCGCCCTCACCACCGCACTGGATGCCTGGAACGTACAGGTACGCCTGGGAAGCCCGGAAGGCGAGCTGGCCCTGGGTCAGGCGGTGGTTTACCTGGCCTGCGCCGCCAAGAGCGACGCCGTCTACAAGGCTTTCGGCGCCGCCATGGGGGATGCCAAGGCGCAGGGCTCCCTGGAAGTGCCCGTGCATTTACGCAATGCGCCCACCCGATTGATGGAAAAACTCGGGCACGGCAGGGATTACCGCCATGCCCACGACGAGCCGGAAGGCTACGCCGCCGGTGAGCGTTACTTTCCTGAACAGATGGGGGAAAGGCGCTATTATTCGCCGTCCGATCGCGGCATCGAAGGCCGCATCGCGGAGAAGCTGGCGCGTTTGCGCGCGTTGGACAAGGCCCATGATCAGGATGACGGCGAGGAGAAGTGACGTCATCAGCGATGACGATTGAATACGATGCTCGATCCCAATCTATTCCGTAAACAGATCGATGAAACGGCTGCCCGGCTCCAACGGCGCGGCTTTGATCTGCCCGTTGAGCGCATTGCGACCCTGGAGAGCGAGCGCAAGACGGTGCAGGTGCGCACCCAGGAGCTGCAAAACGAACGCAACACGCGTTCCAAAGCCATCGGCAAAGCGAAGGCTGAAGGTGAGAATATCGCGCCGCTGCTGGCGGAAGTCGCCCGTCTCGGCGATGAGTTGAAATCGCACGAGTCGAGCCTCACGGCCATTCAAGAGGAGCTCGACGGGATCGCGCGGGGCGTGCCCAACTTACCCCATGAAAGCGTGCCTGCGGGTAATGACGAAGCCGACAATCGCGAGGAACGGCAGTGGAGTGAGCCCACCCGGTTTGATTTCGAGCCCAAAGACCATGTGGATCTCGGGGCCGTGGGCGATGCCATGGATTTCAATCTGGGCAGTCAGCTGGCGGGAAGCCGTTTCGTGGTTCTCAAGGGTAAGCTCGCGCGCATGCACCGGGTGCTGGCGCAGTTCATGCTCGATCTGCACACGGGGGAACATGGTTATATGGAGGCCAACACACCGGTGTTGGTGAATACGCAGACGCTCACGGGCACCGGCCAGCTGCCGAAGTTCGGCGACGACCTGTTCCATGTGGAGGACGAAGATTATTACCTGCTTCCCACCGCCGAGGTAACGCTGACGAACTTCGCGGCCGGTCGCATTTTGAACGAAGACGAGCTCCCCATGAAGCTGGTGGCACACACGCCGTGTTTTCGAAGCGAGGCGGGATCCTACGGCAAAGACACCCGCGGCATGCTTCGCCAGCACCAGTTCGAGAAAGTCGAGCTCGTGCACATCGTGCATCCAGAGAAATCCTACGAGACCCTGGAAGAGCTCATCGGACACGCGGAGGTTGTTTTGCAGCGCCTCGGTCTGCCGTATCGGGTGGTGACTCTGTGTACCGGCGATATGGGAGCCGCAGCGGCCAAGACTTACGACATCGAGGTGTGGTTGCCGGGCCAGGAGCGCTATCGCGAAATTTCATCCTGCAGCAACTGCGAGTCCTTTCAGGCCCGGCGCATGATGGCGCGGTTTCGCAATGCTGACACCGGCAAAACGGAGTTCGTGCATACGCTGAACGGTTCGGGCCTCGCCGTCGGGCGAACCCTCATCGCCGTGATGGAGAACTACCAGCGCCAGGACGGGAGCATCGAGGTGCCCGAGGCGCTGCGATCCTATATGGGCGGTGCCAGCGAAATCGCGTTCGACTGAGCGCGCTACACCATCTGCATCAGTAGCAGGACGAACAGCACCACGATGCCGATGGGGATCAAGAAGGAGATCCATTGTGGCGTCGTGCCCTTGGGGCTCTCCTTCAACATCTGCCTGGCGCGTGGAATGAGTACGATCAGCATCGCGACCAGTAGAATGGCCGAACCGATCTTCATCCACAGATCCATCTAAAGGCCCCTCTTTGCAGTCTGAAAACCAAAAGCCCCGGAACGAGTCCGGGGCTTTATCGGATGCGATGCCTCGGGAACGCGGTCAGTCGTCGCCGCTCGCAAAGCCGAGCAGGTGCAGCAGGTGAATAAAGATGTTGAACATGCTCAGGTACAGCGAAACGGTAGCCAGCAGATAGTTGGTCTCGCCGCCGCGTACCATGCGGCCGGTATCATAGAGAATGAAACCGCTCATAATAAGAATCACCACCGCCGAGATGGCCAGCGACAATGCCGGGATCTGCAGGAAGATGTTGGCGAGCGCTGCCAGTAACACCACGATGAAGCCGGTAAACAGAAAACCGCCGAGGAAGCTGAAGTCCTTGCGCGTGGTCAGCGCATAGCCGGACAAACCGAGGAAAATGGCGCCGGTGCCACCCAGGGCGACGCCGACAATCTGCGGGCCGTTCGGCAACGACAGATACATGTTCAGCAACGGCCCGAGGCCGAAGCCCAGCAACCCGGTAATCGCGAAGACTACCCAGATGCCGTTGGTGGAATTCGCTACCCGCGGCAGCACGAACCAGATCATCACCAGCGCCCCGCCTGCCGCCAGCAGATAAGTCATCGGCGGCATGACCAGGTAAGTGGAAACGCCCGCCATGACCGCGCTGAACAGCAGCGTCATCGACAACAGCGTGTAGGTGTTGCGGATGAGCTTATTGGTTGCGAGTACCGATTCCGTGGTCCGCGCCGGTACATAACTTGGCGTAGCCATAGGATTTAACCTCCTGATATATAACGTTTTATCCCGTCAATAATGGGGGCGACGGGAGCCAATTTCAAGCCAATGCGCCGATCATACGCTAGCCGGGTCGAGAATCAATCGCATTACAGTAGCTTAATGAAGCGTCCCGGGGTCGGTAAACTACCCGCATTCCAATGGCTTGCCCGATGGTTTTCGCGGACCAGGGCATTTTTAGGTATTCTCCCCACCCCCCGGAGAGGTGGCTGAGTGGTCGAAAGCGGCGGTCTTGAAAACCGTTGGTCCGAAAGGTCCCGGGGGTTCGAATCCCTCCCTCTCCGCCAGTTTTTGAGTAGTACCTGCTAACCACTTCCCCGATCTGCAAACCATTTGCAAACATTTTTCTCAAAAGACGCCTTTTTGTGGCGCCTTTGAGACAGGGCTTCGGCCTACTTTTTGAGGAGGGGAGCGTAGGCCTTATCCAACCGGTCAGCCGTCTCTTCCTGCATGCCTTCGAGCACGTGGGAGTAGGTGTCCATGGTAATTGCTACGGTGGCATGGCCCAGGCGCTCGCTTACTATTTTGGGATGGATTCCTTCCTTTAGTAATTGGGTCGCGTGACTATGGCGGAGCTCATGAAAGGTGATCTGTCGTAATCCCGACTCCCGCACGAACCGCCGAAAACTCTGGGTGAGGCTGTCCGGATGCCATACCGACCCATCCGCCTCACAGAAAATAAAACCCTGATCGTCGAAGGCGGGCCCCATCATCAGCCGGGTTTTCTTCTGCTCGGTCTCGTGCCGCTTGAGCAACTCCAGCACGAAGGCGGGGAGGAGTAGCCATGAGAACTTTCTTGTTAATCGCGGTGCTGGTGGGGCTGCCGGTGCAGGCTCATGCACAGTTTCGGTATGGAAACGAGTTGGCAGCTGATATGCATGCATGGGAAAAGGCAGAAGCCGCTGAGACGCTGACCAGTGCTGAGTGGCACCAAGCCGGGGAGTACTCGGGCTATGTGCTCGGCGCCGCCGACGCTTACGAGGGAGCGGGGGTATTTTGCGGCTATGGTAAGGTCGCAACAGAACAACTCGAAGCGGTTGTGGCTGCCTATCTCAAATCAGATCCAACCAGATGGCACTTTTCCGCTAACTCACTCGTTGGTATGGCACTTAGGGAAGCGTTCCCGTGCGGGTAGTTCATTCAGTCGTAATGCATCGGCCTCCGGTGGCGGCGACGCCTAAATTAAGCTCTGCACCTACAACGGACATGCTCTAGACCGACAGACGGCCCTACAGACAATCCGAAAATGAAAAGCCCCCACCCGTTTCCAGGTGGGGGCCTACCGACGATCCTTACCATGCCGT
>JAACFO010000168.1 GCA_009937425.1 Gammaproteobacteria bacterium
ATGCGCGAGCTGGGTCTCGATCACGACAAGGTGAATATCGACGGCGGCGCCATCGCGCTGGGACATCCCCTGGGGGCGAGCGGTGCGCGCATCACCGGCAAGGCGGCGTCGCTTCTCAAGCGCGAGTCCAAGCGCTACGCCCTGGCTACTCAATGCATCGGTGGCGGCCAGGGTATTGCTACGGTACTGGAAGCCGTATCGTGAGCATAAATTGTGTTGCCGTGCTGGGCGCCGGCGTCATGGGCTCGGGCATTGCCGCGCAAGTCGCCAACGCCGGTTTCGACGTCATCCTTCTCGATATCGTTCCCGACGGTGCCAACGATCGTAATGCAATCGCCGCGGGCGCCGTCGAGAAGATGCTCAAAACGCAGCCGGCGCCGTTCATGGACCCGCGCAATCAGCGGCGCATCACAGTGGGCAACCTGGAGGACGATCTCGGTCGACTTGCTCAGGCTGATTGGATCATCGAAGCCGTCATCGAGCGCTTGGATGTAAAGCGCGATCTGTACAAAAAGGTGGATGCGGTACGCAAGCCCGATTCCATCGTCTCTTCGAATACATCCACCATTCCTCTGCAAAGCCTCCTGGAGGAAATGCCGGAGAGCTTCCAGCGTGATTTTCTCATAACGCATTTTTTCAACCCGCCCCGTTACATGCGCTTGCTCGAGCTGGTGACGGGTCCCGGGACCCGCGATGAAGCTGCCGATGAAGTGCGCGACTTCTGCGACCGCGCCCTCGGTAAAGGTGTGGTGGATTGCAAGGACACACCGGGTTTTATCGGCAACCGTATCGGTGTTTATTGGTTGCAGTGCGCCGTCCTCGAGGCGATGCGACAAGGATTGACGGTGGAGGAGGCCGACGCGGTGGCGGGCCGTCCCCTGGGTATCCCGAAAACGGGCGTTTTCGGTTTGATGGATCTGGTCGGCATCGATCTCATGCCCCACATCATGGTGAGCATGGACAATCTGCTCAGCCCGGACGACGCCATGCGCGAGTATTTCGACGTGCCCGAATTGATCAAGAAAATGATCGCCGACGGGTACACGGGACGCAAAGGCAAGGGCGGTTTTTATCGTCTGCAGCGTGACGGCGCCAAGCGCGTCAAGCAAGCGATCGATCTCGTCAGCGGTGAATACCACGATGCCGGAAAGGTGAAGCTCGAGAGCATCGACGCGGCCAGAAGCGGCGGTCCGCGGGCGCTCATGGAGCACCCGGACAAGGGCGGCACCTACGCCTGGCGCATCATGGCGAAAACTCTCGCCTACGCCGCGAGTCTGGTGCCCGAGATTGCCGACGACGTGATCGCCGTGGATGAAGCCATGAAGCTCGGTTACAACTGGGCGCAAGGACCCTTCGAGCTCATGGATCGCCTGGGACCATCCTGGTTTGCCGGACGCTTGCGCGACGAAGGCGCGCAGGTGCCGGAGCTGTTGGAACGGGTGGGTGAGGCGCGCTTTTACCGCATCGCCGACGGCAGGCGGCAGTTCTTCGGTACCGACGGCGCGTACCACGACATCCAGCGGCCCGAAGGCGTGGAATTGTTGGCCGATGTGAAGCTCAGGGCGGAGCCGCTGGCGGCGAACGGCTCCGCGAGCCTATGGGATGTGGGCGACGGCGTGGCATGTCTGGAATTCCATTCCAAGATGAATGCCATCGATACCGACATCATGGAAATGATCCGCAAGGCTCTCGCCATCGTCCCCGGCGCCTTCCAGGGGTTGGTGATCTACAACGAAGCGGCGAATTTTTCCGTGGGCGCGAATCTCGGCCTGCTGATGTTCGCCGCCAACACCGCCGCATGGGATGATATCGAAGCCACGGTTCGCGGCGGGCAGCAGGCGTTCAAGGCGCTTAAACACGCGCCTTTCCCGGTGGTTGGCGCTCCCTCGGGGATGGCGCTTGGAGGCGGTTGTGAAGTGCTTTTGCATTGCGATGCCGTGCAGGCCCATGCGGAAATCTACATGGGCCTGGTGGAAGTTGGCGTCGGTCTGATCCCTGGCTGGGGTGGATGCAAGGAGCTGCTGCTGCGTTGGTGGGATAACAAGCGCCGACCCGGCGGCCCCATGCCGGTGGTCAGCAAGGCATTCGAAACCATCAGCATGGCTCGCGTTTCGACTTCCGCCGCCGATGCCCGCCGGCATCTTTATCTGCGTCCCGATGACGGCATTTCCATGAATCGCGATCGCGTGCTCGCCGATGCGAAGGCGCGGGTAATTGCCCTGGCCGAGGATTACAGTCCTGCGGAATCGCCGCAGCCGGCGCTGCCGGGGGCGACGGCCAAGACCGCGCTGCAGATGGCGGTGGATGGGTTCCACAAACTCGGCAAGGCAACCGACTACGACATCGTCGTCGCCGACGCCCTCGCCGACGTGCTCAGCGGCGGCGATACCGACATTACCGAGACGATTGATGAGGATGAGCTGATGGACTTGGAGCGCCGCGCCTTCATGTCCCTGGTCAAGCGTCCACAGACACTGGCGCGGATCGAACACATGCTCGAGACGGGAAAACCGCTGCGTAATTAAATGCCTGCCTACTCAGCACCTGTTGCCGATATGCGTTTCGTGCTGCACGAGCTGCTTGCCCATGAGCAGATCGAGGCGTTACCGGGCAACGAGGATTTCACTCCCGATGTGCTGAACGCGGTTCTCGACGAAGCCGGCCGCTTCTGCAGCACGGTTCTGCAACCCTTGAACCGCAGCGGTGACGAGCAAGGTTGCCGGTTGGAGAACGGCGTGGTGCGTACGCCGGACGGTTTCAAGCAGGCCTACGAGGATTTCATCGCCGCCGGCTGGACCGGTCTCGCGGCCGACAGCGAGCATGGAGGCCAGGGACTTCCGGCAACCATGGACGCCCTGTTCACCGAGATGCTTTGCTCTTCCAACCTGTCATTCGCCATGTATCCGGGCTTGAGTCATGGGGCATACAAGCTCATCCGCCGCCACGGCAACGAAGAGCAGAAGAAAACCTGGTTGCCGCCGTTGGTGGAAGGGCGCTGGAGCGGCACCATGTGTTTGACAGAGCCCCAATGCGGGACCGATCTCGGGCTCATCCGCGCCAACGCTACCCCGCAGACCGATGGCAGCTACGTCATCAATGGCGCCAAGTGTTTCATATCCGCCGGCGAGCACGACTTGACGGAGAACATCGTGCATCTGGTGCTTGCGCGCACACCGGATGCGCCCGCCGGCACCAGGGGTCTCAGCGTGTTTCTCGTGCCGAAGTTCCAGGTCAAAGCCGACGGCAGCATCGGTGCCCGCAATGGCGTCACCTGCGGCAGCATCGAGCACAAAATGGGTATTAATGCGTCCGCTACCTGCACGCTGAATTTCGACGATGCAAAGGGATTTTTGATAGGCGAGCTGCACCAGGGCATGCGTGCCATGTTCACGATGATGAACGGCGCGCGCCTGGCAGTGGCCGTGCATGGACTCGGAATTGCCGAGGCGGCGTATCAAGGGGCAGTCGCATACGCAAAGGAGCGTCGGCAGGGCAGGGCCCTCGTGACTTCGCAATCCCCCGAAGAGTCCGCGGACCTCATTCTCGTGCACCCGGACGTGCGGCGCATGCTGCTCAGCATGCGCTCCCAGATCGAAGGGGCGCGGGCATTGTCCAGTTGGGTCGCTGCGCGCTACGTGCACTCGCAACGCAACACCGACGCCCGGGCGCGTCAGGACGCAGACGATTTCGTCTCCCTTCTCACGCCCGTCATCAAAGCCTATTGCACCGACATGGGTAGTGAAGCCGCGAATCTGGGCGTGCAGATATACGGTGGTCACGGCTACATCCGTGAGCACGGGATGGAGCAATTCGTGCGCGACGCGCGCATCTGTCAAATCTACGAAGGCAGCAATGGCGTGCAGGCCATGGATCTGGTGGGCAGAAAACTACCAGCGCACGCGGGGCGCTATTTGCGACAGTTTTTTCAGCCGGTGGCGGCATTTATCGAATCGCGGGCAGAGGATCCGGCGCTCGCCGAGTTCGTTGGGCCCCTGTCGAAGGCCTTTGTTCGATTGCAGAAGGCCAGCGCATGGGTCGCCGCCAACGGCCTTCGCGACGCGAACGAAGCCGGGGCCGCAGCCAGTGACTACTTGCGATTGTTCGCACTTGTCGCGATGGCCTATTTGTGGGCGCGCATGGCCGAGATTGCTCTTGCACACCAATCAAGCGACGACGGTGGCTTTTATCGCGCCAAGCTGAATACCGCGCGCTACTTCATGCAGCGCGTATTGCCACAATCCAGTGCGCTGTTCGCCTGCATCGTAGCCGGCGGGGAATCCATCATGGGCTTCGACGATGACGACTTCTAGCATATTCGACGGGCGGTTAGAGGAGTGAGCCATGTCTGAAAACATTTCCACGACAGTTCGAGACGGCGTGGCCACCATCGTTCTCAACCGGCCCGAGGTGTTGAACGCACTCAACCCCGAGATGGCAAGCGCGTTGAAAGACGCGACCAGTTCGGTCGCGGCGGACTCGAACGTGCGCTGTGTCGTCATCAAGGGCGCCGGTGAGCATTTCATGGCGGGCGGCGACGTGCGTCATTTTCACAAACTGCTGCAGGAGTCACCCCGGGACGCAGGGGAGAAAATCGGCGGCGAAATCGAAGACGTGCACGCCGCGATTACCAGCATCCACGGCATGCCGAAACCGGTCATCGCCAGCATCAGAGGAGCCAGCGCGGGATTCGGCATGAGCCTGGTTGCAGCTTGCGATCTGGCAATTGCCGCCGAGGACGCTGTTTTCAGCCTCGCTTACTGCCGCATCGGAACGTCGCCGGACGGCGGAAGCACCTGGACCTTGCCGCGCATGGTGGGATTGAAGCGCGCCATGGAACTCGCCTTGTTGGGCGATCGCATTACGCCACAGCAGGCCAGTGACTATGGCTTGATCAATTGGGTGGTGCCGGAGGCGGAGCTGGACAAGAAGACGGCAGAGCTGGCGGCCCGGCTGGCTGCCGGACCCGTCGATGCTCTGGCGCGAACTAAATTCCTGCTCGGCCAATCCTCGATCGCGGATCTCGACTCGCAACTCGCGGCGGAGAAGGCTAAGTTTATTGCAGGTGTGACGGAAGCGGAGTTCGCCGAAGGTGTCCGTGCATTCGTGGAAAAGCGCGCGGCGCGCTTTCCATAGGGTGATTGCACCCACGGCGGAACAGGAGCGGTAACAATGCTTGCAGTGAGAAAGATTGCAGGAATCGCAGTGGTCGCCGGGATGGCCGCAGCGATCAGCGCGTGTGCTGGCCAGCCAAGAGATTCCGAGCTCGCGAAACGGTGTCACGACGGATTGGAGGTAGCCTACCAGGAGCTGGATTTTGCCAAGGCCAACGGCTTTGGGGGTACGGTTGACTGGACAAAGGCGGCGAGCCTGCTTTCGGCTGCAAGCATTCAGCAGGAATTCAACAAGTATCCGAACTGCGTCGATAAGGTGCGGCGTGCCCGTTACTATATCGCGCAGAGCAAGATTTAGTTTTAATAATTGGATCCATTCCGTCGTGCCGATCCCGGCATGAATGCGCACCGATTAGTGCGCTCCGTACGCACCAGAGATATGCGCTACGCTTGATCTTAAGCGTCGGCGAATACCGCACGAATAAATCGTGTATGCCATCGTCGCGCGATATTCAAAACTTGATAGGGAGTGGAGGTGCGTCGTGAAAATAATTATTCGTGTATTGGCCGTTACGTCGCTCTGTGGATCGCTGACAGCGATCGCGCAGGATAAGCCTACGCCGGAAGAAACACGCAAGGTGATCGACTACTACTACAACGGAAAAGGCCAGGGCGTCATCCCCATGGATTTCAAGCTTTGCAAGGAAATCTCGAAACAAGGTGAGATGAAAAACGAATGCATCTCCGAGATAACCAATAAGAAGATCGCAAAGGGAGAAGAAGTTTACTTGTGGATGAACTTTCTGGTTCCAGCCGGTGAAGAATCAAAAATTCTTCTGCAGTATTCCCGCAAGAACAAAGTGCGAAACACCTCGAATGTATCATTGGGTGGTGCAACGCGTTTCAGGACCTGGAAAAAGATCCCGACAAGCACGACGGGAGATTGGAAAATTAGCATGATACAGGAACTCGAAAGCGCGGATGTCGATATCGGGCAGATGGAGTTTTCCGTTATCGACGCCAGTCAGTAACCGCACTCGAAGCGCGTGACAACCAGCACGCGAGTGCGGGGAGAAGGAAAACCGCTCCGAGCATGTTCAGCAGAAACATGAAGGTGAGCAGAATGCCCATGTCTGCTTGAAATTGCATCGGGGCGAACATCCAGGGTACGACGCCTACCGCGAGTGTGATGGCGGTAAACACGACGCCGCTGCCGGTTATGCGAAGAGTGTGTTCGTAGGCCATTGCCAGTGGTTCGCCCAGGGCGAGAATGCCCCGTAGCCTGCTGTAGATGTAGATTCCGTAGTCGACACCGATGCCAATACCGATCGCCACCACCGGCAGGGTGGAGAGCTTCAAGCCGATCCCCAGTGCTGCCATTAATGCGTAAGTGAGCAGCGACACCAGGGCAAGGGGGAGGACGATGCACAGTGTCGCGCTAAGAGAGCGAAAACTCAGTAGGCACAAGGCGATCACCGCGGCAAACACATAGCCCAGAATCGGATACTGGGCTGAGGCAAGCACTTCGTTGGTCGCGGCCATCACGCCTACGTTCCCTGTGGCGAGGCGAAACGTAACATTGTGCGAAGCGGATTCTTTCTCGAAAGCCTTAACCTCTTTGACGATGCGCGCAATTGTGCTCGCCTTATGATCTGAGGTGAACAGCGTGACGGGCATGACACTGCAGTCGCCGTTCAAGAGTCCCGAACTGCCTGGAACATGGGCAATCGATTGCACGAGGGTGTCCTGATTTCTCGGCAGCACGCGCCATTTCATGCTGCCCTCGTTCCAGCCTGCATTGGTGCGTTTGGCAATGTCTGGAAGACCGACCACGGATCGAACGCCCGGCACGTTTCTCATGCGCCATTGAAAGTCATCGATCTCGGTGATTACGTGATAGTCGATGCAACCCTGGGATATGGTCTCGGTGATCACGGTGAGCGTATCGACGCCTAAGTCAAATTTCGAGGCGACGATGCGGCTATCGACGTTGTAGCGGGAATCGGCGCGCAGCTCGGGCACGCCCGGATCCAGATCGCCGATCGCGACGTCGCCACCCTTCCACAGACCGAGGCCCAGCAAAACAGCTGCAAAAGCAATAACCGCGAGGGCTGGACGGGGCCGGGCGACAATGGCGACGTTTCGCCATAGAGAATGAAGCTGTTCTGCGCGCCGGTCGATGCGTGCGCGGTAGGCCTCCACAGAGCCGGTATAGGAAAGCAGCACCGGTAGCAGGATCAGATTGGTGATCACGATTACCGCTACACCAAGACTGGCCATTACGGCCATCTCCTGAATCATGCGCACATCGATGAGCATGATGGCGAGAAAGCCGACAGCGTCGCTTGCAAGAGCAATCCCGCCAGGGCCGATTAAACGGCGGAAAGCGCGCCGTGCGGCCGTTTCACTTTCGTGGCCGAAGAAAATCTCCGCACGCACGGCGCTCACCATTTGTACCGCGTGACTGATGCCGATGGCAAAGATCAAGAAGGGAACGAGAACGGACATGGGGTCGATGCCGTACCCGAGCAGGGTGATGCTCCCGAGCTGCCAGACTACAGCGATGACGGAGCAGGCCAGTGGGACGATCGTGAAAGTGGCGGACTGCGTAAAGATGTATACCAGCACGGCGGTTATCAACAGCGTTATGCCGAAGAACATGACGACGCGGGTGACTCCGTCGGCGATGTCGCCCATGATCTTGGCGAAGCCGATTATGTGGACATCGTAGCGGGGATCTCGCGCGAAGCTGTCGCGGATCCTTTTCTCCAACTCATGGGCGACATTGACGTAGTCGAGTTTCTTCCCGGTGCGGGGGTGAAATTCGAGCAGGCGCGCACTGACCATGGCGCCGCTGAAGTCGTTGGCCACCAGCCGCCCGACAATTCCGGCTTTGAGTATATTTTCGCGCACGGCGTAGAGACCCTCGACGCTCGGCGTGAAATGCGGTGGGATCACGTTTCCCGCGGCGATTCCGTCCTCGACGACTTCCGTGTAGCGCACGTTGGGTGTGAACAAGGAATAGACTTGGGTGCGATCCACGCCGGGGAGAAAAAATACTTCGCCGGTTATGGCCTCGAGCCGGGAAAAGAAGTCGCTGGTGAAGATATCCCCGTCCTTGACCATCAATGCGACCAGGAT
>JAACFO010000169.1 GCA_009937425.1 Gammaproteobacteria bacterium
CCAGATCATTGAGCAGGGTGGGCTCTGTCGCCGCAGTGCCCTGGAAGCTGCCGTTGATGAAACCGGCCTTTGCCAGGTGCTCCCAGAAGGCGTTGGATTCCGTCCATGGGTCGCCCGGTGACGTATCCAGGCGCCCGTTGTCGTTGCCGCTGCCGGTAACCGGACGACCGATGGCGTTGCCCGCGTCCACGGCATTCCAATCCCCCGCCACGTGGCCGTAGCGATCCTGGAAGGCGAAGTAAGCAGACTGGACAGAGGTGGTAGTGGAGGCAAGGTTGCGCACCCGGGAGCTCTGGACCAGCTGCAAACCCTTGAGAACGCCGCCTACCAGCAGGGCGATGATGACCAGCGCCAGGGCGATCTCAATCAGGGTGAAGCCCGAGGCGCGCGTCGTGCAATATCTGTGGCGGAGATTCACGACGATGGCGGCCGCCGGAGGAGCGAAGAATACTTGTGGGCCGGTGCCGTGCCGAAGCGGCCGGCAGCCTTGGAGGAAATAATGGAGTCAGTGGTCACTGACCCCCGCAGTCGCATAATTTCGGGGAGTCGACGGCTGGTGGACCTGATGTCCACCAGCCGTCCATGGGCTTTTTCTAATCACCCAACATCGACTAGAAGAGGAAAACGGGATTGCAATCCTGGGAATCCGTGTTGACGTCCCAGACAACGGTCGCGCCCGGGGCCGCGCCCGTGGGCAGCGTACAGTTCAGGTCGCCGCCACCCCAGAGGGTGGGGCCACCCAGGGTTACGCCGGTATTCAGCGCCGAACGCAGGCCGCCGGTTCCCGGATTGCTGTCGTCGAGCTTGGTATCGAGCTCGCGGGCGATATCCACGGGCGTGCCGCGGCCGACAACCAGGTGCAGGCGCACCGGCGGAGTGGCGTCAGTGATGTCGATATAGTCCGCGGTTCGCGCCATGACGATGGCCGAGTTGAAAGGATTGAAGGGGCCGCCGCCGTTGGCCGTGGAGGGCTCCGTGGTGACTCCGGTATAAGAGCCATTGATGAACCCCGCCTTGGAGAGATGCTCCCAAAGTGCGTTGGGCTCGCGGAAGTTGGGGGTGCCATCCAGGCGGCCGTTGTCGTTGCCGCCGCTGGCGACGACGCCACCGATGGCCGCGGCCGCGGCAGTCTGCTGCCAGTCGCCGGGAACCCTGCGGTAGCGGTCGATGAAGCCGAAGTAGGCGGCCTGGATGCCCGAGGTACTATCCGCCAGGTTGCGGACCCTGGCGCTGTTGATCAGCTCCTGGCCCTTGAGAATTCCGCCCAGCAGTAGGCCGATGATAACCAGCACGATGGCGATTTCCACCAGCGTGAATCCCTTTTGCGGTTGCCTCATGTCGAGTCCTCCCGAAGTAGAAGCTGCTTGCACGTGGTTTGCTCGTAAAGTCACGCCTGAATAGCTAGCAATTCACGTGCCAACTATTGGCAAAACCGGATTTATGCAGCCTTAACCCCCACCCGGGGGACGAACCGGTCCTTTCGCGGCTGCACTTTCGACCGACAAGCGTAGTCCATGGGGCGGCGGCCTGCAGAGCTTGCGACGGCCGAGGCCCCTTACTAGACTCTTGGCGTTCCCATTGACCGCGAGACCCGCCTTTATCGCTTCGCCCGAACAACATTCCGCGACGCCCGCCCCCGAAGAGCCCGCAGCCGCGCCCCAGGGAGCGTCACTGGGCTCGGTCGTCGATGCGCTCCATCTGTCTGCCGCGGGGGGCCAGCTGGCGAAGGCCCTGCGCCGGCAGTGGCTCCAGGTTGCGCTGGTTCTGGCGGTTTTCGCATTGTTTGTCTTCAACGCCAGCGGCGTCTTCGAGATCGTCTTCGACATCGCCGACGGCGCCCTCACCGCGCCCAGCATCGTACGCACCAAGGAGTTCCTGGTGCTGCTGGTCACCGGCATCGCGCTGTCTCTACTGCTGCCGCTGTTAACCCCCATCAGGGCCTCGCTGCTGACCTTCGTGGCCATGCTGCCGGTATTGTTCATGGGCTACACCAGCACCGGCCAGCGGGCGCTGCTCCCCATGGAGTACTCGCTGCTGACCATATTGATGCTGTTCGTGGTCAACGTGCTCATCAGCTATTTCACGGAAACCACGAGAAAACAACAACTTATAAACGCATTCGGGCAATATGTGCCGGCCGAGCTGGCCAAGCGCATCAGCCAGGATCCCGGGCAGTTCTCCTTGGAGGGCGACTCCCGGGAACTCAGCATCATGTTCTGCGACGTGCACAATTTCTCCGCCATCTCCGAGCAGCTCGAGCCCAAGGAGCTGGCCGAGCTGCTCAACACGCTGTTCACACCGCTCACGCGCATCCTCTACAAGCACCATGGGATCATCGATAAGTACATGGGCGATGCCATCATGGCCTTCTGGGGAGCGCCGCTGCCAGACCCCCACCATGCCTCCAACGCGGTGGCCGCCGCGTTCGAGATGCAGGATGCGGTCAAGGAGCTCATGCCGGGCTTTCACGAGCGTGGCTGGCCCAGCATCAACGTCGGCATCGGCATTAATACCGGTGTGGTCAGCGTCGGAAACATGGGTTCCGAGTACCGTGTCGCCTACACGGTGATTGGCGATGCGGTGAATCTGGCCTCACGCCTGCAGGAGCTGACCCGCATCTACAGCGCCCGCATAATCGTCGGTGAGGCCACCCGCAGGGCCTGTCCCATCGTCACCTACAGGGAGCTGGGGTTGGTGCAGGTAAAGGGGAAAAACGAGCTGGCGCGGATTTACGAGCCATCCAGCCCGGGAGTCGACCCCCACAGCACCCTGGTAACCAAGCTGCACCGGCACAATGAGGCCCTGCACCACTATTACGACCGGAAATGGGAGGCCGCGGCAGAGATTTTCCGGAAATTGAAGGATGAGCAGCCCGACGACCCGCTCTATGACTACTATTTGAAGCGCATCGACGAGTTCAAGGATGACCCGCCGCCCCCGGAATGGCAGGGCGAAATCCGCTTCACGGTCAAATAGGCCAAGCGAAAACCTGAAACCTGTCACACTTTCGCCAAAGTGTCGAAATTTCGACACCCAACGTGGCGGATTTCCCTGGAATTATGGCGCCGATCCCGCCTGGCGCCGTTTGAGTTCTTCCAGTTTTTCCAGCAAGAAGCGCTTTTCGTGCTCTGCCGTAACCCGGCCGCTGGAGAGCAGGTAGCCCGCCATCACCGTGGCGGCCTCCAGCTCACCCATCTCCTCCAGGATGACCACCGACATGTCCCTGGCCCAATTGGGTACCCCCGGCCCGGTGGCATGCTCCGACACGGCCCTGGCGTACTCCAGGGCCAGGGGCAGGTCCTGGAAACGGTGTTTGGCGACGATGGCCGCGTGGGCCAGCCACGGCCAACGGCGGTCCGGATCCTCGAAAAACCGCCGGTAGACGAAATCTAGAATAAAGCGTTTCTTTTCCAGATCCTGAACCGATGCGTACACCCGGCTGGCCGCCAACAGAGGGTATTGTCCCCGCGGGTCGAGCTCCAGAATCCGCTCCAGCCACTGCGCCACTCGGGTGTAATCCAGATTCCGGAACGGGATGCTCACGCCGGGCTGATTGTCGTGGGCCTGCAACCACAGCATCAACAGCTTGGCCATGACGATGGGGTCGCCCAGCGATGACAGGCGCAAGGCGTCGATGCTCGGCGGCACCGGCAGATCGATGGCGTTGGCGGTAGGGGCCGGGCGGGCAGCGTGCCACGCGACTTGCGCGGTCAGTCCAGCGGCCAGCAGTACGAGCACCGGCAGCGGCACGAACTTGACACTGCGGGCACGGGTCTGGGGGTTCCAGAACTTAAAGCGCGTCACAGATTCTTCCGATAAAGATCGAACAGCGCCGCCCCGGCCAGCAGGGCCAGATAGACGAGAGTCTGTGCGGCAATGGGCGCCACCTCCTGCCAGCCACCGGTGTGGTAGACGAGCCACTCCGAGGAGGTGAAGCGCGCAAAGTCCGGCAGCAGAAAGGCCATGCCGTCGATGAACTGCTCGATGATGCGTTGTGACCAGGTGTCCGAGCTGACGATGGGGTTGCGCGCCATCAGCTGCATGGCCTCGATGCTGCGCGACAAGAGATAAAAAGCCATGACCGCTGACAAAGCAAGGGTTACCTGATTGAAAGTGAACAAGCACAACAGGCTCAGGGCCGTGATGATGAGTAACTCACAGGACAAGGAGAACACCCACAGGGCCACCTGCCCGGGAGGCGCGTGCACCAACAGTACCAGGCCGCAAAAGATGGCGGTCATCACTGCCAGCAGGGAGAAGCCCAGCAACTTGCCGAGGAAATAGTGGTAGCGCGGGATCGGCAGGGACAGCACCAACTCCAGGCCCTTGTCGTCGAACTCCCGCACCATACTGGTTATCACGAAAAGCGCGATGGTGAAGACGGTAAAGAAGCGCAGCATGGCTGCGAGAAAACTGCTCTGGAACGTCGCGCTCTCGGTGATGGCGATTTCAGACACGAACTGCGACAGCCCGAAGCCGATGACGACGAAAGCCACAACCAGCCACAGGAGACGATTTCGCGTCGCCTCGAGAAAGGTATAGAAAGCGATGGTGGAAATTTTCGAATCGCGCATGTGGCTGACCCTGGCGGCGGCTAATATACAATACGACACGGCCAAGTGAGCGTGTCAAAGCATTCATTTTAGCCGCCCGGAAGCCCCTGACCATGGCCCCCCTCGGATTCCTTCTCAACAAGCGTTTCGAGCATCAAATCCTGGCGCTCATGCTGGCGAGTTTGCATCTGGCTTTGTGGTGGGATTTCGGCAGCGCCTTGTCTCGCAGCCTCATCCTCGCGCACCTGGGCCTGTTCCTCATGTGGCAGCCCCTGTGGCGCCGGGAGCAACGCCTCAACTGGCAAGGCAGTGTCGTCTTCATCATCGCCACCCTGGCATTCATCATCTGGATGGACTGGGGTTTGATGACATTCTGGCTGCTGATGCTGACTGCCATTGTCGGCGGCAGAGTGACGGCCAGACGGGGCAGCCGCTACGCTTATTTGATGACCCTCGTTTTCCTCGTCTCGGAAATACTCGTCGCCTGCATCCCCTCCATCATGGAGCTGCAATTCGCGAGAAACGAAGCCTGGCGTATGCTCGGCTACGGCCTGTTCATCGTGCCGGCTACGTTGTTTTTCGTACCCGATCCCAAAGAAACTACCGAGCCGGAAAAGTCGGTGGATTTTCTTTACGGACTCACGGTGTCGCTGCTTACCTGCATCCTCGCCATGGGCAGTCTGCTGAGCATGTACATCACCGGCGCCCACTACCCGGTGGCGGTGATCCAGACGATCCTCGCCATCGCGCTTTTTCTTCTCGCCATCAGTTGGCTGTGGACGCCGCTGGCGGGTTTCAGCGGTCTGGGTCAGCTTTGGGAACGCTATCTGCAGAACATCGGTACGCCCTTCGAAGCATGGTTGGGGCGTCTGGCAGAGCTGGCGCAGGGCGAACAGACACCGGACGCCTTTCTCGAATCCGCTATCGGACAACTCGTTGAATTGCCGTGGGTCTCCGGCGCCACCTGGGTGAGCGAGGAATGTCAGGGTGAATCCGGCAAGACGACACCCTCTTTGTTTCGCTTCGTCGACGAAGACCTGGAGGTTACCGTTTATGCCCACCGCAGCGTGGGCACGGCGCTGCGATTGCACGGGCAACTGCTGCTGCAGCTGGTCGCACATTTTTATCGCGCCAAGCAACGCGAGGAAGTGCTCACCCGCTCCGCGCGCCTGCAGGCCGTCTACGAGACCGGCGCGCGCATCACTCACGACATCAAAAATCTGCTTCAGTCCCTGCAGACGACGACGGCCGCCATGCAAGCCGGCAAAGCAGACGATGACGCCGAGTTGAGAGCGCTGATCGCCAGGCAATTGCCTCACGTCAACAAGCGGCTGCAACTGGCGCTGGACAAGCTGCAGGCCCCGGAAAAAGAGGCAATGGTGGAGGGTCCGTTGAGCGATTGGTGGAAGTCGCTTCAGGAGCGCAACATCGATGCCGGCATCCAGTTCGAATCGGACTTGGGCTCCGATCCCACGGTGCCGCTGGATCTGTTCGACAGTGTGGCCGAGAACCTGCTCGAGAATGCCCGCAGCAAACGCCAGAGCGAACCGAGTATCACGATCAGCGTGCACCTGGAGGCCCGCAACGGTGCTGCCCGCCTGCGGGTTTCCGACAACGGCAGCTGCATTGACAGCGACACCGCCCGAAATCTTTTCAGATCACCGGTAGACTCCAGCGACGGGCTCGGCATCGGTCTTTACCAGGCGGCACGCCAGGCACAACAGTGGGGCTACGAGCTAACGCTCACGGCAAATCGTCCCCAGGATGTTTCTTTCGATCTGAAGCCCGTGTGATGGCGCGAACGATTCGGCGACGCTTCAGGGCGGTAGCGGGGCAACAATTCTCACTTGATCGTTGAACACGGCGCTCAACTGATCACGGGCATAGGTGTCCGCGAGCATCGCCGTGCTTTTGTCGCTGTTGTCCCCTTCCAGGTACGCGCACAAAAAACCATCCCGGATCCCGTCACCGTCGCAATCCCCAACATCCCGATCCTGATTCATCCACCGCCCACCGGAAGATATCAACAGCGCCTCCACGTCGAACCTGACCGTCTTCCCGGCGACCTTCAATCTCAGGCAGGTATTCACCGGGGTGGAGCAATCGCCGTCCCCGTCGCTGTTCCCGCCCGGCGCGGCGTCCGCGGAGAATGCCGCGTAAATAAAATGCTGCCAGTTATTCTCGGCGAGCCACTCCGGTAATTCATCGCGAGCGTCGTCCCTATCGTCGTAGACAATCGACAAGTCATAGCGAATTCCGCTTACGTTGATTGCACCGCCGGTGTCGGAGTCAATCATCATGGTGCGTTGACCGAAGCCTGTTCCATCATCATCGGAAATCCGAATACTCCATGGCGCTTCGGGTAAAAGCGCTGGAGAGCCAGGCGACGGCGATACTCTCGGCAACCGGGCCGCCCGAATAGACAAAGAACGACGGCGCACGTCCCCCGATGCAGGCGGCGTCACCGTGGGTGATTTATCCGAATAGCTGAATGAATATTCCACCGTGCGCGTCACCGTGCGGCCCAGATCGGCGCGCAGGTATGCCGGCACGACCCGTGATCCCACACAATCGACACGGGTCCAGTCTCGCCACATACAGCGTCCGTCGCGGCGCGACACATGGATCGATCCCGACTCGACGTCGGCCAGGGACGGTACGAGCTTCGCGTCCCCGGAGTGCCTCGTCGTCGTTGTCGGCGTTGGATCGATGAAATCCCAGAAGCCGCCGAAGCTGGTCGAAAAAATCTCATCGGGCAGATGCACGGGCAATTGCCCACTGCGCGTCAGGGTACTTTTGAACGATGGCGCAGTCGTGTCACTTCGAAAACCCGCCAACCAAGGATAGCCGCCGTTGCCATCGCGGTAATTGTTCATGGCCACCGCGATCTCGCCGAGAACCCGTTTTTCCACCGCCCCCATGAGTTCGTTCACCGTTATGTACGTCAAGCGATCATTGAAACTGGTCCAGGCACCCGCTTGCCCGTGACGGATGAATTCTTCACCCGGAGATGACGAAGCACAGGGCGACGTCACGGCGTCGGGACAACCATCGGCATCGGCGTTGTCGAAGGTAGTCCCGCCAATGGTGATCCGATCCAGATAGTTGTCCGGCGAAGCGGCGGCGGCGCTGCGATCCTGATGACCCAGGGCTGCACCGGGGGCGATGATCACGGCGGCGACCGGCAGCGGCCGTGTGCCTCCCGGTTCAGTGACGACATTGCCATCGGGGTCCCGCACAACGATCCATGGATGGATCATTTTTCCCGTCTCGCCCATGTCCGGGTTAATCGATCCACCGCCGCCATTGGTGATCAGGTTGCGCGACACCGCGTACCAGAGACGCTCCCCGGAGCCGTCGCGTATGTCGACGTGCAGCCCGATCCGGGGGCAGGGACTGACGTCCCCGGCCCAGGGCAGGCGGCCGAGCAGGTGGCTGTCGTTCAAGCCGAAGGTGACGCAGTCTCCCTTTCCGTCGTAGTTCCCATCCCGGTTGCGATCGGGAAACGGGAGAAGACCCGGCGTAGTGGGCCGTCCCCCGACCGAGGGCACGGTTACGGCCCAGGCGATGAGCGCCCGCTTGGCCTCGGCGAGACTTCTGGCGGTAGCCGCTTCCCGGGAATTGCCGTCCGCAACCACATGATTAAAACGATTCAGGAGCAGCGCCGCACCCAGCAGCAG
>JAACFO010000318.1 GCA_009937425.1 Gammaproteobacteria bacterium
GGAAGAACCCCTACACGGGCGAAGTATTGCCGGTGAGTTTGAGGCCTGTCGGGCCGATCACGGTTCACTATAATGCCGACGATTCGCGGGAGATGCCCAAGACAATGGGCGGAGCCCGACTGGAGTCTGAGGCACAGATCTTTCCCGCTGTCATCGTTAACGACGACGTGTTTATGTCGGAAGTTATCCGTGCACGTGTCTTCCGGCCGGAACGCGAGCATCCCTATGAAGTAAATGACATGTCGCACTATCACGGCAGCCTGCAGGAACTCACCGACCCCGCTGTCACCATGGCTGACACGACGGTGTCATTCGCCGAGGTTACCGGCTGGCAGAACTGGATGAATATGGGGTCGAGAGATGGCGGTCTTACGTCGAGGACCTTCGGGCGCAAAGTCGCGAGCTTTGACATGATGCCGCAGAAATGGCGCGACCTGCTCGCAGAGAAAGCACCGGATATCGCAGCAGATCCTGTTGCTGCCCTGGACGGGCCGGCCGCTGAATTTGATCGGTGACGGGCTGTTGATGTCCTGGGCTATCTTGAAGTGTCCCGAGAATGATACGCACGTGCTCAGGACGCCTTGATTGCACCTTTGCCGGTGGGCGGGCGAATATCATCGGGCGCTGGAGTCCATGGATGACCCTTGGTCTCCGGCGCGACATCCTGTGAGTACGCCGTCCAGGTATCCAGTCTTGGCGAAGACGTTGGCCAGCCTACAATGGGTTCCAGAAAATCGGGCGCATGCTTCTCGATATAATTCAGAACCTTGCGTGGTACGTCATCGTAGCCGGGCAGTCCGTTATGGCTGTGCATACGTCCGCTGAGAACACCGCCCTCAAAGCCGCTGCCGCCCATACCCATCCAGGGCCACCACTGCGATGAACGTGAGAACCCTGCGTACATACGTACAGTCGCGAGATCACGGTCTTCAAGTTCGCTGCGCGACACCTTGAACGTGAAGTGTTCGGCGGGGCTGATGACGGGACCCGTAGAGGATATTGGCCAGCCCTCAGGCGTCACAGGATTCTTGTGGTAATGGGTGTAATCCCAGGCGAGCATCAGGTCATCACCGTATTGCTCAAAGGGCATCAGGAAGGGGTAGCGGCCATTTTCGTCAGGGAAAATCGAACCCTCGTTCATGAGGGTCGGCGTGTCCGGGTTGCCGGGAACCACAAACTTCGGCATCTCAACGCCCAGCTTGCCGCCACCGCCGGCATTGTAGAAGTGGTAGACCTCGACGGTTTTCCCCGTATAGGGGTTGTCCCAATATTCCAGGACATTGCGATTGCGCAGATCGGTGAACAAGCCGACTTCGCGACTCTTTATTTTGAGATCTCTATTCTCATCGAGTTCCGCCTGCAGTATCCCGACACCTTCGAAATTAAATAGCGGGCGCATGCGCTCGTTGCCAACGCGGCCGTACATCAAGCCGTGAAAGGCCCCGATCACCGGCTCGCCGTAGCCCGCCCAGATCTTGCCAAAGGCATAGAGGTTGTCGCGAGGATCGCTGTAGTCCAGGCCACCGGGGCGCGCGCCCAGAATTCCCTGCGCAGCCATTGCCGGCCCAGCGGCCCCAAACGCTGCGGTGGCGCCGACGGCGCCTGCGGCACCGAGTAGTTGTCTTCGGCTGAGAAGGTGATCGACAAGGTAAGACTGCATAGCAGCGCTCCTGGTGGTTACAAATTCAGAATAGACTAGCCTCGCAATGCCGCAGCGGGATCCTTATAGATGTCCGGGTGCCGTTCTTTGATGAGATCCTGCAACTGCTCAGGCATGGAACGGATTCCGGACACCTTACGGCCGAAGCCTCGCGAAACATAGTCTCCAGGCGTGTCGCCCATGCCGAGCCATGGTGGAAAGCTGAGCACATCATTAAAGTGCCAGGTTGCCGGTGCGTTCGCAATTTTCGGATTAGCAACGTCACTAAGGGAACCGTGATACGTATTCCAGTCATTGACACGAAAGGCAGGACCCGTCTCGGGTTCTATCGGTTCCACGCGAGTACTATCGTCGACCCGCACCCAAACATCGTATCCGGGCCGCGTGCGTGGCTCCGACTTTGCGCCAACAATGCTGGTGATACGTTTGCCTGGTTTGGCCGGGAAGTAGCCGATGTCGACCGTCTCGCCGGTAATGGGGTTGTCGAAGCTGCTTAAGTATTCGCCAGTTTCCAGGTCTGTATAAAAGACCATGCTGATCGCCGTCGTCTCGTAACTACCGTGCTCATCGATATCTCGAGTAGTGAGCACTGCAGCAACATGAACATCCCATAGCGGCGTGATGATCTTATCGAGCATGTACATGCGCGATAATTTTGCCCACCAAAAGACAGGGCTTTCATCCATGGAGTGGGCGAGCTTGCGCGATATCAGGAGTGTATGAGCTGGGTTCGCTGGATCCAGCTCGATTCGTTCTGCTTGTTCTGCGCGTGCGACAGATGCTCCAACGAAAGGAGCGGCGGCGGTAGCGCCAATAACACCTAGTGCGGTTCTGCGTTTCATCATGACTCCTACCAATTGCGTTTGGATTTAAAGTATCGGGCAGCGTCCTGAAAATCATTGGGAATGTAATCTTGCTGCAGGCCTGGATCATAGGGTGGCCGGTATTTTTCGTAGACCGGCATCACCAGCGCCATGGGAACATCTGGCAATCGATGTTTCTTGCGAAATTCAGCCATGGGTATGGACGCGGTAACGAATTCCTCGTGAACAGACTTCGCCATTGCGACTTCCTTTCCAAAGGGAGCGTAAATACTGGTACCGCCTGACCCCGAAAAGGCCGGGAACCCCGGTTGATCAGGTGACAGCGATTGGTTAACCGTAATCGTGTAGTTCTGATTGAACAGCGAAGACGATTGCGAATCCGTCGCGTTAAAGCCTCCAGAGGAAAAACGCACGCCGACCTCCATCCCCTTCAGGCTTAGCGCCCGGTGAATATCCGGATCGTAGGGCGAAATGAGCAATGAGAGATTGCCAATATCGGTACGTGCTACCGGTAACACAGCGTCCGCGCCATACATCTCTTTATAACGATCAAGCACGTCGTAGGCCGAGGTCGTATACATCGTCCAGTTTGGCGATAAGCGGACGTTGTGTTGTTTCCAATGGTTCGCCACTACTTCGCCGTCGGGGCCAATCAGGATGCCGTTTAGTAGCAGATGCCCAGGCCAGTCTTTGTCTCGCACGTAGCTGCCAAAGGCTATGTAGCATCCGTATTGCCTGGCCTTCCTGCCAAGCGCTTCTGTCTCCACCCCGGGAACCTCGATCGCAACCTTTAATGCTTCCTCGCGCGTCCAGGGGTTCCAGCCCATGATGGGCTGTTCATGAAAACACACCAGGTCCTGCGGTCCGGGAAAGCCGTTCGCATCATCGATGTACTGCAGCATGCGATCGAGATTTTTCTTCATCCCGGGTCCCGGATTACTGGCATCCACCGCCTCAATGGGCGACTGCACAGCGGTCACCCGTATTGAATTCTTACGCAGCGGCACTCGCTCA
>JAACFO010000170.1 GCA_009937425.1 Gammaproteobacteria bacterium
GCCTGTTTTTACGAGGGCTATGCTAGGCGAATCGCGTTTCCATTCCATTTCGCCAGGAGGCTTTTTCGTATCATTTGTTTCAGGCGATAAGCCCCGAGGATTCCCGCGGAAATCGGAGACAGCATACTTAATTCGATGGGGTAGCTTGTTAAACCGAGGGTTGGGGAGAAATCGGTATACTGTCCCCGTAATTTGGGTCTCTGACCCGGTTTTTCTTATTGCTGTTGCGCCGCCAGCTTCGGTCCGCTGAGATAGCTGTCCACGGCGCGTAGGTACGGTACGTAGCGCTCGGTGAATTCCCAGTTCTCGCCGTCCCAGAGCCTTTCCTCCAGGATATCGCCCATCTCCGAGAAGTACCTGACGATGCTGTTCACGAGAGCGCCGTACTCGCCATCGCCGTTCAGCCCTATCAAGGTCTGCGCGAGCAGTCCGTTGACCTCCATCAGGAATTCGGCATCGTCCGTATCACCCAGCGCCGGATCCGTCAGCACGCCGATATCCTTGTCGTAGAAATCAGCGATGGCATTGTCCATCGTTCGGCGGGCCAGTTCCCGATAGCGTGGTGCCTGCAGGCGTCTCGACGCTTCAAAAAACATGTGCGCCACCAGGGCGTAGTCCTGGAGAGTGCCTTTCCCCGACCATTTCCCGGTGCTGACGGTGTAGTAGCGATTGAGCACTCCCTGGGCGGCCATCTTGCCAGCAATAAAGTCGAGGGAGCTTACGAGTTGTTGCTTCAGCGCATCATCGGGCCGGTAGTCCAGCACATCGAGTAGATGAATGATGGTGAGCGCCAGGCGATCGACAAAGACCTTTTCGATGACCAGCGGCGTTTCCGCTTGACTGCGGTGTTCCCGGGATTTGAGCGCGTAATAGTGCTCGTCCGCTTGTTGAAAGCTCAGGAATACGCCGAGCTTCGGGTCGTAGAGCGTCGTACGCAGATAGTCGAGCGTCTTGTCGGCGGCTTCCACCAGGGCAGGTGAGGGTAAGACGTCGTTCATCCGGTAGAGCAGCAGCACCGCGCCCGCATTCAGATCGGCCATCTTTTCGTAATGGGGAACCTTCCAGTCCCTGGTTTCCGCGTAGCGAAAAAAACCGCCTTCCAACGGATCGTAAATGCGCTCGATGGCTCGACTAAGGGTTTTGTGGACCGACGTTATCGCCGCCTGGCGCGCCGCGCCTTCGCCGTTACTCAGCAGGTACAGGAAGGTGCGGGGGTAAACCGCCTTCTCGCGCTTACCAAGGCCATGCTGTACAGGGTCGAAACTCTCCAGGACGCCATCGCGAAACTTGTCACCAGCTTCCTCGAGGGTAGCCAGCGCGAGTTTCTCCGGGGGCTCGTAGGCGAAATCCTTGGCCTCGTTCCCCTCTACGGACAGCCCCTGCGCCACGTTCATCTTGACCTGCTTGATGACCGTCAGAAAGTCGTCGGCGTAGAGCGTCCCCGCATAGCGGAAATGCGGCGACGTGTCGGGATTGAGAAAGACTGTGTAAGGAAGACCCGTGGCCCGATACTTCAAATACGCTGCGCTGTGGATGTCCGCATCAATAAAAACATTGGTGTAGTGGGCGTTCAGATAATCGGCGACTTTCTCGTCTGTCAGGGTGTTCTCCCCGAACTGATGGCACCAGTAGCACCACTCGGCGGAGAACAGCAGGAAGTACGGCCGGTTCTTTTCCTGTAACTCCTCTATGAGCCCCGTCCGGTACTCGCTGAACACCACCTTCGATGCCGCGTGCTCCCACGCAGGGGCACTCACGGCAACAACCAGCAGGCTCGCGATTGCGATAATGCGAGTGGCCAACCTGGTCATGGGGATGTTGCCCCGGGAGTCGCCGAGTGCATCAGTCGGGGGCATTCAGCAGATCGCGTATGCGCGCGAGCAGGTACTTGGATTTGGCATCGTGGGGCACGGCCTCCACGATTTGGCCTTCGGCGTCGAGCAGGAGGATGTCCGTAGGATGCGAGATGGAATAACCGAGTGCCGACTCGGGCATGGGATCCTTCGAGTACTTGACTCCGTAGAGATTCGTTACCGCATCGATGGCGTCGACGTCGTCCCGCAGCCCGATAATCTTCGGGTGAAAGTAACGCGTGTACTTCTCGAGCCGGTCGGCAGTATCGCGCTCCGGATCCAAGGTGATGAAAAGCGCCTGCACTCGTTCGAGCTCCTGGTCGTCCATGGCGGAGAAGGAGGCATCGATGCGTGCAAGGGAAATCGGGCAGACGTCGGGACAGGAGGTGTAGCCGAAGAATATCAGCACTACCTTGCCGCGCAGATCACTCAGGGACAGCGGCCCGTCCGGTGCGTTGAGGGTGAAATCGCCGCCCTTACCGTAGCTGGTCGCCGCAGCTCCTGCACTCGCGCAAAGCGCCAGCATGGTGACGGCCAGCAGACCCCGCTTAAGCGAGCTCTTCCAGAACATCGCTCATATCCTTTTCCAGACCCACGGCAACATCCATTACGCCCGTGGCGCTGAACAGTGCGGCAAAGCGCGTCGGGCGCAGAAAGGACACGTAGGCTTTCTGATCGTCGACACCCTGGTAAGCAATGAACCTGACCGGCATGAACACACCCGACAACACGTCCGCCGACAACATTTCCGCGCAGCTGTTGAGATTACAAAACTCGACAATCTTGTAATGGGTGAAACGCATCTTCGTGCTGAGACCACGTTCCTTCTGGTCCAGCACGTTGTCGATGTGATTGATGCGGGTGACGCGGTAGTTGCGCACCTCGATCTCGGAGAGCAGGTCGTTCAGGAGATCGTCAAAGTCGTCGACGTCGTAGGATTTGGTGACAACGTCTTCGTCAATGACCACCGTGCTCTACCCTGCGTATCGTGTTCCTACTGCTTCGGCGGCGCTATGGTCTTGACGTAGTTGACCAGATCCCAGCGCTCGTTCTCCGAAAGTACCACACCCCATGGCGGCATATCCGTTCGCCCGTTGGTAATGAACCAGAAGAGGTAAGCGTCGGCGGACTTGTCCGCCTTGTGCCATGCCCAGAGTTGCCGCGGGTTGGTGGAGAAACCGTGGGCCGAGGGGCCCGTGCCACTGCCGGTCAGGCCGTGGCACTTGGCGCAATACTTGACGTAGAGCGTCTCGCCCCTGGCGTTGGATTCCGCCGATGCCGGAATGGGGTTGCTGACCTTCGGGATGTCGGGAGTATCGCCTGCAAAAACGCTGTCTGCCTTGGTCTCTTCCTCGAGCAGCGCCAGGTGGAGCTGTATTGTGTCCCGGTGGACCTTGTAGGACGTGCCCGTGGGGTCCTTGGTGGCATTGATGACCTTCTCGATTTGATCCCTGGATACTGCGCTGGAGTCGTACTCCACCTTGACCACCGGCCAGCCGTTATCGGTGCCGTAGAAGTCGAATCCGAGGACTTTGACCGCCAGCTGCTCCTCGAGGGCGGCTGACAGTGCTTTCGGACTCGCCGGCGAGATCATTCCCTCGATTTCGATTTCTTCCACGACCTTGGCTGCGTAGGCAGCCGTCGTAACCGCCAGGGCTGCGAACAGCACCGCAATTAGTGACACTCTACTATTCATCATCGTTCTCTCGAATCATTGGGCGAGTATGCAGATACGGGTAGGTAAACGCCTCCCGCGTTCCGAGCGCCCGCTAGGACTTGAATTTGACGTTCTTGCTGGTCTCCCAGCGTTCGCCCTGATCATCGATGAAAACAACCTTCACGGGTGCTTCCTTGCTCGCCTTTAATTTGAAGGTAAACAGGGGATTATCTGCAATTGCGGATGAGGTCCTGAAGCGGCTGACGAGCTCGTCGTCGTAGTACACCAGCATATTGCGGATGAAGGTGCTCGGTGTGGCGCGATTAAAAGCTTCCTGGTCCTCGTCCACCATTCCAAGGCCCGTGAACGACGGGTGATCGAAGCGCACCTTTACCTTGAAGATTTCGTCCTGCTTGACGCTTCGCTTGATCCTCATTCTCGGTGCTTTGATTTTCTCTGCCATGGTATTTCTCCACTCAGATAAACGAAAAAGATTTGCCGAATATTTTCATGAGCTCGCGTTGATCGCAGCTACCCTGCTATCCAGTGTCGTTTCGATGGGCGAATGCTCGCGGATATAGTCGACCAGCTCGTCGACGAATACCCTGCCCGTGTCTTTGACATCGGTCGCACCGAAAAGCGGGCTGTTCTGAAAGCGCGTATGCACTGATGAGACCGAATACACCTGATCCTTGGAAACGGGTTTGTCGTTGACACTCAACGACACGATCCGCTGCCCGTAGGGCTTCGAAAGATCGTAGACGAGCTTCATGCCGGAGAACCGGATCATGTCGCCGCCAACCCGCGAATAAGGATCGCTGTCGACGACCGCGTTGAGAATATTGTTTACGAGCCGTGTCACGGATTTTCCCGGCATGGAATAAGTAATGATTTTTCCGTCCGTCGGCACCAGGTTGTAGACATCCTCGGCCGTTATCTTTCCAGGCATCAGTGTGGCGCCGTATCGCCACGCGGGGAAAAAGGCAATCTGGGAGCCGGTCATGTCACGCAGCGCGTCGGTGAGCAGGTTCCCCATGGGACTCTGCCAGTAGTCTCGCCGGTAGATCATCACGTTGCTGTGACCCACCACCTCGCCGAGAATTTTTTCATGGGGCCGGTAGGCCTCATCGATCATTTTCGCGATTTCCGGGTCCGGCTTGATTTCCGATTGCCGGACCTTCAACAGCTCGTAGCTGTAGCTGACGACCTTCTTGTCTTTGACTCGCACGTCCAGGCTGGTAACGAATTTCCCGTGTGCACCACCTTGGTAAATTATCGTGTCGTTCCACACTACCGGGTCGTAGACCTCGTCATGTGTGTGACCGCTGACCAGCACGTCGATGCCGTCGACGCGCTTGGCGAATTTTTGATCGAGCCCGTAGCCGCCATGGGAAACAAGCACAATGAGATCGGGCGCGTGCTCCTCGCGGATCGCCTCGATTAAATCTTTCGCTTCTTCTTCCTTGATCCCGAATTTCCACCACTGGGCCGCCCCGGTGATGGAAGACGTGAGCGCCGTCCAGGGATAGGTCAGTCCGATGATCGCGACCTTGAGCTTGCCGACCTCCTTGATCACGTACTGCTGGAAGACCGGTTCGTCCCAATCCTTGTCGGTGACGTTGTAGGCAATGACCGGAAAGTCGGACTGCTCCACCAAGTCCAGCAAGTGCTCCTTGGGGTAGAAGAACTCCCAGTTCCCCGGCGCCATGAGTTCGTATCCGATGGCGTTCATGATTTTGACCGTGGAGACGCCCTTATCGAAAACCGAGATGCCGGCGCCGTGCCAGGTATCGCCCGCGTCGACGACCAGGGATGCACCGGGTTTCTCCGTGCGCAGCCGCTTGATGACGGTGGCTACGTGGGCCATACCGCCGATTTTGCCCACGTACTTCGCCTTCTCCTCGTAGGCCCCCTCTCTCGACTGGGGCCCCCAGGGCTTCATCTCGTCCAGGTAGCGGTAGTAGACGGGCCGCAGATAGCTGTGCAGATCGTTGGTGCTGATAATGCGGATCTCGGCCTCTTCAGCCGCGTAGACGCTGAATCCGAACGCCGACGCGATAAGAAATGCGACGACCGCAGCGAACCTGCCGCCATCCGCTCTAAAAGATCGAACGTTCATTTTCGGTCGGCTAGCAGCCACCCGCCGCGACCTTGGTATCTTTGCTGCCTGCCCACTTGCCGTGCTTGTTGCACTCGGCGACCACCCAGACTCTGGATTCGCCGCCGGCAAGCCGGATTTGCGTGCCCAGATACACTTCACCGTTTGCCGGCGTGAAGTAGAACTTGCCTTTGATCACCACCGGATCGTTGAAGTTCATGATCTGGATATTCTTGATGTAGTGGTCGGGTTCCATGGGATGGTCCACTTCCACCACGATAGGCGCCTGGCTGCCGTCTTCGACGACCGGCGGCAGGGTGATCTTGGGGATGTGCAACTTCTCCATATCGGTCAGGTTTTCCGGATCCGCCGGAAGCTGAAAAACCGATGCATGGGCGACGTTCGGTAGTACGGTGGTCGCGAACATGGGCACCGCAATGCCGCCGACACTCGCATAGCGCAAAAACCGCCGTCTGGTCAGAACACCGTCAATATTCATTCCGTGTCCTCCAAAGCTAAAGTGAGCAACCCGTGCTCACATTCAATTGGCCGCGGAGCGCCTGCCTGACGGACAAGCGCCCCGCAACCCGATCCTACTCCGCCCGGTGCGCGGTGAGGGGAAAGCTTACCTCACCGTAATCCGGGCATCTGCTGGCCTTATTGCCCAGACATCTTGGCCTGCAAGGCTGCCGGACTCGGCACCCAGCGCACGCCGTTGTTCTGGATACCTGCCTCTAGATCCGTCGTGATCGTGTCCCACTTCATGGGATCCGCGTCCGAGGTGTCCACCAAGGTCGCGGTGGGCTCTTTCTTCGTCGACACTACCGCACGGGTGCCTTCTGGATTGAAGGCGATATTGTGCGGTCCCAGACCCGTGCCGATCTGCTTCAACGCTACGTCGTCCTTGGTGTCGATGACGGTGATCTCATCGGACTTTCCGGACTCGTTGGCGAACAAGCCGTAGCGCGGATTGGCTGGGTTCAGATACAGCCGGTTGGCATCCTTACCCGTGTCGATGGTCTTTACGAGCTCGAGCTTCGCCATGTCGATGACGCCGACCTTATTGGCTTTGCGCAGACCCACATAGCACTTCGAGCTGTCCGCAAGACAGGTGACGTTACCGCCGCCGCCCGGGACCTCGACGGACTTGACGATATCGGCGGTTTTGGTGTCTATGAACACCAACGCGCCCTTCGACGAAGCCATGAAGTACTTGCCGTCCGGAGACATGGCGCCCGCACGAGCCCCCTTGATGGGAATCATCTTGATCTCTTTGCGGGACTTCACATCGACCACGGCAACGCCCTTCGGCTCCTGCTGGCAGGTGGTAAAGACCTTGGAGTCATCCAGCGTGAACATGGCGTCGCGGGCACCCGGGCAGCTGACTGTGGTGGTGGCGATGGGCTTGCGGGTCGCCGTATCCAAGAAGGTCAAATAGCCGTTCTCTTTATCGAGGATGTTGCCGGTGACTGCCAGAGGCTTCGTATAGGCAAAGCCGATGTGCAGCGGCGCGATGACCTTCTTGCCATCCATGCTGACGGAGAACTTGTCGACGACTTCCTGGGTGGTCAGATCGATGGTCCAGAATATGTCTTTTTCATAGCGTTGCGAGGACCATACATAGCGGGCGCCGGGAATGACCCAGATGTGGTGATTACCCGTCTCACCCATGTCGATCAATTTGACGGTCTCGGCCTTGTTGTAGTCCACCACCGATACCGTGGGCTCGCCCTGATTGTCGATCAGGAAGTTGCCGTCCATACCCTCGACGGCATGCCAGTCCATGCGCACGGTGTTCTGTGGATCGAGGAATACCAACGCCTGGTACTCTTCCGTGCTCATGCCCTGGGTGGGTGCACCGAACACGGTGCCCTTCTCCGGAGCCGAGCTGCAGCCGGCTACAAGAAAGGCTGCAGCGGCCGCGACGAATATGCCTGTGAGTCTCATTGCTTCTCCTCCTCATGATTTCCCCCGCCTCTGCACCCCCTGTGCGGCGGTAGGTTTAGATTGAAAGCGTCGTTCGACCCTCCGACGTCAGACGATTACGAGCTTTCCTTTAACCTCGTTCCACGTGGCTAATAGGTACCAGAGACACATGATGGCAATGACGGAGATTAAAGCCATCTTAAATCCAATAATGTCGGGCAGAAACAGCGGCTCGCCGAGGCGGTTGATCATTCCGCTGTCGGCCAGCCAGCCTCGGAACAGCGATCCCGAGAGTCCGAAGGCGATGACCGCCACCCAGAGCTTGATGTGGCCTTCACCGGCGCGCCACAGCGACCCGGTGGCGCAGCCGCCGCTCATGGACATGCCGATGCCGAAGATGAAACCGCCCAACAGGCTTCCCATCCAGAAGGCCGACGACACTTGCGTCTCCCACTCACGCAGATCCGTCCATTTGAGGATGGTGAATCCGGTGGCGGCGATGATGACGGCGATGGCGACGGCCTTGGTGGCATCGCCGTTGCCGGTCATGAAGGGTTCGCGGAAGGCGCGCACGAAGCAAAAGCGGGTGCGCTGCATGAACAGCC
>JAACFO010000171.1 GCA_009937425.1 Gammaproteobacteria bacterium
GCTTTGCCGGCGGCATCGAAGACGATGGCGCGGCTGCTGGTGGTGCCCTGGTCGATGGACAGAATTGTGGCCTTGTCGGTCACTGGTGCTTGGCGTACTGGGCTTTGCCGAAGAGGTTCTCCCGCGCCTCGGCGGATATGCTGCCGGTGCGCTGGTGCTCGGCGAGTACCTCGACACCCCGTTGCACCGCCGGGCGCGCGGCGATGGTGTCGAACCAGCGTTTCAAGTTGGGAAAATCATCGTGACTCTGGCCCTGCCGCTCGGGGCGGCGCAGCCAGGGAAAGCAGGCAATGTCGGCGATGGAATACGCGTCGGCGAGATACTCGCTGTCGGCGAGCCTTCTATCCATGACTGCGTACAAGCGCGCCGCCTCGTTGGTATAGCGATCGACGGCGTAGGGGATTTGGTCAGGCGCGTAGATGCGGAAGTGGTGGGTTTGGCCGAGCAGTGGCCCGATTCCCCCCATCTGAAACATCAGCCATTGAATGACGCGGTAGCGGCCCGCCATATCCGCCGGCATCAGTTGGCCGGTCTTTTCCGCCAGATACATGAGGATCGCGCCGGACTCGAACAGCGAGTAGTCGCTGCCGTGCGGTCCATCGTGGTCGACCATCGCCGGCATCTTGTTGTTGGGGCTGATAGCCAGGAAGTCCGGATCGAACTGAGCTCCCTTGTTGATGTCGATGGGAATCACGTTGTATTCGAGGCCGACTTCCTCGAGCATGATGTGCACCTTGTGGCCGTTGGGTGTCGGCCAGGTATAGAGATCGATCATGGATGGTCGCCTGATTGTCGAGAGGAAAATGAAAGGCCGATTCTACGGCAGATAGTTCGCCTGCCACAGGTACCAGCTGGCCACCGAGCGGTACGGACGCCAGCGTTCGCCATAGCGCAGCAGTTTTTTCGGTTCGGGCAGCTCGCGGCCGCCGTGGGACAGCTGAAAACCTTTGCGCACGCCCAGGTCCGTGACCGGTAGAACATCGGGTCGGCCGAGCTGAAAGATCAGCATCATCTCGGCGCTCCATGGCCCGATACCGCGTACCTGGACCAGGCGCGCGATGATGGCCTCGTCGTCCATGCGCTCCAGCTGTCGGCGGGTAGGTACCGTTCCATCCAGGGCCTTGTCCGCCAGATCCCTGGCGGCGCGCTGCTTGCCTCTGGACATGCCCGCTGTTCGCAGTGCCTCATCGGAGAGCTTCTGCATGCGCCGCGGCCCCGGTTTGCGGCCGGGGAACAGGGCTTCGAGGCGTGCGTGGATGCTCGCCGCCGCCTTGGTCGTGATCTGCTGATAGACAATGGCATGCAGCAGCATCTGAAAGGGGCTCATTTTCTCGCGGGTCGGCATGGCGAAGGGTCCTACCCGTTGGATGAGCCGGGCCAGCTTCGCGTCCACCGCCGACAGTTGTTCGATGGCGAGGTCCGGGTCGTATTTCAAAGGCGTGGTCATGGCGCGGCGCGTAAGACGCTCTATCCACCGCCCTTGCGTGCGATTTCCAGCTCCCGGAGCTCGATGCGGCGGATTTTACCGGTGGTCGTCATGGGCAGTGAATCGACGAATTCGATCTCGCGGGGGTATTCGTGGGCGGCAAGACGTTGTTTGACGCTTTGTTGAATGCTCTGCGCCAGGGTGTCCGATGGTGTCCGGCCGTCGGCGAGAATGATGAATGCTTTGATCACCTCGCCGCGCAGCTCATCGGGACTTCCGATGACCGCGGCTTGGGCGACAGCCTCGTGCTTGATGAGACAGTCCTCGATCTCCCCCGGTCCGATGCGGTGCCCGGCGCTGGAGATGACATCGTCCTTGCGTCCCACAAACCATAGATAACCGTCCCCGTCACGGTACCCCAGATCCCCGGTTCCCCAGTAGTCGCCGATGAATTTTTCACGGGTCGCTTGTTCATTTTCCCAGTAGCCGAGAAAAAACACCGGGTCGTCGCGGCGCGCCGCAAGCTCACCGATTTCGCCGTCGGGCATTGGATTGCCTGACGGGTCCACCGGTTCCACATTGTGTCCCGGATAGGGTTTGCCCATGGAGCCGGGGCGCACCGGCATGACCGCGGTGCAGTTGCCCACCAGGTAGTTGAACTCCGTCTGGCCCCACATCTCGTTGACCTCCACAGCCAGCTCCTCGGAGACCCAACGCACCACCTCCGCGCCCACCTGCTCGCCGGCGGACATGATGGAGCGGAGCTTGAGATCGTATTTTTGCCTCGGGCTGTCTATCTGCATCAGCATCTTGATGGCGGTGGGCGGAATAAAGGCGTTGCGCACGCCGTGCTTACCCATGAGCCGGCAGGCCTGCTCCGGATCGAAGCGTCCGCCCACGTAGCCGAGCACGGGGACGCCGTAGTGCAGCGCTGGCAGCAGGGCGTCGAGCAGCCCGCCCGTCCAGGCCCAGTCCGCCGGAGTCCACATGAGATCCTGTTCCCCGGGGTAGAAGTTCTGCGACAGCTCGAAGCCGGGTAGATTTCCCGGCAGGCAGCGGTGCGCCTCGAGCGCACCCTTGGGCGGCCCGGTGGTGCCCGAGGTGTAGATGAGCAAGGCCGGGTCGTCCCTGCGGGTTTTTACCGGCTCGAAGCTTTCCGAGGCCGATTCCAGTAGCTCCCAGAAGCCTCGGCCGCCGGCGTGGGAGTCGCAGGCGACAATGGTTTCCAGCGCGGGCAGGCGCGGCCGGATGTCGTTGAGCATATCCATATGGCCGGCATCGCTGATGGCAAGCTTTGCACCGCTGTCACCCAGGCGATACTCCAGCGCATCGGGACCGAAAAGCACCGCCAGGGGCAAGGCGACGGCGCCGAGCTTGTACACGGCGATATGGGCGATGACCGCCTCTTCGCGCTGGGGCAGAATGATGGCGACCCGATCGCCACGGGTGACGCCGAGGCCACGGAGCGCATTGGCGAAGCGGTCCGAGCGGGTTTTCAATTCGCCAAAGCTGACGCTGTAGGAGCGGCCCTCGGCGTTCTCCAGGTACAGTGCAGGCGCGGCGAAGCGCTGCCTGTGCTTGTCGCAGACGTCGACACCGATGTTGTAGTGTTCGGGAATGCGCCACTGAAAGTCCCGGCGCAGCTGCTCGAAGCTTTGATTATTGTTTTCGAAGAGACTCATGGCCGGAAGGCGGCATCCGGGTTAGCGCGTCGACCGCAATAGTATAGGATGCACGCTTTCCGGGCACGGCCAACACCCCCTGGAGGAGCCATGGATTCATTTCGCGCATATCGGATATACGAACAAGACGGTGAGGTGCAGGGCCGCCTGGAGACGACGGAGCTCGATACGTTGTCCCCCGGCGACGTGGTTATCCGCGCCGTCTGGTCAGACGTCAATTACAAGGATGCCCTGGCTGGCACCGGCAAGGGCAAGATCTTGAAACGCTTCCCCCTCATCGGCGGCATCGACGTTGCGGGAAAGGTGCATTCCTCCTCCGACGCGCGTTTCAAGGAAGGCGACTCTGTGCTGGTTGCCGGCTGTGGCTTGAGCGAGAACCACGACGGCGGCTATGCGGAATACGCGCGGGTCCCCGGCGACTGGGTGGTGCCCTTGCCGGAAGGTCTCAGCTTGCGCGACTCCATGGCCATCGGAACCGCTGGCTTCACCGCCGGTATCGCCGTCGATCGGATGGAGCACAATGGCCAGCGCCCGGACGGCGGTCCGATCCTCGTCAACGGAGCCACCGGCGGCGTCGGCAGCTTCGCCATCGACATGTTTGCCGGGCTCGGTTACCAGGTAACGGCATTTACCGGCAAGCACGATGCGGACGAATATCTGAAGACGTTGGGCGCCAGTGACATTTGCTACCGCGGCGAGGTGGAGATGGGCACGCGACCGATGGAAAAGGCCCTGTGGGGTGGCGCGGTGGACAGTGTCGGCGGCGACGAGCTCGGCTGGCTTACCCGTACCGTCATGCCCGGTGGCAACATCGCGTCCATCGGTCTCGCCGGTGGCGTCACCCTGAACACCACCGTCCTGCCCTTCATCCTGCGCGGCGTGAGTCTGCTGGGAATCAATTCCGTGTACATTTCCAGCGCCATCCGGGACCGCGTGTGGAGCCGTCTGGGAACGGACCTGCGACCCCGGCATTTCGATTCCATCGTCACCCGGACCGTGGATCTCGACGGCCTGCCCGCTGTATTCGACGACTACGTGGCCGGTAAGAACACCGGGCGTACGCTGGTAAAAATCTCAGAAGAGTAGGGTTATCCCGGCGCCTGGTCCGAGTGGGGGAACCTCGCCGACACACCCGTGGAGGTTTGAGCAGGCCTACCGGGATGCTGTCTTGGCGGCGCGTTCGCGTTCCACCAGCGCCTCGATCACCTTGATCATGTCTTCAGGCTGCCCCGCCCGGCTTCCCGACACGCGGTACTTACCGTTGACGATGACCGTCGGCGTGCCGCGCACCCCGTAACGCTGCTGCATGACCTGGGACTTGCGCAGCAATGTCTCGACGGCGAAGGAGTTGAAGGTTTTGTTGAAGTCGTCGTTGCTGACGCCGTACATCTCGAAGAACTTCATCAGCTCTTCCTTGGAATCCATCGGACTCTTGCGCAGATGGATCGCCTCGAACAGGGGGCGATGAATCTGTTTTTGGACACCGAGTAATTCAGCCGTGTAAAAGGCACGGGCGTGAGCCACCCAGCTGTCGCGGAAAATTGCCGGCATATGCCGAACGGCGACGTCGTCAGCCGCGCTCTTAGCGTACTGCTCCATGTAGGGTAGAAAAGTGAAGCAATGCGGGCAGCCGTACCAGAAGACCTCCAGGACCTCCACCTTGTCAGGCGTGTCTGTGGGCTGTGGGGGTGTCACCAGGTCGTATTTGCCGGTGGGGTCGATACCCGCCCCGTAGGCCGACGACGCGACCAGCGCCAGGGATACCAGAAAGGCCGAAACGCAGTTCATACCTGGGCGAATCATCTCAGAGTTCTCCACTCATCCATCAGTTTACTGACCACCACCACAGCGAAAGTTCCAATCCCAATGCCCCCCATTAAGTCAAGGTTCTGTAAAGAGGTACCGGGTACCTCTTTACAGAACCTTGACTTAATGGGCGGTTGACACTTGAAGGAAGAGTTGCTTGTTCTGCCTGTGGCCCCGGGGGCCGGTTGGGTCAGCTAGTGCAAGCCGGCGGTGTACTCGGCCACCGCGAGAATCTCTTCATCAGATAGCCAGCGGCTCGCGTCGCGCATTGTGCGTTTGCGATCATTGGACCGGGTACTGCTGCGAAAAGCGCGCAGCTGCTTCGCCGTGTAATTGGCCCTTTGTCCGGACAGTGCCGGGACGCCCGCCATGGGATCGCCGGCGCCGTTCGGTCCGTGGCAGGCAAGGCATGCTGGAACACCGGTGTCCTGGTTGCCGCCCCGGTAAATACGTTCGCCAAGGGGCAGACGTTCTTCGCTCACGAAACCACCGGACGGCGTCAGGGTTGCGAAGTAAGCGCCGAGATTCGCCATGTCCTCGGGGCTGAGCGCGGCCACCTGTCCGGCCATGACTGGATCGGTACGCATTTGGCCGGCTTTGAAGTCCGCCAGCTGTTTGCTCACGTAGCTGGCGTGCTGGCCAGCGAGATTCGGCCATTCCGGATTGGCGCTGTTACCGTCTGCGCCGTGGCACGCGGCGCAAGTCTGGGCTTTGTCTTTGCCCGCTTGCGGATCAGCGGCCAGCGCAGCGGTCTGCGCGCCCACCAGCATTATCAGCGCAGCGACAACGGGGTATGTTTTCATGGGTGTGGATTCTTTACTTCTGCTTCTGGGAAGCGAAAAAAGCCGCCAGGTTTTCCATGTCCTGAGCGCTCAGCGGCGCCGCCATGGGCGCCATGACCGGGTCTTTACGCGCTCCGGATTTGAAATCTTTGAGCTGTTTGACCATATAGGGTGCTTTCTGTCCCGCGAGATTCGGCCACATGGGATTGGCACTGTTGCCGTCGGGGCCGTGGCAGGCGCTGCACACGGCGGCTTTTGCCTTTCCGGCGGCGGCATCACCGGCGGCTGCAACGTTGGCGGACAGTATCAGGCTCGCGCCGGCGATCGCGGCGAGTAACAGGCGTCTCACTGGATTATTCTCCTTAGGACCGATTGTCGGGTTTGTGGGTGCAGCGCCGGCCGGCTGAGGCCGAGGCTTCCTTGAATTTTAACGGGGCTATATAACAGGAGTCCCCGAGAAGGGTCAACTTGGCGCAGGGAAATTCCGGCATTGAGTCCCACTTTGGCGGTCGGCGTCCGGCACCACTTCAGGTAATCTTCACCACCATGCACGGCGCTTACCGACAAGCAAGCTTCACCATGGGGGTTGCACGACTCGCGGCTTTGCCGGCGGATGTGGGCGTCGAGGTGGCATTTGCCGGGCGCTCTAACGCAGGCAAGTCCAGTGTCATCAACGCACTCACCGGACGCACGGCCCTGGCGCGAATCAGCAAGACCCCCGGGCGTACCCAGCAACTCAACTTCTTCGAGCTCGACGATGAGGAGCATCGCCTGGTGGACTTGCCGGGTTACGGCTATGCCAACGTGCCCATTGCGGTGAAGCGTCGATGGGCCGCCCTGGTGGAGGGATACCTGGTTTCACGCCGCTCCCTGCGGGGGGTCGTGCTACTCATGGACGTGCGCCGCCCGTTCACCGACGCGGACTCGCAGCTCCTGGACTGGTGCGCTCACGCCGGGCTCGCCACCCACCTGTTACTGAACAAATGTGACAAGTTGAGCCGCGGTGCCGGGGCACGGGTGCTGGCGGATGCGCGCAAGCGCCTCGCGCCGCTGGGCGAGGAGAACCTGGTACAGCTGTTTTCCGCTACCCGCAAGATCGGCATCGATGAGCTGGGTGCGCGCCTCGACGCCTGGTTCGGCTACCCACCTGCCGAGGGCAATGCCAGGGCAAAGGCCCGAGGTAGTGCCGCTGGTAGCGGGTAAAAAAAAGCCCCGGCTCCTTGTTCGGGGGGGAAGGGAATTAGCCGGGGCGTAAATATCCCGGCCGGGGAAGCCGGGAACGAATCCCGCTCAGGGAGGCGAGCGGGGAGGCCTGCACGCTTTGGTCGTAATGACCGATTTCGCTGGACGGCCGCGCGCAGGACTCTGTTAAGTAAGAGTCTCAGGAAGAGGAATAGTTCCCGGGTTCGGGGCCCCGCCGGTCAATTCATACACAAGCCTGACAGGGCCATTTGGCGATCTCACAATCAGTTCCATAGGGAGCCTCACATGGTCCATGTGGAATTTCGTAACTAATTGAAAGAAAAGAGAATTCTGTTTTTTGGTTAAAAAATCACAGGTCTGAAAAAATCCCTGACACAACCGCTGCTTGCGCCATTTGTCAGGAATTCATCCACAACCTTATCCACAGAATCTGTGGATAAGATTACGAAACATTAATGCTGGGCCATCGCTGCATTTCAGCCCTAATCAAGAACCGTCAGGGCCGCCGGATGGCGCACGGTAATACGCAGCTCGCCCCGCCGTTTGCCCACCCAACCGCGTACCTCCAGGCGTCGTCCGGCCAGGGAGCGCGGGTCGAAATCGCCGAAATACACCAGATCACTCTTGGGGATGCGCACGGCCATATGGCGAGACAGATTCAGCCACAGGTTTGCGCGGCTCTCGCCAATCCGCTGTACGCGGCCGGTCACCAGGCGGAAGCCGCGGGTGGAACCCGGCAGCTTCTCGGCCGGTATCGGCTGATAATCCGGCAGGCCCCAGATGCCAATGCGGCTTTCTCGTGCCCGCGCTTGCGCTGCCGCGTAACACTCCAAGGACCACTCGTTCGGTGGCACCACCAGGGTGGCGGCGTAACCGGCGTCGAGAAGCCGCGCCTGTAAATTGCTGCCATCATCCCCGAAAACATGGGCGAGAAGCCGTCCGTAGCGGTCAAAGCGCTCCGAATCCAGGCGCAAGCGCAACGGTGCGCCGGGTCCCGCGAGGCGCGTCAGCAACTCTTTCGCCTCCCGGGCATAGGGCTCGGAGGGTTCCCCGTCGCGGCCGATTTCCGGTGTGTCGATGCCCAGCAATCGCACCCTTCGGCCGTCCTCGAGCGCCAGGGTATCGCCATCGAAAATGTGCGCACTGACTACGCGCTCATCACTGTGATCCGCCGGGCAGTGCGATGCATCGCCCAGGACAATGCCCGGCAACAGCAGCAAGGTAAA
>JAACFO010000172.1 GCA_009937425.1 Gammaproteobacteria bacterium
TTTATGGTGATTTTCAGTTCGCCATCGACCCGCTCTCGGATAGCTTCCTGAATAAGGGTGTTTTCTCCTGTTACCAGCCGGTCCATGATGAAACCGTCATGCCCGAAGGACAGAAGGAGCTGCAGGCCGAAGACTGGATGAGGCTTCTCTATCTCGCCCACCAGGAAAAGAGCCGCGCCTTTGAGAACTACTCACACTACTACCTGTCGACCGACGGCCAATATTACTGGTCGGACAACCACCAGCTGAGTGAGTATTTGATCGATTACCACCGGCAGCTCGATGTTCAGCTGGGCCCTTCCGGCTGCGGCACCGAGATGATTACGGAACTGTATGTGCCGAGACACAGATTGGTGTCATTCATGGATGATGTCCGGGCGGATCTGCGCAATTCCCGCGCCAATGTCGTGTATGGAACGATTCGGTTCATTGAACGGGACGACGAAAGTTTTCTTCCCTGGGCCAGAGCCCCCTATGCGTGCATCATATTCAATCTTCACACAGCGCATTCGCCCGCGGCCTTGGAAAAGACCGCCGCGGATTTTCGCCGGCTCATCGACCGCGCGATTCGCCATGGAGGCAGCTACTACCTCACCTATCATCGCTGGGCGTCACGCCAACAGGTTCAGACCTGCTATCCGGAGTTCCCGCGCTTCCTGGCCCTCAAGAAACACTACGATCCCGGCGGGCGCTTTCAAAGCGAATGGTACCGGCACTACGAATCCATGTTTGCAGATGCCGTTAACCCCGGCGATTCCCTCAATACAATAACGACGACATGCGAGCCCGGTAGCGGCCGACCAGTGGATGGTCGTGGCCCAACATATCGAACACCGACAACAGCGCCTTGCGCCCGGCGTCATCGTTGAATGCGCGATCGGTGCGCAGAATTTCCATGAACTCATCGAGCGCCGCTTCATACTCACCGCGATCCATATGTATTGCGCCCAATAAATAACGCGATTCGAGGTCACGGGGATCAACCTCGATAGCGCGTTGCAGCTCGTCGACCGAGGGCGACGTTGCCGCCAGCTCGGCGAACATCAAACGCCCCGTCGCGATCCGCGTTTGTGTCTCGGAATTGACGCTGCTCGGAAGCGCGTCCAGCAGATCCCTTGCCAGATCCCGTTCGCCGAGATCGAGCAACACATTCGCCAGATCCGGAGTAACGCGATGATTGTCGGGATCACCCGCATGGGCCTCTTCCAGAACCGCCCTTGCTTGCGTCAACTGACCTTGGTCCCGCAACACGCTCGCCTGGGTTCGCGCTTCGTCCGATCTACGCGGCACGCACCGCTCCAGCAACGCGCGTACCTGAGATTCGGGCTGCGCGCCCAGGAACTCGTCGACCACGGCACCGTCTTTGAACAGCTTGACCGTCGGCAGGCTGCGAATGCCGAACTGATGCGCGATTTCCTGTTCTTGGTCGGTATTAATCTTGACCACCAGAAATCGACCTTGGAACTCGTTGGCAAGCTTTTCGAGTACGGGGGCGAGCACGCGGCACGGAGCGCACCATTCGGCCCAGAAGTCCACCAGCACCGGTACTCGGTGGGATGCATCGATGACCTGTGATTGGAAAGACGCCGCGTCAGCGTCGGAGACGTGTGCAGATTCACTCATCGAAAAAAGTCTTCCAGAACGGCTACCAGGAAAACCTGGCGATTCTACGTGTCTCCCCCGGTGAAGCAACTCGCCCACCCCACATTGTCGCTAGGCACGGGCGTTGCTATGCTTTGCGCCCCCGGCCGCTCCGGCCCAACCCGACGTGGCACCCACGGAGTCTCAATTGCCCAGCGTCGACCAGTTTGAAAGTGTCTTCAAGTCCGCCTCCAAGGCGCCTTTTTATTATGAGCCCCGAATCTTCACCAGAATCCTGGTAGTCACGGATAGCGACGCCGAACATGCGCGCAGCTTCGGCGAACGCGCGCGGCGCTTCCTTGGCACACTGGATGGGCAAACCCAGTGGCTCAACGCAGCGGCCGGGGACAGCGAGACCGTCGAAGCGTTGCTGGCTCTGGTGGAGCGCCAACGGCCCGACCTGCTGATTACCTACCGTAATCTCCACAGTGCCGCCTGGCAGTGGCCGCACAGTCTGGGGCGCCATCTCGACGTGCTGACCCAGACTGCCCATTGCCCGGTGATGATCGTACCTCATCCCAATGACCAGGCAGTGTTTGCAGCGGCCATGGATCACACCCAAGTCGTCATGGCGGCAACCGACCACCTGGCCGGCGATGGCCGCCTGGTCAACTGCGCCGTCAGCCTCACCGAGCCCGGCGGTAAGCTGATACTGGCCCACATCGAAGACGACGCGACATTCGAGCGTTACATGCAGGTTATCTCCAAGATTCCGTCTATCGACACGGACAACGCTCGGGAAACGATTCTCGCCCAGCTCCTCAAGGAACCCCGCGACTACGTCCGTGCCTGTCGCGAAGAACTGCTGCGACAAGGGGTCGACCTGTCGGTGGAGAAAGTCGTTTCCACCGGTCACCGCCTGAGTGAGTACAAGCAGCTAATCGCCGATCACGCGGTCCAGTTGCTGGTAATGCATGCCCGTGACGAGGATCAGTTCGCCATGCATGGCCTCGCCTACCCGCTTGCGGTCGAGCTGCGGCATATTCCGTTGCTGCTGGTCTAATCAGCGGCGAAGCGCCATCCCATGTTCAGCGATGTAGCCGCAGCGACCGCCCACGCCGCCGGGCAAGCCCAGACCATCGATACGCCATCGCTGGGCGTGAGCTTACTGTTCGCCAGCATTCTCGCAATGATGATTCTGGGCCTGGCGATGGAAGAGAAACTGCACGCCAAGAAGTCCGTCATTGTCGGGCTGTTCGCGATTCTATGCCTGCTGCTCGCCGCGTTCATGGAATTGTTGCCCTTCGGCGCCGTGACCCTCGCGGACGGTCACAAAGTAAAGTTGCCGGAGTTCATCCCGTCCATCGACTGGGGCGTGATCACCATCATCCTCGGCTCGAGCATCTTCGTCGACGTCACCAGCAAATCCGGCCTGTTCACCTGGATCGCCATCAAACTCACCAAGGCCTCCGGTGGTGATCCCCTAATACTCCTCACATACTACGGCTTGATGACGGTGGTGTTCTCGGCGGTGCTGAATAACGTTACCGCGATGATTATCATCGGCTCCCTGAGTGCCGTATCCCTGGACAGACTCGGACGAAGCGACAAGCTGCTGGGCTTCCTGCTCATCGAAGGACTGCTCACCAACGTCGGCGGATTGCTTACGCTGATTTCCTCGGTGCCGAACATCATTGTCGGCACCGCCGCCGGTATTGGCTTCGTGACATTTTTCATAAAGGCTGCTCCCTATGTCGCCGTAACTACGGCTTTGACTTTGTTGATGGGTGCGAAATTGTTTCGCATTTCACGCCTTGCTCCAGACGAACGCGCGTTAGCCGCGCAACAGGTGGCGACCTTCGATGAAAACGACGGTATCGACAGCATGGGATTTTTCTGGTTCGGCACGGCCATGCTGGTGCTATTCATCGTCTTTATCGCCGGGGCGTCCTTCGATGGCTGGGCCATTGGCAAGCTCGGCATGGGATTCGTTGCCATGTCATTCGCGATGATCATGTTGATACGCTACAAGGCCGAGGCACATAGCTTTTACAGCGCCGTCGACTGGGATCTGATTTTCTTCTTTGCCTTTTTATTCGTCGTCATTCACGTGATGGAGGAGGCGGGGGTTCTACACCTCATCGGCCGGGGCTTCGCGCCGATCATCGCCATGGGAGAACTGACGGGCGGCGGTATGCTGCTGGTGGTATCTGCCGTCGCCAGCAGCATCACCGACAACATTCCCCTGGCCGCCATGCTCGCCAAAATTCTTTCGGCGCCGGAGTTCGGCGTGGGCGGAGATTCGCCCCTGTGGTGGTCGGTGATATTCGGCGCCAACCTGGGCGGTAATTTGACCCCCATCGGCTCGGCCTCGACCCTGGTAGCTGTGACCATCATGCACAAGCACGGCGTTGGCGTATCTTTCGCGCGCTTCGTGGTGCTGGCCTTTCCCTACGCAGTCATGCACATCGCCCTGGCGGTGGCTTACGTGTTGATATTTCTTACCTGACGGCGACTATTTCCGTGATGATGAATGATTCAGCAGCGTCAAGCGCTTCCGGTCGATGAGGATGCCGGTCGACGTGCCGGTTGCGTTCCGTAACAATGGCACGCATGCGTCCATCGCCGGGCGATAGCGGTGCATTGCCGATTGTTTCAACCAGCCAAGCGGAGACTCCTTCACAATGAGCAACGGGTCACGGGAACTCGACGGTCAAGTCGCCCTGGTAACCGGCAGCGCGAAGAATATTGGACGTGCCATCAATCTCGCCCTCGCCGAAGCCGGCGCCAAGGTGGTCATCAATGCGCTCACTTCTCAGACCGAGGCCGAGCAGCTCGCCGAGGAGATCAACGATGCCGGCGGCACTGCCATGTCGTACATCGCCGATATTCGCGACCCCCAATCGGTGGAGGCCATGGTCGCAGCGGCAGTCGACGCTTTCGGCGCTCTCAACATCCTGGTGAACAACGCCTCGCTACGTCAGCTCTTGCCCCTGGAGGAGATGACTCTCGAGCAATGGCGGTCGGTATTCGCGGTCACGGTTGAGGGCGCGATGCTGTGCACGGTGGCGGCGTTGCCGCACCTGCGCGCCGCCGGGCACGGCACGGTTATCAACATCTCAGGCGTCGCATCACAGCTCGGAGTAAAAGACCGGCTTCACGCCGCTACCGCCAACGCCGCCCTTGAGGGCATGGTGCGCTCCCTGGCCCACGAGCTCGCTCCCGACGGCGTCACCGCCAATGCGATCTCGCCGGGAATGATCGACACCGTACGGGGTGCAACCGCCGGCAAGGTACCGGCAAACATTGCGGCAGCCGGAAACCTGCTCGACCGCAAGGGCCGGCCGGAAGAGATTGCTGCCATGGTCCGGACACTGTGCGGCCCCGCCGGACGCTATGTCACCGGTCAGACCATCTGCGTCAACGGCGGCATGTACTTTTCATAAGGAATCCACCGATGCTGTTCCCAACCACCCTTGTCGGTAGCTACCCGCAACCAGAGTGGCTGATCGATCGCGAAAAGCTTGCCGGGCGCTTTCCACCCCGCACCCGCGCCAGAGAGCTGTGGCGGATCCCCGGTCCGTGGCTCGCCGCAGCACAGAACGACGCAACCCTGCTCGCGATTCACGCGCAAGCATCGGCCGGACTCGACATCATCACCGACGGCGAGATCCGCCGGGAGAGCTACTCGAACCGGTTTGCCACCGCGCTCGAAGGCATCGACATCGACAACCCCGGCACCGCGCTCGATCGATCCGGCCACCCCAATCCGGTACCCCGGATCGTCGGCCGAATTCGACGCAAACATCCGGTCGAGGCAGATGACGTGGCGTTTCTACGGGCCCACACGGACAAAGCCATCAAGATGACGGTCCCCGGACCGTTCACCATGAGTCAACAGGCACAGAACGACTTCTATGGGTCGGAAGAGGAGGCCGCAATCGATTACGCCGAGGCCGTGAACGAGGAGATCCGCGATCTTTTCACGGCCGGCGCCGACATCGTGCAAATCGACGAGCCTTACATGCAGGCCCGCCCGGAGAAGGCGCGCCAATTCGGCCTCAAAGCGTTGAATCGGGCTCTCGATAGCATTACCGGTACCACCGCTGTGCACATTTGCTTCGGCTATGCCGCCGTCATTCACGAGCGGCCCTCCGGTTACTCGTTCCTGCCCGAACTCTCCGGCTGTTCGTGCGCACAGATTTCCGTGGAGACCGCGCAATCGCATCTCGACTGCGCGGTGCTCGCCGAGCTTCCCGGGAAAAAGATCATGGTGGGCTGCATCGATCTGGACGACATGACCGTCGAGAGCCCGGAAACCATCGCCGCTCGCGTCAAGCGTGCACTACCCTACGTGCAGAAGGAAAACGTCATCCTCGCGCCGGACTGTGGCATGAAGTATCTCCCCCAGGACGTCGCGTTCGGAAAGATTCAGGCCATGGCCGCGGCGGCGGCGCTGCTGCGGGCCGAGTTCGGCGGCTGAAGGCGCAGCGAGATGCAAACAAGAGCCGCAGTGCTGTACGAGCAGGGCAGAGCACGACCCTACGCCCTGAGCCAACCGCTGGCTATAGAAACGGTGGAGCTGAACGATCCCGAGGACGGCGAGTTGCTGGTGGAGATCGTGGCGGCGGGATTGTGCCATTCGGATCTTTCTACCATCGAAGGCATTCGTCCGCGGCCGGTACCACTGGTCATGGGCCACGAGGCGGCCGGCATCGTACGCGCCGTTGGCGGCGGCGTAAACGATGTCAAAGTGGGGGATCACGTGGTCATGGTATTCGTCATGAGCTGTGGAGAATGTGCCGTGTGCGCCGGCGGCCGGCCGCACCTTTGCAGCGTGTCAGCGAAAGCCAAGGCCCGGGGCGAACTGATCGGCGGCGGTCACCGCTTGCATTTAGACGGACGGCACCTCAACCACAACGTGGGGATCTCCTGCTTTGCCGAGTACGCCGTGGTTTCCCGGGGCTCGGTGGTAGTCATTGACAAGGACGTGCCCCTGGAAGATGCCGCCCTGTTCGGTTGCGCCGTGATCACTGGTGTCGGAGCGGTGGTTAACACCGCTGAGGTCCCGGCGGGTGCGACCATGGCCGTGGTCGGCTTGGGTGGGGTCGGACTCAACGCCTTGCTCGGCGGCGTGGTCTGCGGCGCGAGCAGAATCTTCGCCATCGACGTTAATAACGGCAAGCTGGAACTGGCGCGCGGGTTGGGTGCCACCGATAGCGTGAATGCCGGGGATCCGGACTGCGTTGCCCGGGTGATCGAGGCTACCGGCGGCGGGGTGGACTACGTGTTCGAGATGGCGGGTAACATCGAGGCATGGAAAACTGCCTACGCCATGGTCGCTCGCGGTGGCACCTTGACGAGCGCCGGGCTCACACCGGTGACCGCCGAGTTTGCCCTCAACCCCTATGATCTGGTCTCCGAGGAGAAAGCCATTAAGGGCAGCTACATGGGAAGCTCGGCGCCACAACGGGACGTTCCTCGCTTCCTGGACCTCTACCGACAGGGCAAGTTGCCGGTGAACAAACTGCGCAGCGGCTTTCTTGCCCTGGATGACATCAACACAGGCTTCGACCGCCTCGCCGATGGCAACGTGGTGCGCCAGATCCTCACTTTTACGCACTAGCTCCCAAGAGATCGCGAATATGAGTAGCAACTCTACCCAGGTTCTGTTCAAGCGCGAACCCCGGGGATTTCCCACCAGCGACGATTTCGACATCGTCGAGACCCGGTTAGCCGAATTGGCGCCGGGGCAGTTTCTAGTCAAAGGCCTCTACCTGTCCCTGGATCCCTACATGCGCATGTTGATGGGCGGCGGCTGGGAGTTTCGAGGGTCTTCGATGACGCCGGGACAAGTAATGGTCGGTCGGGTGCTGGGAGAGGTGCTGGAAAGCAATAACCCCGAGTTCAAACACGGCGAGCTGTTGGTAGCCGGCCTCGGTTGGCAAACATACGCGGTCAGTGACGGAAGCAATGTTGACTTCAAGGTGCTGCCAAAAGAGAGCATTCCCCTGACTGCTTATCTTGGCGCCTGCGGGTCCAACGGCCTGACGGCCTGGGCGGGACTCAAGATGATCGGTGACGCAAAAGCGGGGGAAACTGTCCTCGTGTCAGCCGCCGCGGGCTCCGTGGGTAGCGCGGTTGGCCAGATAGCCAAATCCATGGGCTGCAGGGCGATCGGCATCGCCGGCGGCGCGGAGAAATGCCGCATCGTTACCGAAGAGTTCGGTTTCGATGCTTGCTGCGACTACAAGAGTGGTGATCTGGGGAAACAAATCGCAGCCGCGGCGAGCCACGGCGTCGATGTTTATTTTGACAATGTGGGCGCCGAGATGCTCGATACCGTCTTACCGTTGCTGAACAAGTTTGCCCGCGTTCCCGTGTGCGGGGTCCTGTCTCAATACAATGCCGTGGGGGAACGCTACGGCGTGAAGAACACACGATTGCTTTTTGACAAGAGCTTGCGCCTGCAGGGCTTTCTGGTGAGCCAGTACCGGGATCTCTGGAATCAGGGCCGCGCCGAACTCGAGGCGTTGGTGGC
>JAACFO010000055.1 GCA_009937425.1 Gammaproteobacteria bacterium
ACGTGGGCGCAGGCGCCATCCTGATTACCCTGGGCATATGGAAAATTTACCGCGCCTGCGGCAGAAACCCATGAGATGCACGGCGATCCGTCGCTGTCCAGCGGTTGCATGCTAGGATAGATGCCGAACAGTGGCTTGGGATCCATGAGGCAACAAACGAATTCTGTCGCAGGCGAGCTCGATCGTGCCATCCGGCATCACCAGGCCGGGCAGTTCGATGCCGCCGGCGCGATCTATAGTCGCATCCTGGATTCAAATCCGAATCACCCGGACGCGCTCAATCTCGCCGGGGTCCTCGCCCATCATACGGGCGATCAGGAAACGGCGATCCGGTTGATCGAACAGGCGATCCGATTAAACGCAGGGAACGCCAGCTATTACAACAATCTCGGTGAAGCGTACCGTGCATTTGATCAGAACCACGATGCCATCAACGCCTATGAGCAGGCTTTGCGGATCGATCCCCGGGACGTGGCTGCCAACAACAATCTCGGCCTGTCTCTGCAGGTCCTGCAGCGCTATGATGATGCGCGTGTGGCGTATGAACGCGCTCTGGCGCTGGCACCCAACGATGTCGAGGTATTGCTGAATCTCGGTAACCTGCACCGAGAGTTTTCCCACCTGGAGGAGTCCGCCGGCGCTTTTCGCAATGCCATCGCCATCGCCCCCGGGCTCGCCGCGAGTCATGCCTCACTCGGCGTTACACTCTACGAGGCTGGTGATTCGCAAGCGGCGGTTGCGGCTCTGCTGAAAGCAGTGGAGCTGGATCCTCTCTACCTGGAAGCCCACGAGAATCTCAAGAAGATCCGCTGGTTCAGCGGGCAGCACGAGCAGGTGAACGACTCCTTTCGGGCTGCCTGCGAGCGCATGCCCGATTCCGCCCGCGCATGCCAAAATCTCGGCGCTGCGTTGCTCGTGTCACAAGACTATGCCGGCGCCGAGCAAGCCCTGATTCGGGCCACCCGGCTGCAGCCCGACCTTGGCGACGCATACCATGGATTGGGGCAGGCCTATCACTTTCTTGAGCGCCTGGAGGAGGCCGTTGCGGCCCACGAACGAGCGGTGGCCTGCGCGCCGAGAAATGCACTTTTTCGTGAAGAGTTCGGCGCCACCCTGATTAGCGCGGGCGAATACCGGCGGGCAGCCAGTGAGCTCAGAACAGGCCACGAACTGAATCCGCGCCGAAGCGCTATTTTGGCTTTTCTAAGCATCGCACTGAACGAACTCGGGGATCCATCAGTCAACGAGTTGGTGGACTATGAGCGCTTTATCAGGGTCGCTCAGATCGATGTACCGGAAGGGTACGACAGTTTGGAAGCGTTTAACGCGGATCTCCATGAGGAGTTGCAAACCCATTTTCACAATCCCCACCGCCCAATGGATCAAACCATGCGCGGCGGTATCCAGACGCCGAACAATCTCTTTCAGAATCCCACCGGGCTGATTCGCGTACTGAAGGAGCAGATTACCAAAGTCGCCAGAAAGTTTATTGACGACCTCGGGTCGGATCGCGGACATCCTTTTCTGCGATTCAGTAATCGGGAATTCGTCTTCACTGGGGTCTGGTCGACCATCATCCAGGAAAGCGGCTTCGATCGCAGTCACGTGCACAATGAAGGGTGGATGAGTGGAACTTACTACGCAAAAATTCCGGATTTCGATGAAGCTCAGATGAGCGAGCACGACGGTTGCATTCAGTTCGGCGAGCCGAATAGGATGTATGCATCCGAGCGTAACACGACCCAGCGAATAATCGCACCGCAAGTCGGAACCGTGGTTTTGTTTCCGTCTTATTATTGGCATGGCGTGCGAAAGTTCGATCGAAATGGTGTGCGCCACTCGATTTCCTACGATGTAAAGTAAGCGAGCGGTCAGTTTGATGGATCTCGACGCCCATGCATGAATCAGTGATGCCTGTACTTGCCGAGTTCGGCGGCGCGGTGCATATCGCCCAGAGGCTCGAGTTCGGACTCACGCTGCTTCTGGCCTTTGCCGTCAAATTTGATGACGCGACCATTGGAAAATCGACGGTCGAGCGGCTCGCGACTAATGATGCGGAGAAGACTCTCGGCGAGCTATGGCACGCGGTCAAGAAAAGCGAATACGTGACCCGCGCCGAGCAGAAAAAAATCCGCAAGGCGATAAAGGAACGAAATATTCTCGTTCACAACTACCTCATCGATAAGGGGGAGCTGCTCTTGACCCGGGAAGGACGTTCCGAGATGCTCGCCGACATCCAACGCATACAAAGCTTACTCAGAAAGGCCGATGAGATTGTCGAGTCCCTGGTTGATCGTTATCTCGTCGAAAATGATGCCGATTTGGAAGAGATCACGAAGCAGTTGGATACGTTGTGGGTCGAGGATGACGAGGTGGCCGGGGAGTCCGCCGAGTCGGGATGAGAATCTTCACAGCGTGAGCCGGTGCCGCGTCTGATATGAGTATCGACATCGAATCGATGAAGAAACGGCTGGTCGAGCAACGCGAGGCGCTGCTCGATGTGGCTGCAAGCGCAAAAGAAGCTGCCGGCACCGTGGAGCTGGATCAAACCCGCGTAGGGCGCGTATCCAGGATGGACGCCTTGCAGGCGCAGGCCATGGCGAAGGAATCGAACCGCCGCCGCGAACTCGCCCTGCAGCGCATCGACAGCGCGTTGCAGCGTATCGAAGACGATGACTATGGATACTGCGCGGTTTGCGACGAAGCGATCATGGCAAACCGGCTGGAGGTGGATCCCGGCGCGCTGTTGTGCATCGAGTGCGCGAGCAAGGCCGAGCAGGGCGGCTAGGGCGTATGCATCAGTCGTAAGCCAGACAAATAGGAATTCTTCCGAAGGAGCAGAATCATGATTGCAAAGACGAGAGTGATTACCGCAGCATCAATCACGGTTGTGGCCGTGATGCTCTATCTGTGGGGACACTCGGACGGACGCGAAGGAAGACCGACCGGGCTCATAGGCGAGTCGTTCGCTGCCGAGAGTCCGCCTGCTCTGTCACCGGTAAACGCGCGCGTTCGTGATTTCTATTCGCCCAACAGCGAGGATCTCCAGCCGGACGAAATGCGGTTGATTGCGTGCGGCACGGGCATGCCCACAGCGCGTCCGAAACAGGCGGCGTCGTGCTGGCTGCTCGAACTGGGCAACGGTGACAAATTTATCTTCGATATCGGGACCGGATCGGCAGAGCGCGTAGCCGCCCTTCAGATCCCCTACAACTTCCTCGATAAGGTCTTCCTGAGCCACCTGCATACGGACCACTTCGGTGATCTGGATGCATTGTTTGTCGGCGGCGCACTGGCTGGTCGCCAAAAACCGTTACGCGTATGGGGACCAAGCGGCGCGACACCGGAGAGGGGTACTAAGTACGCGATGGACCACTTGCGCAAAGCGCTTACCTGGGATCTCGACGGCCGCCAGGGACTCACCGATCCACGTGGATACCATATCGAGACCACGGAATTCGACTATAAGGGCATGAATCAAGTCGTCTATCAGGAGAATGGCGTGACGATTCGTTCCTTCCCGGCCATCCACTCCCTGGACGGTCCGGTGAGCTTCAGCGTCGAGTGGAACGGGCTCAAATTCGTATTCGGCGGTGATACGTTTCCGAACAAGTGGTATGACGTCTATGCGAAAGATGCCGACCTGGCGATCCACGAGTGCTTCATCGCTGTGCCGGACATGATTACCAAGTTCAAGTTCACACCGCAAGGTGCGCTGGCAGTGGGTACCCAAATCCACACTGCGCCTGAAGCATTTGGGAAAGTGATGTCGCGCATAAAGCCGCGAATGGCCGTGGCCTATCATTTCTTTAAAGACTTCGACACCACAGGCGCGATCAATGACCGCATCCGGACGACCTACGATGGTCCTCTGAGCCTTGCGGAAGACTACATGGTGTGGAACATCACCAAGGACGATATTCGCGTGCGCTTGGCGATTGTCGATGAAGATGTCTGGCCACCTCCGGCCACCGAGAAGCCGCAGGCACCGGATCCCAGTCTGAGGATTCCTTATTCCGTCGAGATCGCAGGCGGCAGGCTCGACGTGCACGATGTCATTCAGCCCACGTATGATGCGATCAACAAGGAGTACGGACTCAACGAGAAACAAGAATAACTCGGGCTCCCATATCTATGTCAACAAAAGGAACCTGCTTCGGCGGGTTTCTTTTCGATACGCCTGAAGAAAACGGAAATTAACTCGAATTTCGGGGAATAAATACTGGCTCGGTCTGGTCCTATTAGTCACGGGCGATTAATGGGGTCCTCGAAATGCGACGAACAACGATTTTCCTCCTGATGCTATTGGCAGGTGTTGCCTGGTCTGATGAAGGCATCGATATCACCGAACCGCCTAAAGTTGCCGCACTGAGTGATCTTCAAGAGAGAATAGATTCAATCAGTGCAGCAGTAACAGACTGCACCAGCTCCGGAAAAGATCATGGCGATTGTCTATGTGAAAATGAAGAGCCCATTCTCGATTTCAACAGGGCTGTGGAGGAACTCTTCGAGACATATTCGGACCTGAAAACAGCGGATATCGTGAGATTCAGGACGTCGGACGGAATGGTCGTCTCGCAAAGCCTGTCCGGCATCAAGAACCAGGCACAAATGAAGCTTAATTGTAACTGAGAATTCGAAGGAAGATTACAGAGATAGTTGGGTTGTCGATGAAGAACAAAAACCAAAATCCGTCAATCAGGGAAATCTAGACAATTGCGACAAGCAATGACGCAAGCGCGCCGCCGGGCGAAGCTTATTTTGTGTCTCCGCGTAGTTTTGACGGTGATCGCCTGGGTTGCATTCATCGTCTATGCCCATCATTTGAGTCACGCATATCTTGGTGAGATCAAGTCGGCACTGGGATCGAAACCAACTCAGGTGATCGCCCAGATCGTGGTCCTGAGTGCCCTTGTTTACTTCATTATGTTGAGCCTGCCGTTTCTGCCGAGCCTCGGCGTCCGTGGGGTCTCCGTTCTCGCTATGTGGTCCATCATATTGGTTTCGGGCCATCAACTTTCCCACGAAGGATTTCATCAGTTGCGGGACATTTTGGCGTCGGCCAGCGGTGAAATCGGCATTTACGGTCTTTCGCTAGGAGCCCTTGCTTATGTTCTGGTGCTTGCCCTGCCTTTCGTTCCGGGCGTGGAAATCGGATTATTGCTGATGATTCTTTTCGGACGTGAGGGCGTGATCGTCGCATACGTGGCGACTATCGTTGGCTTGAGCCTTGCATATCTTGTGGCGCAGACAGTGCCATACAGGATCACGTTGAAATGGATGAACAAGTTGGGATTGTCCGACGCAACAGATAATCCGAAAGACGCTATCGACGCCATCGTTGGTGGCAGAAGTGCCACCCAAGGTGCTGCTGCTCGATTGGGTAACTTTCTCCTCTCCCACCGCTATCTTACCCTGGCGGTATGTTTGAACCTGCCGGGGAATTCGGTGCTTGGCGGCGGTGGCGGTATCGCGGCGCTCTGCGGTTTAAGCAGGCAGTTTCACTGGTGGCGTTACGTCCTCACGCTGATTGTAGCGACAGCGCCGTTACCTTTGCTCGTTCTGGTCGGCCAAGTCGAGATTGAACCGATGCTGGAAAAACACGGCATTTTGCATGATATTCTGAGCCGTGCAGCAGGAATGTTTGTGCACGAATAAAGTTTTACTGAACTATCTCTTAAGCGGCTGAAGCAATGGTTACTTCATGAGGTTATGGGCTGCCGCCGGATGTCTGGTGTCGGTCGGTTTGAGTGATTCGGGCTCGATGAAATCCGACACCATCTGTAAGATTGCTTGTTGACTGATACAGCTGGTCACTGAGCAGGGGAAGCACGCAATGCAGGCGAAATCGACAGTCTTTATCGACAATGAACGCACGCGGGTAACGGAGTGGCGTTTCGCGCCGGGCGCGTCCACCGGCTGGCATCGCCACGAGTACGACTACGTCGTTGTGCCGCTGTTGGATGGAAGGCTTGGACTTTCGACCGGAGGTGATGAATTACAAATCGCAGAGCTCTCCGCCGGCGTGCCGTATTTTCGGCAAGTGGGGGTTGAGCATGATGTGACCAACGTAAATGCTTTCGAGTACGCGTTCATCGAGGTCGAATTCAAGTAGACACATATCATGCTGGATACGAGCAGATTAACTCTCTTTTTTATCACGGCCTTCGTGATTCTGGTTACCCCGGGCCCTGCGGTGCTGTACATCATCGCGCGCAGCGTCGATCAAGGCCGCTTGGCGGGGATCGTTTCCACTCTGGGTGTGGGATTCGGCACGATGTTTCATGTGGCCGCGGCGGCGCTGGGTATTTCGGCGCTGTTGGCGACCTCCGCGGTGGCCTTCAGCGTGCTCAAATACCTGGGCGCTGCGTATTTAATCTACCTGGGGATACGCAAGCTCATGGAGCGGGACCCGGACCCGGGTCAGCATGTGCGGGCGCCGGAATCCCTGGACCGCATTTTCTGGCAGGGTGTTGTCGTCAACGTGCTGAATCCGAAGACGGCGCTGTTTTTTCTCGCCTTCCTGCCCCAGTTTATCGATGTCCCCAGGGGTCACGCCACGCTGCAGATGATCCTGCTCGGTCTGCTTTTCGTAGTCATGGGCATTTTCAGTGATGGCGTATGGGCACTGTTCGCCGGTAGCGCCGGCAGCTGGCTCAAGAATCATCTCGGCTTTCTGCGCGTCCAGCGCTACTTCTCCGGGAGTGTATTCATCGCGCTCGGCGTGATCATGGCGGTCAGCGGTCAGAACAGAAAGTAAGCCAACCGAAAATCAGGACTTGATCAGCCCGTCCATGGCCGCGGCGGCCCGGCTGGCGGGAAATACTCTGGACTCCAAATCCGCCTCGCTAACGCCGAGATGATCGCGCAGGATCCCCTTGTACAAAGACCGCAGATCCGTTGCCGGAGTGAGATCACGGCCGTCACGCAACTGACTCCTGGCGAGTCCCGGCCAGTCGCCGAGCACCCGTCCCCCATCGACTGCGCCGCCCAGTACCAGCGCCATGCCCGCGGTGCCGTGGTCGGTGCCGCGGGTCCCGTTCATGGCCACGGTGCGGCCGAACTCCGTCACCACCAGCACTACGGTATGCCGCCACGCGGACCCCATGCCCGTGGCCAACTTGTCCAGTCCTTCGTCCAGGCGGCGCAGGCGTTGCGCCAGGGCGCCCGCTTCGCGGCCCTGATTGGCGTGGCTGTCCCAGCCGCCGGCCTCGATGACGGCAATGCGCGGCCCGGCCGCGTCGCTCAGCATGCGGGCCGCCGCCTCGGCGAGCTTGCCGAACTGTTCGCCGGGGCGCAGGCCTCCACCCAGGGATCCACCGGCCATGCGGTCGGCGCTCAACGCGGCTTCGAGCCTGGGACCCAGAAAGGCATCCTCGTCGTAAAGCGCGACGAGCCGGTTCATGAGATCGTGGTCGGGCCCCGGCAGCCTCGCCGGCGCCCATGAGCCTACGTTCTCGGGACCGCGCAAAACCAGCGGCACGCTTTGACCGATGGCCATGGCGAAGTTACCGCCGGCGCCCGCGGCTTCGGTTCCGAGCATTGGCAAGGCTCGGTTGAGCCAACCCTGGCGGGAGCCGTGGGGCGTGTCGAGACCCAGCTCGAGAACATTCTGTGCGTCAAAGTGGGAACGTTTACGGTACGCGGAGGCGACCGCGTGGACCGCGATCAACTCACCCCCTTGGTAGTATTTGTGCAGAGCGGCCAGCATGGGGTGCAGGGCGAAGAATCCGTCCAAATCCCGCAGACCTTCGCGGTTGCCCGGCGGCGCCAGCGCAAGTCCCCCGCGGGCACTTTGGTAGGCCGGGTCGCCGTAGGGCGCCACCGCCGCCAGGCCGTCGAGCCCACCGCGCAGGATCACCAGTACCAGGCGCTGCCGAGCGCGTCCGGGGGCAGCAAGGGTCAGTCCGGGAAATGCCCCGGCGAGGGAGCCCGCCGCCGTGGCCCGCAGGAAATCGCGCCGTGTTGTCATGGTGTCAGTCTCCGCGCTCGCATGTCAGCGCCACTGGAAGTCGGGGCCGCCCAGCAACAGAGCGATCCCCTGGGAGGCGCTGGCAGCAGCCGCGACGCTGCTGCGTACCCCGTCGCCGTCGCCGTCGCGGCTCATGTGGGCGAGCAGGGCGCGAGGCTCCCGGGAACTGCCGACACGCTCACCGACCTGGGTCGACCAGTCGATGCGTTGCAGCAAGGCGTTGGGGCTGCCCCAATGCTCGGCGCCGTCCGGCCAACCCGCCGGCGCCGGCGCGGTGAACGGATATTGATTCAGCAACTTGAGCGAACCGAGTAGTGGCCTGTGGGGCAGGCGTGGTAAGTCGAGGCCCCGCAGCGCCGACACCACCAGCTCGTTGGGGGTCTTGAGCTTGCGCCATTGCGCCTGCCAGCTTTCGTCGAGATCCAGCAGCGATGCATGAACCGACGGCAGGTGGCCGTCGGTATCGCGGAACACTCTTGCCACGTGTTCCACCGCCGCCGGTGGTGGCTCATCGGCGACGAAATGACGCACCAGCTTGGTAGCGACAAATCGAGACGTAGATGGATGGGCGGCGAGATCCTCGAGAGCGCGTTCGCCCTGGTGGACACCGTCCTCGGCATAAGCTTTGCCAAGCAATCGCTGCGTTCCGGGCTCGTGCATGGCGTCCATGTATGCGAAGCGTCCAGGCTCCCCGGGAATTCTGCGGCCGTTGGCGACCGTCCAGCCGGTGATGATGCGCGCCAGCGAGGCGACGTCGTCCTGGCTGTAGCCACCGTCGACCCCCAGCGTGTGCAGCTCGAGTATTTCCCGGGCGAGGTTTTCGTTGAGCCCGCGCTTATTTCGCCGGCGCCCGGCCCGGGAGTTCGGACCCAGTGACTGTAGATTGTCCAGGTAAGCCAGCATCACCGGGTGCTGCTCGACAGCGATCAGCATATGCGCGAAATGACCGTCCAGGTGCTTACGTACGGTTTCCGTTTCGTAGCCCGTGCAGCTGGTGGCAATCAGGCGCTTGCCACCTGCGATGGAGACGGTGAAGTGGTTGGACCAGAAGTTCACGAGCCTTTCCCGGAACGGTTCCCTGGTATCGATAGCCACCTGCATGCGCGCGCCCAGCTGTTGAGACTGGGTCTTGGTCAGCGACTTTTTCAGATCCCGGCGCATATCGGCCAGCTCGTCCTGCCGGCTACCGTCGGCGTCGCGTTTCTGAGCTTTCTTGAGCATGCGTAGCTGGTAGAAGCTGTGCAGAAACTCGCCCAGGGTCTCATGGCTTGGAGCGACCGAGCGTAGTCCCGGCTCTGTGCGCGGTCCGCCCTGAAGCTGGGATTCGAGCCACCCGCGGGGATCGGCGCCGATCCGCTGCAGCTCGTCGGGCCGCGGGCCGAGTCCGAAGCGGTTGCTGGCGTGGTGTGCCTGTCTGCTGCTCATATGCGCGAAAACCCGCTTTCCCTGAGACTGATTAACGTCCTGTGGGTCAATCCGTTGACCGGCGGGACGAGCCGGATTGGGTCGCCGGTCAGGTCCGAATCATGGCCCCCCTGGGTGGAAGCCGCTTCTGTTTTTGACGGATTGGACCCGTATTCGGAAGACCCGAAGCACAGTTGCCGGAGCCTTAAGTCTTATGGTTCCTGCTCCCATCCCGCAACCGCCAAGGGGCGAATCAGGCGCGCTTTAGGACTTTATATTACTTAGTCGGATGGGCGTCACAGTTCGTCGTGGAAGACTCGTGAAGGGAATCACAAAAACACGATCCCTGCCTTGTTCGCCTGCGCGTAGCGACCACAATCTGATCCAGCCAGGCACAAATGCCGCTCGAATTATCACCCCGAAAAGAGAGGCTAACGATTAGGAATTTTCAGTATCGAAACGTGGGCGCGTGATTTGTAAGGAGAGCGTAACCAACGTCACGAACGCTGATTTGAACAAAACAGAACAGAACATAGTGGAGTAACACCGTCATGACCGCCGTCGCAATCCACGTTCGAGATGTCGAGCCAAGCGTGCTTCTTGCTCAGCACGCCGGCCTTGTAAAGCGAAGCGCCTCGCGCCTTCGTTCCCGCTTACCCGCCTCCGTGCAAACGGAGGATCTGATTCAGGCAGGCATGATCGTGCTGCTCGAAGCAGCAGCGCGATACGACGAGACCCAGGGCGCAAGCTTTGAAACCTACGCCGCCATTCGCGTGCGCGGCGCGATGCTCGACGAAGTACGCAACTCTGAATGGGCGCCTCGGTCGGTGCAGCGAAAAGCACGCCAGTTGTCCAAGGCCATGGACGCGGTCACCGACAAGACTGAACGCGAAGCCCGCGACACCGAGGTCGCCGAGCACCTGGGGATGTCGGTGGGTTCGCTGCGAGCTCTGTTCCGGGAAGCTTCCGCTCGCCGAGTGGTGAGTCTCGAGGAGATGGCTACTCAGGAAGAAGTCTTGACGGACCGATCGGAAGGGGTCTTCGGACAACCCATGGGTGCGTTGGAGAAAGATCGCTTCGACCGTGATCTGGAAGAGAGCATCGACGACCTGCCCGAGCGTGAGCGCGAGGTGGTGCGGCTGTACCATGAGAAGGGACTGACCCTGCGTGCCATTGGCTCGCTCATGTGTGTCAGTGAGTCCCGAATCGCTCAAATGCATTCCCGGGCCCTCAAGCGCCTCAAGGACCGCATGAGCCACTGGGCGGAGTCGAGCTGAGTCGAGAAAGTACGAGGACAAAAAAAACGCCGCATCAGCGGCGTTTTTTTTTGCTGGGAATTCACCGCGTCTAAATTGCTGCAACGGCCTCTATTTCCAGGAGCAGATCCTCGTTCACCAGGCCGCTGATGATGAGCAGCGTATTGGGTGGGTAATTGCCATCCGGATAGATGTCCTCATACAAGGCATTGCGCACGCGTCTGTATTCGCCCAGGTCCTCTTTGCGGGTCATGTAGGTCGTGTATTTCACAACATCGCCGAAGCCGGCGCCGGCTGATTCCAGCGCCGCGCGCAGATTTTCGTAGGTCTGTTGCATTTGTAATTCGAAGTCGCCTGCACCCACGAGCGTGCCGGTGTCGTCCAGGGAAACCTGGCCGGCAATGTGCAGGAACTCGCCGGCGGTTGTGCGGGACACATGGCAGTAGAGTCCCAACGGCTTTGCCATGGTGGTCGGGTTGTATGTTCGAATTTCCGCAGCCACTGTTTTCTCCTCCGTTGAATTTCGTGTCGTCGACATATTACACGCTTAGAAATCACTCCCCCAATGACTCGCGCCTATGGGATGATGCGCGAGGTGTTGATCTCTGCTCTTCAGGCCCTCTCCCGGCATGCGGCAATGGTGCTCGCCGTTGGCGTATTCGCCGGCCTCGTGCTGCCGGATCTGGCGGGCTGGATGCGCCCGCTGTTGCCCTCCGCGGTTGCAGGCTTGCTGTTTCTGGCGCTGCTACGCATCGACTGGCAGGAGCTGTCGCGGCATTTGTCACGGCCATTGATCGTCGCGCTGCTTTGCGCGTGGTTTCTGATTGCAACGCCGGTGCTCATGTGGGCGGCGGTAGAACTATTCGCAGTCGAAAAGGGGCTGGCGACTGCATTGATCCTCGCCGCGGCCTGTCCTCCGATAGTGTCGGGTCCGGCCATGGCGCTTTTGCTGCGCCTGGATGCGCCATTGATGCTCGTCAGCGTGGCGGGCGCATCATTGCTGGTGCCGGTCACCGTCGTCGCGGTGTCGTCCCATCTGATCGGTGTCGATCTGCGCATCGATGCATTCGAGCTTTTTCTGCGCCTTGCGTTTCTGATCGGCGGCTGTGTGCTGACGGCTGTGATCGCGAGGCGTTTACTGGGGCAGGCCCGTCTTCTGCGTTGCAAGAATGCCTTCGACATCACGTCGGTTATGTTGTTGTTGGTCTTCGCCGTGGCAATTATGGACGGTGTCACCGTTCTCGTGGCGCAGGCGCCATGGCACGTGTTGGGATTCATCCTCGCAGCCTTCGTCGCCAACATGCTTCTTCAACTTCTCGGCACCGGGGTGACGGCGGCCATGGGACGCCGCTCGGCGCTGACCGTGGGATTCGCCAGCGGCAATCGCAACATGGGACTGTTGCTCGCCGTGCTGCCGGCGGATTCGGCGCCGGATGTATTGCTGTTTTTCGCACTGGGGCAACTTCCAATCTACATACTGCCAGTCGTCCTCGGACCCGCCTACAGGCGCTGGCTGTCCGGCGCTTGACGGACCAGTGCTGGAGCATAGACTGATACCAATGGCGGATGGCAGCCGGGCCCGGCGGAGGAACCCATGTACACCCACGACAACACCCTTTATCCCATGCTCGGCGTGGGCGCTTTTGTGACCATGTTCTGGGTCGGTGTCGTCGCGGGTTACGAGCTGGGCCTGAGTTGCGCCTCGCTGCTGATCATGGGGCTGCTGAGCGCTTGTATCGGTACTGTGGGGGTCTGCGAGCTCCAGCGGCGCGACCGCCAGGGGATGGCGAGCGAGGCCGGTGCGGGCATGCCTGAGAGAATCGCGCCCGGGGGCAGCCCCGCCAGCCCGGGGGCAGGGAGAGCGAGCCGGCGCCCGCTAGACCCGCTGAGCATGGGTGCTCGACGGCCCGTGACGCCCGCCGGGGGGATTTGAGTAACAACGCCGGCAGGGACGGCGCCAGGGGTCGGCGGCTTTTCGCAGCCCTTATGCTGGGTCTTCTCAGTCTGCCCGCTGTGGGGGGCGGAGACGGCCTGCACGGGGCTGGCGCGAAGATTCGAATTGACCTGTCGGCCCTGGACGCTTCCGGCCTGTACGGGTCCGCTGACGGCCTGCGGGCACTGAGTTACGAATTCTGCATCCCCGACCGATCTGACGCCATTGCCCAGGTGCGCGGCATCGATGGCAGCGTGGTCATGCACAGGGCCAGGGGCCGTATCGGCTGCAGCCCGAACGAGCTGCTGTGTATCGGCAGCACACACCAGCCCGCTTACCTGGAGGTGCTCCAGGCACTTTCTCAGCTGCCCTACGTGGCGCGTATCGACCAGGCTTTCTTCGAGTAGTCCCCCGCTCCAGGCAGGTTTGAGAACCAGGTCTCAGATAGGGCCCGGCGGTAGGATGCTTGCCGTCAGGATGACGATAAAAGAGCAGCGGCATTGCCCCGGATCCCGGCTCTTCACGGCAATGACCAACGGTTGATTCAAGGAGAGATGAGGGATGTATCGTCGAATTCTCGTATGCCTGGGCGCGCTGCTTGCGGCGTTCTCCGTAGCGGCCCAGGAGCAGGAGCAGATCACTGCCGAGGAATTCCTGGCATCGCTGAATTTTCAGAAAGGTACCATTACCCTTCCCGGGGGGGTCGCCAGTTTGACTCTGCCCGCGGGTTTTCACTACCTGTCCCCGGAGGATACGGAAAGCGTTCTGGTGACGGCCTGGGGAAACCCCCCTGGCAACGAAACCCTGGGAATGCTGCTCAAGGGTCCCGAAGACATTCTCGCCGACGAGAGTTGGGCGGTTGTCATCGCCTATGAGGAGGATGGCTACGTATCCGACGAGAACGCCGACAGCATCGACTATGCGGAGATGCTTTCAGACATGCAGGAGAGTTCCCGGGAATCGAATGAAGCACGGGTAGAGGCCGGCTACGACGAAGTGGAGTTGGTGGGCTGGGCCGCCACGCCCCGCTACGACAAGGCCGCCAACAAGCTGTATTGGGCCAAAGAGCTGCGATTCGGCAGCATTGACGTCAACACGCTCAACTACAACGTGCGCATCCTCGGGCGCAAGGGCGTTCTCGTACTGAATCTGGTGGCTACCATGCCGCAGCTCCAGGAAATCGAGACAGTCATCCCGACGGTGCTGGCGATGACCAACTTCAATCCCGGTCACCGCTACGCTGATTTCGACCCCGGTGTCGACGAAGTGGCGGCATACGGGATCGGCGCGCTCGTCGCCGGTAAGATCGCGGCCAAGGCCGGCTTATTCGCGAAGCTCGGTGTGTTTTTGCTGGCGCTGAAAAAATTCTGGATCTTCATCATCATTGGCGTCGCTGCATTCTTTGCCCGATTCTTCCGCCGCGGACGGTCGAAGGAATCCCCGGCGACCTCCTGACGCCCCGGCCAGGCGGCGTTGCTCCCCGGCGCCGCAAAAAATCGCATAAATCCTAAATTCCCGCATGCATGCGGGGATCCCCGCCGTTCGCCCGCCGTTAGTTTGCTTCGCCACACGATCCGGAATACCCTTTGTAGCGCAAATACCCCGTAAAATTCTTACCAGACAACAACAAGGGGGCGTTCATGTCCGAGGTGCCGGTGGCACTCGCGGTGGAGGATCTGTACAAAAGCTTCGGTGCGCTGGAGGTGCTCAAGGGCATTTCTTTGGAAGCCCGTGAGCACGAGGTCATATCGGTCATCGGCAGCAGCGGATCCGGTAAGAGTACTCTGCTTCGATGTATCAACTTTCTCGAGACGCCCGATTCGGGTCGCGTAATTCTCGGGGGAGAAGAAGTCAGTGTGCGCACGGACAAGGCCGGGCGGCCGGTGCTCGGCGATCCACGCCAGATCGAAAGATTACGCGCGCAGCTCGGTATGGTCTTCCAGAGCTTCAATTTATGGAGCCACATGACGGTTATACAAAATGTCATGGAAGGACCCGTGCATGTGCTCAAGCAAGCCAAGCAGGAAGCACGGGATCGTGCCATGGCCCTGCTCGAGAAGGTCGGGATTGCCGAAAAACAAGCGGCCTATCCAAGTGAGCTTTCCGGCGGACAGCAGCAGCGCGTTGCTATCGCCCGGGCGCTTTGCATGCAACCGAAGGTCATGCTCTTCGATGAGCCGACCTCGGCGCTCGACCCGGAACTGGTGGGCGAAGTGCTCAAGGTGATGCGGGATCTGGCGTCGGAAGGGCGGACCATGATCGTCGTCACTCACGAGATGGGCTTTGCCCGCGAGGTCTCCGGTGAGGTCATCTTCTTGCACAATGGTCGCATAGAGGAGCAGAACGCACCGCGGGAGCTCTTCGAGAATCCAAAATCCGAGCGTTGCCGGCAATTTCTCGCCAGCAGCCTCTGAGCTCATGGAACGGACCGATCACGAGGCGGTGTCGTTTCTTTGAAAAACAAACTGAAATCGAGGGAGTAGAGAAATGAAGAAACTAAGTTTGGTGTTAATGACCCTTGTGGCGACCATGTTCGCCGGGCAGAGCATCGCCGGCGATTGGAGCAAGATCCGTATCGCTACCGAGGGTGCCTATGCGCCCTGGAACTTCACTGATTCGTCGGGCAAGCTCGTCGGCTTCGAGCTCGATCTCGCCGCGGATCTGTGCAAGCGCATGAAGGCCGAATGCGAGATCGTCGGGCAGGCCTGGGACGGGATTATTCCGGCGCTGCAGGCGGGCAAGTACGACGCAATCATGGCGGGTATGTCCATCACCGACAAGCGCAAGAAGGTCATCACATTCTCGCGTAATTACGCCGCCACCCCGGCCAGGTTCGTGGTGTCCGAAAAAAGCGCAATGGCCAACTTCAAGACTGGCCTCGACGCCATGAACTTGACCGAAGTCGATGCCAACGAGAAAGCTGCCATCAATGATATCGTCGCGACGTTCAAGGGTAAGACGGTTGGTGTGCAAACCGCCACCACCCACGAGAATTTCCTGCGCGAGTATCTTGGCGACGACGTCACCATTCGCACCTATGACACTCAGGAGAATCTCGACCTGGACCTCCAGGCCGGGCGTGTCGATACGGCGCTCGCATCCATGAGTTACTGGGTGCCGCTGTTCGAGTCCGACAAGGGCAAGGGGATGACGATGGTGGGGCCGGGGATGACCGGTGGTCCTTTCGGTAACGGCGTTGGTGTCGGTATCCGTCAGAAGGATCAGGATCTGGCTGACATGTTCAGTAAGGCCATCGACGGCGCAATTGCCGACGGCACGATCAGCAAGCTGGCTGTTAAGTGGTTCGGCTTCGACGCTTCTTCGAAACAGTAGGCTGACAGTCCTGCCGCCACCCTCCCGCTGACGGATGCGGGAGGGTGGCGTGCGTTTCCCGTCACGATTGGAGTCGCTCTCGCTCAATGGATTTCAGCCTGCTGGTATTTGGTGACGACGGCTGGGGCGACGAGATGCTGCGCGGCGCCCTCATGACCATGGCGGTGGCCGTTTGCTCGTACTTGTTGGGCATAGTCTTTGGCGTCTTTTTTGCCTCTCTGAAACTCTCGCGGCTCGTTGCCCTGCGTTCCATCGCAGATGTCTACACTACTGTTGTTCGCGGCATTCCCGAGTTGCTGGTTATTTATCTCGTGTTCTTCGGCGGCGGCGCGTTGTTACGCAGCATCGCCTCGGGGCTGTTCGGTTACGACGGATATATCGATTTGCCGCTGTTCGTTACCGGCATGCTGTGCATCGGGCTGAGCGCCGGAGCTTTCAGCACCGAGGTAATCCGCGGCGCGGTGCTGGCGGTGCCCGTCGGGCAAATCGAGGCGGCGAAGGCCATCGGCATGAGCGCGAGCAAGCGCTTCTGGCGCATCCTCGTGCCTCAGGTGGCGCGCTTTGCGCTGCCGGGTCTCGGCAATGTGTGGCAGCTGACGCTCAAGGAAACGTCATTGATTTCGGTCATCGGACTGGTAGAGATCATGCGAACCGCCGGGGTTGCTTCCGGATCCACCAAGGAGCCGTTCACGTTTTATCTGCTGGCAGCGTTTCTTTACCTGGGACTCACCTCCATCAGCAACCGCGGTTTTTTGCGCGCGGAAGTCTGGGCCAGCAAAGGTGTGAGGTACAGCTAGACCATGGATTTCGAACTCATGGCGGAAACACTCCCGAGGCTGCTCTCGGGAGTTCCAGTAACACTGACTCTGGTGGTGAGTTCGCTGATTCTCGGGTTCGTGTTTGCCGTCATCCTCGCCCAGATGCGGCTTTCCAATAATCTGCTGATGTCGAACGTCGCCTATTGCTACGTCTACGTATTTCGCAGCACCCCGCTGCTCGTGCAGATCTTTTTGATCTACTACGGTTCCGGTCAGTTCCGGGAATTCCTGGAAAGCGTGGGCCTGTGGTATTTCCTGCGCGAACCTTACTTCTGCGCCATCCTGGCACTGACGATGAATACCGCCGCTTACACGGCCGAGATCATCCGCGGCGGTATCCTGTCGGTTCCCTGGGGACAGCTGGAAGCTGGACGCGCCGTCGGCATGTCGGGAGTGACGCTGTTCCGGCGCATCGTTTTCCCGGTCGCCATACGCCAGGCATTGCCTGCATACGGCAATGAAATCATCTTGATGGTGAAATCCACATCCCTGGCGAGCACCATTACGATCCTCGAGGTTACCGGCATCGCCAAGAAGATCATTGCCGCCACTTTTGCACCCATGGAAGTGTTCATCATCGCCGGCGCAATTTACTTGAGCATGAATTTCATCGTTACCCGCGGGATTCAATGGATAGAGATCAAGCTCTCTCCCCAGCTCTACCGTGACCGCTCCGCCGTAGCCAAACCAAAGGCCGACGAAGTCCTCGCCCACTGAAGTCCAGGGTGTGCCTCGCGCACACTGACCGCTCTGGACCATCTCTTGGCGGCATCGGACAGGCGCGGATTTTCTCCAGTCAATACCCTTGTGGACGATATGACGGAGTTCTTGATCCCGTTTCCAGCGGGTGTTCGCACGTACGGACCACCCGAGTCCAGGGCGCCTGAGAGCGCAGACAAGGAGAATTTAATGCTTATTCTGACCAGGAAAGTCGGTGAGGTAATCATGATCGGCGACGACATCGTGGTGAAGGTTCTTGGCGTGCGCAGCGGCCAGGTGAAAATCGGCATCGAGGCGCCCAGGGAGCTGCCCGTGCACCGCCACGAAATTTTCGAGCGTATCAAGTCCGAGGACGGCGCCCAGGGCGGAAATACGCGCGCCCACGAGTAGGCAACCCGGTAGCAGAGGGCGCACGAGGGGCTATACTTGAGGCTGATATATGGCCCTCTGGGGCCTCTGAAAGCCGAGAGGTGCGACACAATGCGACTGTTGCCTACCGTCGGGCTGCTGGTGGCGTTGCTATCGGTTTCCCCCGTTCTCATCCATGCCGACACCCTGACGCTGGGACCCATCGGCCCTGCCACCCAGGGTCCACAGCGGGGCGTGACCATGGCCGATGTGGAGGCCGCCATTGGTCCTCCCACGAGCACGGCCGGGCCGGTGGGCGATCCGCCCATTACCGTCTGGCACTACCCGAACTTCAACGTCTACTTCGAGTACGACAAAGTCCTGCATTCGGTAGAGCCCCGTTAGCCCCACCTTCCGGGGCGCTGGCGCGACCTCAGTTCAGCTCGCGCAGCAGGCGGAAACCGGTGCGCTCATCGGCACGGCCGTCGTGGCTGCGTGAAAATGCCACGCTGCAGCGCGATGCCTTGTCGGAATAGGCGCCTCCACGGGCCGCGAGCCCTCCCGGCGCCAGCACCCACTCCTGGGCATTGCCCGCCGGGTTGACGATCCCCCAGCCGTTCTCCTCACCGAAGGTTACGCTGACCAACGCCCGGCCCAGCGGTGTTCCCAATGACACGCTGCCGCCGCGGGGCGGCGCCATGAGCCCGGATTCCACTTCCACCTTGCCAGACGGCCGGCAGTTAATGCCCTTGGTGGCGCGCATCCCGCCGCCGCCGGCGGCATGTTGCCATTCCCTGTCCGTGGGCAGCCGGTAAACGACCTGGTCGCCGTTGCTCAAGCTGGCCTGTTCGGACAACCAGCGGGCATAGCGCTCGGCGGCCTCCCGGGGGACCCCGGTGACAGGCACCTGCGCATCGTGCCCCTGCAGGGGAGGGCATTCACCGCTTCGCTCGCAGAAGGTGTTGAACTCGGCGATGGATGTCTCGTACTTACCGATGGCGTAGGCTTTGTCGATATTCTCCCCGCCAGGCACCACCACCAAGGGCATACTCCGGTCTACGCCGGCGATCAGGTCATAACAGACGCCGCCCGTCTCGCGTCCTCGGCCGGCGAGTTCCTCACCACACTCGCCCGGACGCGGCTCGCGATATGTCAGTCGCCGAAACGCCGGGTTGTCCGACCACAATCGTTGCACGCCGGCGTAAGCTGCTGTTCGTTGGGACGCTCGCGTGAGCTTGTGCTTCCTGACCCCGGCCACATAGTTTTCGTATGCAGTGCGCGCATCCGCCATGCGCGTGTCGAGCGTCGTTGCAAGCTTCACGATTTCATCGTGGTCCGGATAGCGCGCCCTGGCCGTCTTCAATGACTTTTGCGCGGCAATCAGTCGACCCGTGTCGATGTCGGTGCGCACTCTGACGATCTCCCCTGGCGGAAGTTGCGCCGATAATTCCAACAGTTTTCGGTTTTCCGGCATCACGATGAGTGCTGACGCCACGTAGGCATATGCCCGAAAGGCGTCGACGGCGGCGCGCGTGCTGGCGCCGTGTTGGAGAGCTCTCGCGACCTCGGTCTCCAGCGTCTGCGCCGAATCGGGAAACAGGGACTTCAGGATAATCAGCTCGCGGCGCAACCTGTCACCATCCAGGGATGCTGCCTTGGCGTGGGAAAGCAGCCTTGCCATCGCCAGGGCGACGAATTCCGCCGTCAGTGCCCCGTGCTCCTCTGGATAACGTTGCTCGTGTTCGGCGATGCTCGCCTTCAGCCCGGCAGCGTCCAGCGGCGCGTCTTCGATGATGGCCCGGGAAAGCGCCACCGTGAGCGACGCGTGAGCGCGCTCGTCGAGGTAGCGAGCGAGAGTTTCGCGCACTTCCGGCGCCGGCGACACGGCCAGTGAGCGTCGTAGTTGCGAGATCGCAGCGTCGAAGTCGCCGGCGGCACGAAACTTCGCCGCGCTTTCCAAATAGGCTTCGGTGATCGCCGGTTGTGCAGTGCCGGTAATGAATGTGTCGTCGCCAGGCAGGTCCGCGCGCAACGCAGCTAGAGCTTGCGCCGCGTCCTCCGGCCGTCCGGCGGCTGCATGGGCCACGAGCGCGGACTTAGCGGCGGCGATGCGTTCATCACGGCGCTGATACTCCTGCTTCCTGAGAACGCTCTTCTGCGCGTCGACGAGCATTGTCTCGATCTCGGCCAACTCCGGAGCCTCCGGCATGTAGCTGCGGCCCTTGCCGATCGAGTTTCGCGCTTGAACGTACTGCTTCGCTTTGATGGCATCCAGCGCACGGTCGCGATACAGCAGCATCATGGATCTGCTGACCAGTTGCACACCGGAACCCTCGGTGCCGACAATGGCCAGGGACTCCTTGAATGCGGTTTCGAACTCCGCCTCCCATTCCGGGGTCAGCAGCGGCTGCTTGAGGAGTTCGTTGATGGTTTTGGCCCGCGCCGCCAGGAGCTTTTGCCGCGACTGGGTCGCCGGTACGATATATTCATGGGACTTTTCGGCGTCGCTCAGCCGTGTGCGTTGGGCTACCACATAGGGGATCTCGAAGAAACGCGCAAAATCGACGAGCAGATCCTCCGCGTCCTGCCAGCGTTGCGCCGCGATGAACCCGTCGAAACCCGATAGGAATATCTGTTCCAGCTGCCAACGTAGATCCTTCAGCATCGAATCCTGGGGGCGCACACTCTCGAGCATCATCAGATCGTTCTGCACGCGTCGAAAATCCGCCAGTGAATTGAGCGATCCGCGTTCGCGCTCCAGACGCCCACGCAGTTCCATGGCGAGCCGATCACGGCGCTCTTGCTCGAGCCTTGCCGCCAGCTGGTCGTTCAACCGCGCGAGACCCGGATCGCCGGGAACGAGCTCAGCGGCCAGATCCATGATGATCCCGGCGCTGGTTAGATCACCGGCATCCATGGTGGCACGCACCTGTTCGGTGAAAGCCACCGCGAGATGCGGGTCTTTGAGTATTGGATGTTCCGGGTCGAGTAGACGAATCGCCTGCAATACGTCGCCGAGATTTTCGTCGTCCGGGCCTGGCGATTGAACATCATCGAGGAGCTCGCCGTACACTTTGGTGAGCCGGTCGATCTCATTCTTGCGACGCAGTTCCAGGCCGTTTCTCGCTCTCAAAACCGCAGCGGAATTGGGGTACAAAGATCCCAGTACCTGGATTTGCTCGCTCGCTTTGCCATAGTCGTATCGGCCTTCGGCTGGATAAAATGCCGCGTCGACGCGGTGTTCGTAGTATTGAATGATGACGTCGCGCGCATCCGGGGATTCGCGTACATCTTGTTGCCATTCACTGTCGAATGGGCGGATTAAACTCAAGCCCTCACGGATGCTGTGGCGGTCGCCTTTCGCAATGTGTTGGACCACAGCATCCCTGGTGCGCGTGTCCTTGAGTATGTCGCGGCGTTGCGCGTCGGACTCGAGTGCTTGGATCATGGCGAGGCCTTCGGCGATATTTGCGACGCCGCCCCGCTCGAGAACTCCGATGATGTTCTCGTTCTCTTCCCCGCGCACGAAGTCCGTAATCTGCGCGTACGAGAGAACGGTAATCAGCGCCACTGCAATCACCGACGCCGCGATACCGTAAATGCGCAGGTTCGTCTTGCGCTGGATGTCGTCGATGAACTGTTCGACCGATGCGGTACGCCTGTCCCGGTCCAGGGACAGCGCCCGCGCCAGCCCCCGATTCTGGCGCTTGGAAAGCTTGGCGATGGGTTCCGGCACGAGCTCCTGGTCCAGTGCTCGCGGGGCGCTCATTTTGTCGTAGGGATGTCTGCCCGTGAGCAGCTGATAAGCCATGATGCCAAGGGCGTAGATGTCGTCGCGGGGGTCGGGCTCGTGGCCTTCGAACATCTCTATGGTGGCGTAGGCGGGGGTGATTGCACCGAGCTCGCCGGGGTCGAAGAGTGTTGTTACTCCTTCGGCGTCGGCTTTCGTCTTCGAGGCCCTGGCGATTCCGAAGTCCAGCAGCTTTACTGTTCCGTCGTTGGTGAGGAAGCAGTTGCCGGGTTTTAGATCCGAGTGCACGAGTTCGTTCTGATGGGCGTAGGCGAGTCCCGCGGCCAACTGCTGGATGATGGACATGGCCTCGGCTTCGTCCAGGCCGCCCTCGGGCAGGTCGCGAATGAACTCGTCCAGGGACTCGCCTTCCAGCAGGTCCATGGACATGAAGACGGCGCCGGAATCCGTGTCCCGATCGAAGCTGAACACCGTGGCGACATTAGGATGGGCCAGGCGCTGTTGCTTGGCGGTCTCACGCTGCAGGGCGACGAAGGCGTCCGGATGCTCTTTGAAGTTTTTCTGCAGCAACTTGATGGCGACAAAGGGATTGCGGTCCTTGGCCTCCTCCTTGAGAAGGTCCTTGCCCTTCCACACGGCCCCCATACCGCCCTCGCCAAGCTTCGAGATGAGTTCGAAGCGGCTGCGCAGGTGGTCACCCTCGCCGAGCTCCGGCGAGCCGTCCATGGGAGATGGGGAAAAACTCCCGCTCGTCGTTATTGCGGCCCTGGACCCGCCCAGGGTCGTGCCCGATGCGCCGGCGTCCCCGTGGCGGGCGAGCCTGGAAAGCAGGGCCTCATGGACGTCCTGCGGCAGACCCCGGCCACGGGCTGCGTCGAGGAGCCTGGCGACCTCATCGCCCCCCTGGGGGTCCTCACGCAGACATGCGTCCACGGCGGCGTCCAGCTCCTCGAAGCCGACCTCACCGCGATGAAAAGCGTCCAGTAGTGATTGCAGCGGCGACATCCGGCGTCCGGGTCTGATGCCCTGTTTGAACTACGCAGAATCATAGCTCGCGGGGAGGTGAGGGGGGAGGGAGGGGAGCGGGTTGGTTCCCTCACCCCGGCCCTCTCCCCGAGGGAGAGGGGGAAGAGGTGGTGTTTTCGGCACAGCAACCAACGAAGGGTCCCCTCTCCCGGAGGGAGAGGGGGAAGAGGTGGTGCTTTCGGCACAGCAACCAACGAAGGGTCCCCTCTCCCGCTTGCGGGAGAGGGGCAGGAGTGTTGTCCGTCTCTCGACATTTTTTGACCAATTGTCGTAAGTTTCCAGGCCAGGGTGGGCGCACACTGGGCCCGGGTCCGCGACGGGAGATCGAGCCATGGCCGGTAATAATCGCCTCGAGTTCTTGTTCCTCAATCTGGGGCATTTTTACGACCATTTGTTCATCCTCATCTACGCCACGGTGGCGGCATTGGTGCTGCCCCGGGCCTTCCAAATGAGTTACTCGGATCTCATCGTGTACGCCACACCCGGATTCATCGCCTTCGGTGCATTTGCCCTGCCGGCGGGGTGGTTGGCGGACCGCTGGAGCCGGCGCGGCATGATGATCGTGTTCTTTCTTGGTATCGGAATCAGCGCGATGCTCACGAGCCTCGCCCGGACCCCCCTGGAGATTGGTGCAGGCTTGTTTTTGATCGGCGTATTCGCCGCCATCTATCATCCGGTGGGAATTACCATGGTGGTGGAATTGCGGCCCGTGAAAACCGGCGTTGCCCTTGGTGTTAACGGGGTGTGGGGAAACATGGGTGTCGCCAGCGCAGCCATCGTCGCCGGCGCGCTCATCGACATCTCGGGCTGGCGCGCCGCATTCGTGGTGCCCGGGGTCGGGGCAATCGTCACCGGACTTGCTTACGCGTTTTTGTGCAGAACCCACAGTGCGGCGGGCGCCAAGCAGGCCAGTGGCGCGAAGCGGGCCGCAGCCATTCTGGACAAGCGCGTGCTGCTGACGATTTTCGCCATTATCGCTCTCACCACCACGTTGGGCAGCTTCATCTTTCAGTCCATGACCTTCGCATTGCCGAAGATACTCGAGGAGCGCTTGAGCGGTGTCTACGACAGCGCCACCGCGATCGGTGTCTCGGCCTTCGGCGTCTTTGCCGTCGCCTCGATGGCGCAGATTGTCATCGGTCACTTGGTGGACCGCCATTCCATTCGCACAGTCTTCGCATTCGTAGCCGGATTACAGATTCCAGTTTTCATGCTGGCCGTGGGTCTGTCCGGATTACCGATTCTGGTCGGCGCGGTGGTATTCATGCTACTCATCTTCGGTCAGATCCCGATCAATGATGCTTTGTTGTCGCGCATCACCACGCCGCAGTACCGCAGCCGCATCTATGCGATTAAGTTTGTCCTGGGTTTCAGTGTCGCCGCGGCCGCTATCCCGCTGGTTGCTTTGCTGCACGAGACGACGGGTTTCGACGGTATGTTCATAGCAATGACCGCCGTTGCCGGCGTAATATTCCTGTGCGTGCTCGCATTGCCTCGCATCGGCGTAATGTCGGCGCCCGTTCCGAGTCCCGCAAGCTGAGCACCGACCAGCAGTGTTGAAGCTGTATGACAATGCGGATTCCGGCAACGCCTACAAGGTGCGGCTGGTGCTTGCGCATTTGGGGTTGCCCTTCGAACGCATTCAGCTTGACACCGACAGCGGTGAGACACGCACCCCGGAGTATCTCGCCACGAACCCGAACGGTAAGGTTCCGGCAATCGTGCTCGCGAATGGCGATGTGCTTTGCGAATCTAACGCGATTATTTTCTATCTCGCGGCAGGCACGGCATTGTTACCAGAGGACAATCTCGAGCGTGCAAAGGTACTCCAGTGGATGTTTTTTGAGCAGTACAGCCACGAGCCGAATATTGCCGTGGCGCGACACGTTCTCAAGCATCTCGAACTTACCGACGAGCGCCGCGCGCTCGTGGAATCGAAGCGAGAGCCGGGATACAGGGCGCTCGGTGTTATGGAGGGCCATCTCGCCGATCGCAGCTTTTTCGTCGCCGAGCAATTTACCATCGCCGATATCGCACTCTATGCATACACCCATGTAGCCGGTGAAGGCGATTTTGATCTTGCAGATTTCCCCGCTATCCGCGGGTGGCTCACCCGGGTCAGCCGCCAGCCCGGGCATATTTCCATTACACAGCCCTGAGGCTTGGGGCCTGAACCATAGAGACCATGTTGGAATGCCACTGCGGACTATACTCAGTGTGACCAAGACGCGCCGTAGTCACGCGTCGAACTGGAAACAAACGTCACGGAGACTGAGAAAATGGAAGAGCAGTTAACCAACAGCGCAGGTGGCGCCGCGGAGCCCCGGTACGTAGGCTTCTGGGCGCGTTTTCTTGCCATGCTCATCGACAACATATGGGTAACCATCGTTCTGGTGCTCGTGCTGCTTGCGGTATTCGGTCAGGACTTCATGGCGATGGCCACCATGGGTCCCGACGCCTCCGCGGAGATGGCGGGCGCGGCCATGCAGGGAGCTGCCGGCAGTATGATTGTGCAACTGTTGCTGCCCGCGATTTTGATCGTGGGCTTCTGGATGTGGAAAGCCACCACACCCGGGAAGATGGTGGTATCGGCAAAGATCGTCGACGCAAAGACGCTGGGTGAGCCAAGCACCGGTCAACTCATCGTTCGCTATGTCGGTTACTTTATATCCGCTTTCGTCTTTGGCCTCGGTTTTCTGTGGGTTGCGTTCGACAAGCGCAAGCAGGGATGGCACGACAAGATCGCGGGTACGCTGGTAGTAAAGACATAGACGCCGAGAAGGTTCACGATCCGATTCGCTCCTGCGTGGCGTTCACCACGTCGTCGTTGTGGTGAACGCCGTGGAACTCATCGATATCGGCGCGAACCTGGGCCACGATAGCTTTCGCCACGATCTGCCCCAGGTGTTGGAGCGGGCTCGTGGGGCCGGGGTCGCGCAGATAGTCGTCACCGGCGCCAGTGAGAGCGAGAGCCGCACGGCCCACGACATTGCCGCGGTCAATCCCGGCGTGCTGTTTGCAACCGCCGGTGTGCATCCGCATCTCGCCAGGGAATGGACCCATGACACCGCCACGGTGATCCGGGAACTCGCACAATCCCCGGTTGTGGTGGCGGTCGGGGAGGCCGGACTCGATTTCAATCGGGATTTCTCGCCGCGACCGATCCAGGAGAAAGTGTTTGCCGCGCAGCTCGAGCTCGCGGCGGAGCTCGCAATGCCCGTGTTCATGCATGAGCGCGACGCCCACGATCGTTTCGTGGCGATACTCGGCGAGTACCAGTCGCGGCTCGGGCCGGCGGTTATCCATTGTTTCACGGGGGAGGCGTCGGAACTCGATCGCTATCTGGAGCTGGATTTGCACGTGGGTATCACCGGTTGGATCTGCGACGAGCGGCGCGGTATGCATTTGCGCGA